>NZ_PJBW01000001.1:0-465377 GCF_002836085.1 Olleya sp. 1-3
GTAAGGTATTGCTAATGCATTAGTCCCTGAATCTGCTTCCGCTTGTGTTAAATAATAACTTACTGCGTATGCAGGGTTACCTCCACTTATTTCGTTGTTTTTAAGACTTAAGTTAAATGATGCTAATCCATCAGGCGTACCATCGTCACAAATTGTTAATGATGTTGGTATTGCCACAGTAGGTAATGGATTTACAATTAAATCAAAAGTTGTAGAGCCATAACATGTAGAATTGCTATTATCATTAACTCTAACATATATTGTTTGCTGAGAAGCTGTCGTATTTTGATAAGCTCCCGGATTTAAAATTGGATTAGCTTCTGTTATAACATCTGCCATATCTTCATAAAAAGTTACCGTATAATTTAAAGGATCTTGTCCTCCTAAAATAGTAGTTTCTTGAGCTGTTAAATCAAACACCTCAAAACCATCTTCGGTTGGGTCATCACAAGACGTCAAATCCATTGGCTGTATCGCAACTGCATTAGCATTCACGATAAGTGTAAAACCACCATTTGGTAATTGATTAGCAGAATAACAATTAGCATCTGAAGCACTTTCTAGTCTTACAAAAATAAATTCGCCATCACTACCACTGTAAGGACTTGTTAATGGATTGATATCTGCATCTGCATCTGCGAAAGAATTATGATAAGTCACATTAAAGTCTGTAGCTAGCTGAGTACCTAAAACAGGAACCGTTTGAGATTCTAAATCAAAAAATTCAACGCCATCATTGGATAAATCATCACAGACTTCCAGATCTGGAGCTTGGTTTAATACCGTTGTAATAACATCTAAAGTAAACGCTTCTGTATCTGAACACGTTTGAGAAGCAAGATCTTCTATTCTAACATAAATGGTTTCAGGATATACTCCAGAACCAACATAATTTGCAGGATCAACAATAGGGTTTGCATCGTTTTGCGCATCTACTAAAAGTGTATGATAACTAACAAATACATCTGTCTGCGCACCAATTACTTCTGTGTCATTTACAGTCAAATCAAAATTAATTGGTCCTGTAGCATTATCACACTCAACAATATCAATTGTATTTTGTACCGTCGGACCGGAAATAAATTCAATTAAAACCGAGTCTGATGCTTGACAAGTTGCAGAAAACACTACATCTACACTATAAACACCCGATATCATAGCATCCAACGTAGACGATGTTTCTCCAGCAATAACAACTCCATCTAAATACCAAGTATGAGAGGCAGTTGGTAGGTTAGTGTCTAATGGTATTACTCCACCACTACAAATTGCCGTACCTGCTCCTATTGTAACATCATCCCCTAAATCTCCTCCTAAATTGAAAGTTCCTGCTCCTAGAAAAACAGCCGAATTATAGCTTGTATCATTACCTCCACTTCCACCATCATCTGCGACTACAAGTTTAATCCTATAATTATTGTTTGGTATTACGTTAGCAAAAGCAGTCATAGCAACAGTGTATCCCCTAAAATCAATTGGTGAATTTGCTGCTGGTTGTCCACCTGCTCCATAAAAAGAATCAAAAAATGCAGGATTTTCTGAAGAACAACTAGGATCAAAAGCATTATCTCTTACGGTATATACAGAAACAACATCTGTTGTACCTGGTACTACAGCAAGGTTAACTGTTGTTGTAGTTGTTAAGTCCGTTAATAAAAAAGCAAATGCATCAGAAAAACTACATTGGAAACCACCATACTCATCCGAAGCAAACAAAAAATCAAAACTTATACTATTTGCTATTGGCACAAAATCGAATTCAATATAAGAAGCATTTGTTGAAAAACCTGCAGGTAAATCATCTCCTGCCACACCATCTAAATCAGTATTAATAGCAGCTTCTAAATCACTATCTCCAGGCCAAGAACCTCCTCCACTACTTTGCACACCAGTTTCAGGGCCCTCTGCTTCCATAGCATCTCCAGAGTTTAAAACAATACCTGCCTCAAAAGCAAATGCACCGGGAATAGCTGTAAAATACCCAATACCATTAACGTCTCCAAAATTGGTTCCTGTACTCCAGTTTATATTTGAAACACTAGCACAGGCACTATTAATTAAAACATCTTCTACTAATTCTGGAACAGTATAAGTGGTTTGATCCACATCTATATATGGACTTAAAACTTGAACTTGTATTGAGGCAGAACTAGAACACCCTGTTGGATTGGTATCCGTTGCTGTAAAAGTTACTGTATACAGACCCAAACTATTAAATGTGTGAGCTACTGATTCTCCTAAATCCGTAAAACCATCTCCGAAATTCCAACTGTAAATAGCACCTGTATTATCATCAGAAAAAGTAGCACTTCCATCAAAACTAACCACGCCACCTAAAGCAACTTGAACAATTCCTGTAGTATCAGCAACTGGGTTTGTACTATCAATAGTTGGTGTTATTGTCTGACAAGACTGTAAACAAGAAATATTTGCCGACCAACCTGTTGTATTAGTATTTGCAGCTGCATCCGAAACAAATGAAATTGTTATGCACCCTGTAGTACTTGTTGGCGATGCCGAAATAGTTCCCGGATTAGTAGTCCCTCCTGAAAAGGTTCCTAAAACAGCACCCGAAGTATCATCTCCATCATAAATAGTCATAACATCCGCTACCAATTGTGTGCTAAACGCTGTAAACTCTAATTGAACAAACTGATCCACACTGTCCGGACAAAAAGTAATAACAAAATTTTCTCCATCTGAATAATTAGAAGTCACCCCTCCTGAATCAGAAAAAACACCTGAACATTGGGTAAATGTTCCGTTTTGCATAACTACATCTTGAGAGTGTGCAGTAAAAAGAGCTCCAAAAAAAGCAATAATTAGTAGAAATTTCTTCATTTCTTTATATAAGAGGGTTTAACAAAGTATTACATTACAAGTATACTAAAATAATGACTAAAAAATCTGATTACTAAGTCATTTAACTAATCAAAAAAGGATATTAAAACTTAATAGTTTAGACAAATAGTCAAGACTATATTATGATAGTTAACAGTATAACAAGTAAAGTTAAAGTTATCCTACCTAAAACTAAGATTTTCTCATTTATATCTATATTTGCTCAAAACTAAGAATATACAGAATGAATTTACAAAAATGGATTGATAAGGGCACGCAAGTTATTATAGACTATGCGCCTAAATTATTAGCTGCAATTGCAATATGGATTATTGGAGCTTTTGTTATTAAGCAAATTACTAAAGCTTTAAAAAAATTAATGCTTTTAAAAAATTATGATGAAAGTCTTCAAAAATTTCTATTAAACCTACTTAACTGGGTATTAAAAATCGTATTAATTGTAGTTGTATTAGGTACCTTAGGTGTTGAAACAACTTCTTTTGCCGCAATTCTAGCTGCAGCTGGTTTAGCCATTGGACTTGCTCTACAAGGATCATTAGGTAATTTTGCAGGAGGTGTTTTAATCATGTTATTTAAGCCTTTTAAAATTGGTGATTTAATTGAAGCTCAAGGTGAAGTTGGTGTTGTTAAAGAAATACAAATCTTTACTACTAAATTAACAGGTCTATCAAACAGAGAAATTATAATACCAAATGGATCTTTATCAAATGGTAATATCATTAATTTTTCTACTGAAGGCACAAGACGTGTAGACTTAGTCTTTGGAGTTGGTTATGACTCTGACATTAAGCAAACAAAATCTGTATTAATGCAAGTTTTAAAAGACAACCCTAAAGTATTAAATACGCCTGAACCTACGGTAAACGTAATGGAATTAGCAGATAGCTCTGTTAATTTCGCGGTTAGACCTTGGTGTAAAGCAGAAGACTATTGGGCTGTTTATTTTGAAACAACTGAAAAAACAAAAGAAGCATTAGATGCTGCAGGAATAGAAATACCTTATCCTCATGCTGTAGAAATACAAAAATAAAGCTAGTTATTTAATATAACGGTATAATTCTTGATGCTAACTATATATATTAACTTAAACCAATAATTATGAAAAAATCAATTTTATTATTAACCGGTATTGTTTCTCTTTTTAGCTTTCAGGCTATTTCACAACAAGTTGTTCTTATACCAGAACGCACTTTTAGTCGTGACATGGGAATGAATACAGCTGAAAGAGAGGAGAACCCAAATATCGAAGGTTCTAAATACATTTACGAAAATTATCAACAGGCAAAATTATCTACGCATCCTAATATATTATTCAACGTAAGATACAATGCTTATAATGATGATATAGAGGTGCAAGGAGCGAATAATACGTCGTATGCTTTAAATAAATATGGAGGTACCATAATTGTAACTATGCTGACGGGAGAAAATTATATCAATTCCAAGTATGTAGACGATAAAGAGAATATTAAGACTGGATTCTTCGAGGTATTAAATACTAGCGGTGATTTTTTTCTATTAAAAAAACAAACAGTTTTTGTAAAAGAAAAAGAAATTGCTAAAACAACATATCATAAAGATAAACCAGCTAAATATGTAAAAAGTAGTGATGAGTATTTTGTAAAAGTAAATGATTTAACTGCTAACAAAATTCCGAAAAAAAATAAAGAATTTGCTAATTTATTTCCTCAAGAAAAAGAAGCGATTTTAAGCTTTATTAAAAGTGAAAAAATCAAATTAAAAAAAGAGGAAGATCTTATAAAGGTTTTCAAACATATTGAAAAGCTTAGAAAAGATAGCAAGTAATAATTTATTTCTTAGATTTTATTGCAACAAAATCTTTTAAATAATAAGGCTCAAAATAGGCGACATCTTCGATGTCGCTTTTTTTATACTTATTAAAACTTAAAGCGCTCATTTGATCTGCAGACGGCAACTTGTTTTCAATAAAAATAGCATTAGGGCTATTTAAAAGTATTTTTGTTTTCTCTACACCGTCTCCAACAAAGTAAACCTTACCAGAAGCTAGCTCTTTCTCAAAAGCACTTTCATTCAATATCTGAGCCTCTATAGCTCGTACTACATTATAATCTTTATCAAATATAGCAGAATAGACTTCTAATCGTCTAGCGTCAAGCATAGGTACAATACAACCTGAATCAGCACTTACTTGATGCGCTAATGCTTCTAGAGTAGATATTGATATTAAGGGGATATTTAAAGCGTAGGCCAATCCTTTTGCTGCCGAAACACCAATACGTAAACCAGTATAAGACCCAGGACCTTTACTTACCGCAATAGCTTCTAATTGACTTGAAGTAATATTTGCTTCCTTTAAAACAGCCTCAATATAGACATGCAGTTTTTCTGCATGAGAATACCCATTACCATAATCTTCTTTTAACACCAAAGTCTCCCCTTTATTAGAAAGAGAGACTGAGCAGTTTGTAGTTGAAGTTTCTATATTTAATATATACGCCACTTTTATTCTGTTATTGGTTTACCTAGATAAAAATCTAGCACTTTTGTTTTAAAAATAAAATCATATTTAGCATTTACTAAAGACGCTTCAGCGTTTACTAGACGCAGTCTTGTTTGCTCTATATCAAATGCGTTCATAGCCCCAATATTATAACGCTCTTGTGCATTTTGAAATGCAATATTTTGCGCTTCAAGGCTTACTTTAGCTGCTTCATAAGATCTAAAAGCTGCTTTTGCATCTGTAAATGCACGTTGCACATTAGCCTCTAAAGACAATTTAGTTTGCACTAAACTTAACTTAGCATTCTCTTCTTGTATTTTTGCTTTAGCAACATTGGTTTTATTCTGAAATTGAGAAAAAATCGGAATGCTAATGTTTAATCTAAAACTATGCGCTTTCTGATCGTTTAACTGATTAAAAAACGTGTTTTCAGTTTGAATTAAGTTAGTATAAAACACATTAGATCCAAACCCGTAACCTACTGAAATAAATGGTAAAAATCCACTTTTTGAAATATCTGTAGACAATTCTGCATTTTCAATATTCTTTTCAGCAACTTTAACCTCATATCTATTAGCCAATGCATACGCTACAATAGGGGTAGCATCATCATACATTAATTCTGCAGACGGATCATTAACCTCAATTACCTGGACATCAAAACCTTTATAAGGCACTTGTAATAGTTGAGATAACGTTAATAATGAAATATCATAATTATTCTGAGCCACAGTTACACTTTGTAAATCTCTACTTAAAGTTGCCTGTGCATCATAAATATTAGCTTGAGGTTGCACACCTGCGTCCACTAAATCTTGTACCTGTTTTAACTGTTTTTCTGTAAATCCATACTGTGCTTCAGCGATTTCAAGATTTTCGATATTAAACAATACATTTAAATAAGCATTAACTACATTTAAAGATATATCATCCTTAATTCTATTCAATTCTAATCTATTAGTCTCTAAACTTAATTGAGACTGCTTGTATAAATTAGTTAACCTAAATCCATTAAACACTGTTTGGTTAGCTGACACACTAAAGCTTGTACTGTTAGACGTTCTATCAACAAATTGTCCCGGAAATATTTCTGTGTTACCTAAAGACAAACTATGTCCTGCACTACCACTTACGGTTGGTAAAAACTGTCCTTTTGAAGCAATGATGTCTTGCTCATTTGATAACAACGTGTTTTGACCTTGTAAAACTGATATATTATTCTCTAAAGCGTGCGTTACACACTCTTGTAATGTCCATTTTTTGTCTTGCGCTGTTGCTGAAAAACCTATTAACAGCAAAAATAAATACGTTATCTGTTTCATATTAGTCTTCGTCTTCATCGTTATCCTCTTTTGAAGCTTTATTCCAAACTTTGATTTTATCACCTTCTTCAACACCATCCTTGATTTCGACATTAATCCCATCAGACAATCCTAATTCTACATCTTTCTTTTCAAATTTACCATCTTCCTTTTCAATTTCAACAAATGGCTTTTCTGTAATTCTATTAAACTGTAGTAAAGATTCTTTTATAACCAAAGTACTATCTCTGCTTTCCATTTCTATTTCAGCATTAGCACTATAACCAGCTCTAATTTTAGTTGATGGCTCCACAGTTACATCTGCTTTTATAGTAAATTGAACTGCTCCATTTTCCTCCATACCTTTAGGCGCTACAAAGGTTAATTTTGCTGGAAACACTTTTTCGTTAATGGCACCTAAGATAACTTTAATGTCTTTACCTTCCTCTAACTTACCAACTTCTGCTTCGTCTACTTTACCTTCAAAAATCATCTTACTCATGTCTGCAATAGTCGCAATAGTTGTCCCAGCATTAAAATTATTACTTTCAATGACTTGGTCCCCTTCACGTACCGGAATTTCTAGTACAGTACCAGGTATAAGTGCTATAATATTAGTATTGGCAGATCCACCACCAGACAACGATCCTCTTTTAATAATTTGATAATTATTTTGTGCTTGACTTAACGTCTCTTGCGCTTGATTTAAAGCCAACTCGCTGTTCTCAAAATCTTGTCTTGAAACTACACCTTTATCAAATAAGGTTTTATTACGATCGTATATTGTTTTAGAATTATTGTAAGACAATTTAGCACTAGAAATTTGACTACTTGCTCCTACTAAACTCTGCTCGTTAGGCACAACCCTAATCTTAGCGATAACATCTCCTTTTTTAACTACATCTCCTTCTTCTACAAGGATTTTGTCAATAATCCCTGATATCTGTGGTTTAAGTTCTACTTCTTCCTCAGGATTTAATTTACCTGTGGCAACAGTTTTAGTATTAATTGAAGTATAAAAAGGTGTTGCAGTTTTAAAATCTTCAACCGATTTTGAACTAGAATCTTTAAAATACTTTAACACCATGACAAGCGCTATTACCAAAGCAAGAATTACAATTATTTTTATTGTTTTTTTCATTTTATTTATAGTTTTCTTGGTTGACTTTATATATTTATTGGTTTGTTATACTACTTAAATTACTCTTCTCTTAAGGCATCGATTGGCTTAATACTTGTTGCTTTAAATGCTGGTATTAATCCTATTAATGTTCCTAAAACTATTAAAATTGTTAATGCTATAAAAACTATAGATATGGATACTGATGCATTTACCAACACCGCTTCTGGACCTTGACCAAAGAGGGTATCTACTAACATCAAAATTAATCCTCCAGTAATAATACCTATTAAACCGGCTATTAATGTAATAAACACAGCTTCTAATACTACTTGTCTTTTTATCTCAAAAGGTGTTGCACCAAGTGCCCGACGCACCCCTATCTCTTTTGTACGTTCTCTAACGGTTATCAATAAGATGTTTCCAATAGCAAATACACCTGCAAACAATGTTGCAATACCAACAAACCATGTTAGAAACTGCATCCCTGTTAAAAACCCAGTAATTTTCTCAAACTCTTTACCAAGGTTAAAACTTCCAAACGCACGATTATCTTCGGGATGGACTTTATTTAAGTTTCTTAAAATCAATTTGGCATCTGCTTCAATTTGAGAAATATCATATTCAGGTTTACCAGTAATCATCATCCAACCAATATTACCTCCCATATTATAGATTTGCTGAAAAGTGGTAAACGGAATATTCATGTCATCCGACGGTCCCATATTACCTCCCGTTTCAAACATACCCACGATCTTAAAATTCATTCCATTAAGTTGAATGTACTCCCCAATCATTTCGGCATCTTTCTCAAAAAGTTGTTTGTATATTTCTTCCGAAATAGCCACGACTTTCCTGTTTTCGTCAATATCCGTTTGATTAATAAAACGACCTTGAATCATTTTCTTTTTCTGAACCTGATCAAGCAATGGATAATCACCACTTACACTAAAATTTCCAGACAGAAAATCATGAATAACCAACGCTTGGTTTCTATTTCTAGGTACCACAAACTCAATGCCTTCTACGTTATCTTCAATTTTTTTTGCATCTGTTATTTTAAGTTGCACTTGTCTACCTTCTTGAAAGCCTTTAAAAGGCTTACTTGTACTTTGTGCCCACACAAACACACTGTTAGTAGCAAAACTACCAAACAATCTATTGAATGAGTTTTCAATCCCACGTGCAGACCCTAATAAAACGATAAGTAATAAAATTCCCCACCAAACACCAACCATAGTTAATGCTGTTCGAAGTTTGTTTTTACCCAAACTATCAAAAACCTCCTGCCAAGTATCTCTCTCTAATAAAAATCGCATAGTTAATCGTTTCTTAGTGCTATAATTGGTTTAATTTTCGATGCTTTTTTAGCTGGTAAATAACCTGCTAAACCTCCTGCAATAATAAGCGTGAATGTTGCGCCAATTACAAGGTTTATACTAACATAAGGGTCCTTTATAAAATAGTCTTCTAAACTAGGACCTATTAACTCTAAGATTCCCATACCTAAAAACAAGCCTAAAAAGCCAGCTATAATGGTAATTAAAATAGATTCTAAAAGGATGATCAAGACAATAGAACTAGGCGAAGCTCCTAAAGCTTTACGTATTCCTATTTCTTTAGTACGTTCTTTAACTATAAAAATCATGATATTACTAATCCCAACAATTCCGGCTATTAAAGTACCAAAACCAATAACCAATACTAGAATCCCTAAAATAAAAGTCATTTGGTCTACCGCTTTAGATTCGTTAGCCAAATTACGTACTCTAATGGCACGTTGGTCATTTTGAGACACCATAAAACGGTCTTTAAGTTTTCTTGTCAATAGATTACTAAAACCAATAGCCGCATCAAAATCCATATCTGGATTATAAGTCAAGTTAATTTGATCTATATGGTCATTGTTACCATAAATTTGTTGCGCTGTAGATACAGGCATATAAATGTAACGTTCCTCATTATCTCCACCATCATCTTCAAAAATACCAACAACTTTATATTGTATTCCGTTAAGGTTTACATATTTTCCAATCGCTGTAGTTTTTAGAAACAAATCCTCCTCCACTAAACGACCAATAACAACCACTTTAGTTTTGTTTTTAATATCAGATTCATTTATATAACGACCATAAGTAACTTTAGTATTTTCTAAAAACTGATGATCAGGGTTTACCGCACGAACACTGTAACTACTTTTTTCGTTTCTAAAAGTAGCAGTAACGTTTATATAAATTCTTGAAGTAATGTATTGCACTTTCCCATCAAATTCCTCTTCTATCCATTTTTGATCCTTATTTTCAAACTGAATTTGTCGTCCTGCTTGCAAACCATTACTGGCTTTTGAAGTTCTTCCTGAATTAATGAATATTGAGTTTTTAGCATCGTCTACAAAAGCACTATCAAACGTATTTAATAATCCATTTGTAATACCAAAAAGCAACGCAAATAACAAAATAGCAAAGGTTACTGTAAAACCAGATAACAACGTTCTGGTTTTATTCATGTTAATACTTTGAAAAATCTCGCGCCAAAGGTCTCTATCAAACATATTCCGAAGCTCTTACTTGTTGTACAAAAGCGTCTTCCATTATTACACCATCTTTTAAACGTACAATACGTTTACACATGCTTGCAATATCCTCCTCATGCGTTACCATTAAGATTGTTTTGCCTTCATCGTTTAAAGATTGGATAAAAGCCATAATCTCATGAGAGGTTTTTGTATCTAAAGCTCCTGTTGGCTCATCAGCCAATAATAATTTAGGATTTGCTGCCAATGCTCTTGCAATAGCGACACGTTGTTTTTGACCTCCAGACAACTCTTTTGGTAAGTGGTGCGCCCAATCTTTTAAACCTACTTTTTCTAAGTGAAACAAAGCTGTTTCAATACGTTCTTTTCGCTTTAAGCCTTGATAATACAATGGTAAAGCCACATTATCTAAAGCGTTTTTGTAATTTATTAAATTGAAAGATTGAAAGATAAATCCTAAAAACTTATTTCTATAAATGGCTGCTTTTTTCTCAGTAAGATCTTTGATGGGTACATTATCTAAAATGTATTCCCCTTCATCAGCTTCATCTAACATTCCTATAATATTTAGTAATGTTGATTTTCCTGAACCAGAAGACCCCATGATTGCCACCATTTCTCCTTCTTCAACAGATAAGTCTATTCCTTTTAAAACATGAAGACTAGAATCACCAATTGGATACGACTTGTGCAGTTTGTTTATTTTGAGCATAATGATGGTTTTTTGATTGATTAGTAACTCAATATCAATTAGACTACAAAGGATGGAATTTGTTACAACATTTATCGAAAATTTATGTTAAATGTTGATTTTGAGCTGTAACTATTGCTTTTTAGTCCTAAAAAATTTCCAATATATAAAGAAACCTAAACCAAAAACTAATATGTATGGAATAGACATCAAATACACAATACCGTCATTTATACCTTTAGCAGCCTTCTGACCATCTTCGTTTTCTAAAACAGCTCTACACATAGCACATTGTGCTGAACTAGTAAGAACAGCTGTTAGAATAAACACAAGACTTAAAATTTTAGTTTTCATTTTAAATATAATAAGGCGAAATCATTAAATACACAATAACACCTGTTACTGCTACATATAACCACAAAGGAAACGTTATTCTGGCTATTTTTTTATGACGTTCTATATTATTTGTAATTGCTCTTACATACGTTATTAATACAAAAGGAATAACAACAATTGAT
This sequence comes from Olleya sp. 1-3, assembly GCF_002836085.1. Lineage (NCBI taxonomy): Bacteria > Pseudomonadati > Bacteroidota > Flavobacteriia > Flavobacteriales > Flavobacteriaceae > Olleya > Olleya sp. 1-3. The sequence goes on from NZ_PJBW01000001.1 coordinate 11,508, forward strand.
AATGCAATATGTGTTATTAAAATAATAAAATAAACGGTTCTAATAGCACCTTCTCCACCAAATTTAGTAGAATCGCTAGTCATGTGATACGCTACATACATTAGTAAAAAAACGACAGAACAACCAATTGCGGTTGTCATTAATTTTTTGTGAAGCACGATGTTCTTCTTTTTAATAGCTAAAAATGCAAGCACTAAAAGGATTGCTGTTAAACCGTTAATAGCAGCATATATAGCAGGCAAAAAAGTTAGAGGCGCTACATTAAACCCAAAATCGCTTAATTTTACATTAAATAGAACCGCAACCGCAATTGGAATTACTATTGACAATGCAACAATCCACTTATTATATTTTTTTTCGTTTTGTATGTTTTCTAAATTAGCCATATCTATAAGTTTAGGGAATCCTGAAAATAGTCAGAATAACGTAACAGTTTACTCGTTTAATAATTTTGCAATGTCTTGTTTTAAAGCTGTAATTTCTTGTTCATTACCATCTTCATCAACTTTTTCTTGTTCACTTATCACACCTTTGTAAAAGATTTTTGGATTACCAAAACCGTCCTTTCTAGAACGCAAATAACCTTCTTTATCTACTAAGGCAAAATCTCCTGAATGCTCAAAGTTTTCGATATTAACAAAAATATTAAATCCAATATTTGATAACTTATAAATAGCTTCTTTTGCACCAGTCAATAAATGCCAATTAGCACTAGTTACGCCGTAATCTGCAGCGTATGCTTTTAAAACTTCTGGTGTATCATTTTCTGGATTAATACTAAATGATGCAATACCAAATTCTGAGTTATCTTTAAATGCATCTTGAATAAGAGCCAAGTTTTTACTCATTCTAGGACAAATCGTTGGACACGTTGTAAAAAAGAAATCAACAACATACACTTGCCCTAAATAGTCCTTATTAGTAATGGTTTTACCATCTTGATCCGTAAAACTAAATTCAGGGACTTTTTTACGTTGCCCGTTAATAATCAAATACTCTAAATCAGATTTACCTTTAACTGCTTTCTTACCATTAACAACCAAGCCCTCACTTCTACTCTCATCAGTGCGACTAATATCGCCACTATTTATGCGTTCTATTATTCTTGGCACGAAAATAATACCAAATAATAAAATAATAAATGAAATCCCTATGTACGAATAATTTGCTTTTTTGCTCATTGTCCCTATATTATTTTGTGTCTCCTTTTAAATCGTCTGCACGTCTTGAAGCTGAGTTAAACTCACCTTTACGTTTTTGTCTATACTCTGTAAACAACACACGTAAATCATCAGCACCCATTATATTTTTAAGCTCTGATACTTCTGATGCATTATATGCTGTAAGCGGATAAGCTTCTCTCCCTTTTTCCTTTTCAATTTTAGTACGACTATCTAAACGTCCACGTTGGTTTAGTTCTTTATCAATTATAAAAGCTTTGCTTGTGGCTAAGTTAAAATCTAACACTTCACTAGTGCGTAAACTATTAAACATTTTTCTGGTATCAGAATCATCTAACTGAACAAACTTCCAATACTTAAGCTCCCCATATTTAGTCAACTCTTTTCTTAGCCTGGAGGCAGCTTCTTCTGCATCTTTAGACACCAGAGAAATAACTTGAAATTTTTTGAAACCTTGAAACTTATCGTAAATCAATTCTTTTAAATTAGAACACTCTACAACTAAGGCTTCTGGATCTTTACCTAAAAAAGTTAATACAGTAATATGATCTTCTAATTGAACATCTGTATTTGCTGACGTTAAATTTTGAATGTCTAACACATTATTTTTAACTACTTCTAATGGATTGTAATTGTTTGTAGATGGATACAAAAACAATAAAAAGATAACAGGAAGAAAAAACAAAACACTTAAAACAATACCTTTTTTTACATTCTTTTTATCCATAATACTTGCGGTGTTTTTTAAAATACAAAAATAAAAAAGGTGGCTTTAATAAACCACCTTTTTAACTATATATTATATTGATTTCAATCTAGAAATCTCTTTTGATAAATCCTTTGTCATATACGTCAAAAACGTAACCACCTTCTTGTAATAAGATAAAGACTAAGTAACAGATCAGGAAAATAGCTGTCCATACTACCGCACGTCTTAATCCTGGTAATTCATCACGCATGTGCATGAAATCCCAAGTGATATAATATGCTTTTACTATTGTAAGTATAATAAAGATCCAATTTAATAGTTTCATCCCTAAAACCATACTAGCTCCCCATGATGGCTTATAGATACCTAATACAACCTCTACAGCTGTAATAATAGATAATAAGATTAATACTCCCCAGATTTTTTGAGTGTTAGATTTAAACTTTACTAAACCTCTAAATATTTCTAATTTATGTGCGTCTGCCATGATATGTCTTTTCTATTTTTATTAAACTAGGTAGAAGAATGTAAATACAAATACCCATACTAAATCTACAAAGTGCCAGTAAAGTCCAACTTTCTCAACCATTTCGTAACTCTTACGTCTTTCGTATGTTCCTAAAACAACATTAAAGAAAATAATGATGTTTAAAACAATACCCGATACAACGTGAAATCCGTGAAATCCTGTTATAAAGAAAAAGAAATCTGCGAATAATGGTGAACCGTATTCGTTAACTTGAAGGTTTGCACCTTGCACAACAGCTTTACCGTTGTTTTTGATTTGCTTTAAAGATTCTGCTCTAGATAAGATAGTCTTCTCACCTTCTTCATTAAGTATTTGAGTTCTAACTAAAACATCAGTGTTAGCCTCCATACCTTTAACAACGTCTGATACTTGGTAAGCAGGTAACGTTCCTTCTCCAACAAACCATAATCCGTTTTTACGCTCATGATCTACTCTATCTGTATGCGCAGCAGTAGTAAAATCTGAAATAGCGACACGTTTAAATGTTTTTTCGCCATCTATAGTTACATACTCTCCAAACTGTAAGATGTTACCACCTTTAGTTTGTACAGCACCAAAATCTCCTTTAATAAAAGTATTCCATTCCCAAGCTTGAGAACCAACGAATATTATACCACCTATAATAGTAAGAAACATGTACCATGTTACTTTTTTCTTATTCATGTGATGACCAGCGTCGACAGCCAATACCATTGTTACGGAAGACATAATTAAAACAAACGTCATAAACGCTACATAAATCATTGGATAGTTTCCATGAAAAAATGGTATGTGCGTAAAAACTTCATCTGCAATTGGCCAAGCATCAATAAATTTGAATCTTGAAAAACCGTAGGCTGCTAAAAAACCTGAGAATGTTAATGCATCTGATACGATAAAAAACCACATCATCATCTTACCATAACTTGCTTTTAGCGGTTCATTACCACCTCCCCAAGTCTTTCCATCTGTATCAGTAGTTGCAACTGTAGTATTCATAGTGTTAAATTAGTTGTTAAAATGTGGCACAAAAATAATCAATTTATTCAGTTAAAAAAATAGCAAACTCTAATTTTATACTATCTAAATAAGCTTTTTGGCCTTATTGTATCTATTTTATTTAGTTTAGAAAAAAGTATAGGAAGAAAAATAGGTAAATCCAAAGCAAATCTACGAAATGCCAAAAGGTTAAAGCTAACTCAAATCCAACAATGTTTTCTGCGGAATATTTTCCACGTAAGTGATTGACTAACACAACCAAGACAGGTATCAAACCAACTACAACATGCACAATATGCACTACTGCAATTAAGTAAATATACGTTACGGTAATGTTACTTGTTGGTCCTGTAAAATTATAACCTAAATCAATTATCTGATTAAATCCTCTAAATTGATTGTACACAAAAAATAATCCTAATAAAAATGTAGTAATCAACATTGCGGTAGTTAATCCCTTATTACCATTTAATAGCGCTTTTTTAGCTGCCATAAATGTTAGACTACTAACAATCATAATAATAATGCTTATCCAAAATGGCTGAGGCATTGTAAAATCCTGAAGCCAATCTGGTCTAGAGCTACTTACAATAAAAGCACTTGTCCATCCTGCAAAAGACATGATTAAAGACGCTATACCAAAGTAAAGCATCATTTTTTTTGCACGTCCAGTTTTCTCTTCTAAAGTCCCTTGAGTTAAATCCATTTTATCTTATAAATTTATCAATTACATATACAATTTGTATTAATGTAATGTATAATACACTTGACAGCATTAATTGTTTTGCTGCTTTTTCAGTCATGTTTTTATACAGTTTAATAGCATAAAACAACATCATCAAGCCTAAACCAAACACAATAATTGCTGCTACTACAGATAACTTTAGCTGTCCCGTTACACCAAACACTGGTACAATTGACACTAAAATAGTCCAAATAGTATATAACAACACTTGTATTGCAGTCCCTTTATCTTGTTTTCCTGTTGGTAACATAAAAAAGCCACCACGTTTATAGTCTTCAAATAAAAACCATCCAATTGCCCAAAAATGCGGGAATTGCCAGAAAAATTGTAAAGCAAATAATGTCCCAGACTCAATACCAAAATCATCCGTTGCTGCAACCCAACCTAACATAAAAGGAATAGCTCCCGGAATAGCTCCAACAAAAACAGATAATGGTGTTTTTGTTTTTAATGGCGTATAAACACTAGTGTATAAAAATATTGATATTGCACCAAACATGGCTGTCTGCGCATTAATAGTATATAAAATTGCAATCCCTAAAATGGTAAATATACATGCAATTGCAAATGCCGTATTTACTGTCATGCGTCCAGAAGCAACTGGTCTGTTTTGCGTACGATGCATTAAAGCATCTAAATCTTTTTCGATAATTTGATTAAATGCATTACTAGCACCAACCATAAAATAACCTCCTAAAGATAGAAGTAAAACAATTTTTAAACTAATGGTATCTGCTCCTAAAAAATAACCAGCAACTGACGAAAACACGACACTTAAAGACAAGCGCATCTTTGTGATTTCTTTAAAATCTGATATAACTGTATGTTTTATTGTGGGTGTTGCTGTTGTACTCAAACCAACGCTATTTTTTTTGCTGATGCAAAGATACTGCTAATTGACTATTTAGCATAAAAAAAGCGCAAGGTTTTTATAGTGTAATGGATATCCTTGATTTACATATCAAAATACCAATTGAACAAATCAGTTCTGACACCAAAATTAATCCAAACCGTACTATTATTTAAAACCGAAGGGGTTTCTGCTTCTGGATTATAGTTACGGTAACTTAAATTAACAAATGCTTTTAAATTAGAAGCCGGATTAACTAAATACCCCAATTGAGCACTCGCATTTAAGGTAGTTGTTTTTATACCTTGGCCTATAGTAACGCCTGTATCAAAAGGTCTGTCATTATAATTTCTATAAATATCTCCACCGTAACTAAAATTATCAGTTCCGTCGTTTACATCAAAACCTCTTATCCCTGCAATCATCTTAGCTTCTCCAAACCAACGGTCCTTTTGATAACGCCCAATTAAAACTAACTCTCTAAAGTTTGCGCCCCAAAGATGAGCCATGGGCTGATTGTTATGCGCATAGTTTAAAACAATGGTGTTGTGAGAATACGTATATGGTCGGACTTGGTTATATTCTGCTTGAAGCATTAGATTTTTTGTCTTAAATGCATTGTACCATTTTGCGCCTAACTGAAACCCATATTTGTTTTTCCAACTTTTATTACCTCCTGTAACATCGCTTAACGAAAATTCGTCTAAAATAAATTGACCATATACGTTAGCATTATCACTTAATTTATATTTCCCTGATGCTCCTAAAATAGCATTTCCTGCACCTTGACCAGTTTCAAATTCTATAGCTCTAAAAAAGATTAACGGATTTAAATAATTAATATCAAAACCACGATCATTACTATTTTCCCAAATTACAGATTCAAATAAACCTAAATTAAATCGCTTAGTAACGTTCCAACTTAAGTAATGGTTGGCAATATATTTTGTTCTAAAAGCTTTATCAAGTGTAACATCATCGCGTACATCCTTTAGCCACGTCCAAGTATTGGTGTATTTAATATTCCAAAATTTAGTATTTAATTTTAAATATGGATATGGACTAGACACGTCACTTTGCAATAAACTTCTATAACCATCTCCAATAAACTGTTTACCGTGTCCAAATTGAATATTTAAAAACTTAGCTGGAGAATAAGACAAATAAGCTTCGGCAACAGGATAATCATAGGCATCTTCCTTAAATCGTTTTGCAATTCCACGACCAGGAATAATTGCTGGATCAGGACCAAATGCTTTTAAACTTTCTGCATATTGATTATAATATTGTGCAAAACGACCTTGACTTTCGTAAACCGAGGCAGAAAAACTAAGCTTGTTACCCAACCCTCCTTGAATGTAAGCCCCACGTGTATTATTGTATGTGTAACTAAAATCGGCATCTGTATCTTTTCCTAATTGTAAATCTAAAATCGGATCTATAGTTAACCAATAGTCTTTACTTTCTAACTGCACCAAATGCTCGTTCCATAACTTACGCCCAGCCCATGACTGAGATGTCCTCTGAAGCGCCTCATTTTCGTCCTCAAAATCATAATAATTAGACACCTCTTCATACCTGTACGGTTTTGAAGCTGTATGATTATTAGTACCTATTCTATTAACGTCTTGATCAAATCTTGAATAATTTTCATGAGAAAACGGAACATTAACCTGACTTTTATATGCTTTGTTTGTGTATTTAACTAATGATTTTTGAACACTATCAAACTCTTGTTTTGCTTTTTGTTGCAATACTGTCAATTCTTCAATTGGATTAACAGTCATATCGGTATCGGTCGTAGCCGAAGTAACAATAACATTACTTGGTATGTTATTTTCGTTTAATGGAAAATACAACGTCATACTATATTGCTTAAACGTTGGATTACCATTATATGTCGCAGGTTTAATTTTAGGAAAAGCAGAAAACACACGAGACGTCTCTTTTTTTAAAGCTGAATTCTGAGCATCAACATAAATAGTTTTAAAAAGACCATCTTTAGTAACTTCAAAAATAACTGCTATTTCTCCAATGTAATCCGCCTTAACTGATTCTGGCAAATTAAACTGAGCATATAAAGCTTTATATACTTCTTGATTAAAACAATGATCTAATTGTTTTAAATCCGTTTCTTGACAATTTTCAAAACGAGGAGACACTTGATATACAGTTGTATCTTGTCCATAAGACAACGTAGAAAACATTATAAATAGTCCTAAAATGAAAGTTTTCATATTTAGTTGGAAGTTTAAATTTAGCCGAAAGATACTGCTTTTTATTAACGCTTTAAAACTGAAAAAGTCGTTATCTAAAAAAGATAACGACTTTAAATATTACTAATTTTTTCTTAATATTTTACTTCAAAAATTATTGGTAAAGAATACAAAACAGAAACTGGCTCACCACCTTGCTCCCCTGGTTTCATTTGTGGCACTTTATCCACCACACGATTTGCTTCTTTTTCTAAATCCTTATGCGGTGCACGTGTACTCATAATCTCAACAATTCCAGATTTATTTATTCTGAAATTAACATATATACGTTGCACACCTTCTCTTAAACCAAGCTCAGCACCTAAATTTCTATCAAATTTTTTCTTAATTAATTTAGCTAATTTGTTAGACATACATTTTTTACGCTGATCATTACTATTAGCACTTTCGCATCCTGGGTAAACAGGTACCTTTTCAACAAAATTAATATGCACTTCCTCCTCTGGTTCTATAACGACTAATGACTTTTCATCTAAAGAGGGTTTTGTGCCTTCTGGTTTAGTTGCGTGAACAATATCTGAAATTAAGTTTTGTTCTGTGATTTTTTCATCTGGAGTATCATTTGGCACCATTGTTACGTTATCTGGACGCACAGGTTGTTTAGATACAGGCTCTGAAGTCTCTACAGCATCAGGCGCTACAGTAATAACAGGAGCAAACATATAATCCTCTTCAACGTCAGCTTTTGCAGTAACAGGCACTTTAAAATCTTTTGTTTCGAATTGATACTCCAATGCACCATACGCAGCTAACAAACACATTATTAATCCAATTTGGAAATATAATGCTGTGTTAGTTTTTAGGTTTACATCCTTTTTTTGAGGTTTCCTTACGTTTTCTTCAACTTTTTTACTAAAACTTTCTTTTTTACTTGAAATTCTCATAATATCTATAGTTTAAACGTTAATATTATGAAAAAATATCAACAATTATACCAAAAAGAAAGATCCCGTTACATTGCTGTAACGGGATCTTAAAATATATATGGAAATATCTTTTACTCTACTTTAAATGTAATAGGTAATCCGTAAGGTACATTTACTGCTTTACCTCTTTGTCTACCTGGTTTCATTTTAGGTAACTTAGCAATAATACGCTTAGCTTCCTGCTCTAATTTAGGGTGCGGTGCTCTTGCTTGAATATTTACAATATTACCAGTCTTGTCAATCTTAAACCCTACATTAATTCTTTTAATACCACTATCAAGACCTAAATCCTGTGCTAAGTCAGCATTAAAATTCTTTCTAACAAATTTTCCGATTTTTTCAGACATACACTTTTTCTTTGCGTCATTGTTTCCAGCACCTTCACATCCTGGATACACTGGTACGTTTTCAATAATAGAGAACGGTACATCTACATCTTCTTCAACTTCTTCAACCTCTACATCCGCAACTTCAATTTCCACAACTTCTTCTTGAGTTGTTTCTGTAGACATTACTTCTGTTTCCACTACATCTTCTTCATCTTCTACTACCTCAATAACTTCTGGAGCTGCTGGTGGTGGTGGTGGTGGTGGTGGCGTATTCAAAATCTCTGTAATTGGCACATCATCCTCATCATTATCATCAAACACTAACATTCCTATATCAATATCGGACTTATCAGTTGTTGTGTAATTAAGTGTTACGTAAGATAGAAAAAGCATTAAAGCTAGTCCTACTGCCACGTAAAGAGAACTGTTACGTCCTACATTTGCTTTTGTATTTTTTTTAGATTCCATATCTTTTTTGTTTACTGAATGCTAAAATAACTATTTATTTGTTAAAAAAACAAGCTATTAGTCGTTTTTAACTTTACTCAGTGTTAGTAAATTAATAATTAAGACCGCAATAAGCGCACCTACTACATTGGCAATAACGTCTTTATAATCGGCTTGCCTACTTTCTGTTAGTGTATGCTGTAATATTTCAATTACTATGCCAAATAGAAAAGCGCTTATAAAAGCCATTTTCAAGGCTTGTTTCTTACTTTTATTTAAATAAAAATAAAAGGATAAAAACCATAACCCAACAAATATAAAATGTGCTATTGCGTGATTAACTTTATCGTTGTTATCAGGTATGATGGAAATATCAGATATAGTTGCTAAACTTAACACTATTATAACCACAGTATACCCTAAACTGATAAATGGCAACAGTTTACGCACCAATAAGTGCTTTGTAGTCATCAGCAGACATTAAACCTTCTAATTGAGAGGCATCTGTCACTTTTACTTTAACCATCCAGCCTTCACCATAAGGATCAGAATTAACTTTCTCTGGTTCGTCTTCTAAAGCTTCATTAAAAGCAACAATCTCTCCTGAAACAGGTAAAAATAAGTCAGACACAGTTTTAACTGCCTCTACTGTACCAAATACTTCTTCTGCTTCTAACGTTTCGTCTAAAGTCTCTACTTCAACGTATACGATATCTCCTAACTCACTTTGTGCAAAATCTGTGATACCAACTGTAATTTGGTCTCCTTCTATTTTAATCCACTCGTGATCTTTAGTGTATTTTAAATCTGATGGTATGTTCATTATATATTTTTTAATTGAGTTACAAATGTATTTAAATGAACGTTAAGTTCAAACATTGAAATGCTAATTTCCAAAATTATATCTTAATGTCATTCCTGAACGAATAGTTGTTTGTGGAAAAGCAGTAGAAATAGCATATTCTGAGAAAGTATAATCAAAATAGAATAAGCCTGTTAGGTTTTTACTAAATGCATATTCCGCGTTATATTTAAGCCCCCAAATAGTTTGCCCATTTGTAATTTGATTATTATCCAAATCCAAATAACGAATAATTGTTTTGTTATCTCTAACAGAAACATCAGCAGACATAATTAAATCAGACACGATTTTAGTTTTAGTACCAGTTAAATTTGAATTAAAAGTTACATCCTTAATACGATATCCTAAACCAACGACATATTCATTCCCTGATATTTCCGTCATTAAATTATTATCAAAACTTAATGACAACATTCTATCTTTTCTCATTTCTAACAAGACTCTAACCGAATTTTTCATTTCCATATCAAAACGGAATAATGGGCTAAACATCTCTGTTAGTGTTACACTACTATATAAATGTTCGCTTTTAAAGTTTCCTGCTTGATCTAAATCTTCATTTGGTTGCGAATCATAATCCAATCCATAATCAATACCATCAAAATCAAGATTAGTTCTAAACTGACCAATACTATAGCTTGAACGGTATCCATGTGTTAAAGAGAAACGTTTAAATTTTTTCTTAAACCATTTCATTTTCATGAAACCAGAATATTTAATATCCCAGTTTGGAATTGGTACATTTCTTAACGCTCCCAATTTAGTCTTCTTAGAATCTTGACCTGTGTAAGCACTTACAAACGCCGGTAGTAATACCTGTTGACTAGTTTTACCGAATCCTTTAGGATAACCATCTGCATCAACATCATCCGGATCTGAACCGTTTTGAACAGCTAAACGTCGTGCTATTTCTAATCTATTTTCTCTAAAATCGTTAAATGCCTGAGATCCCGATTCATCACTTTTACCAAATGCTGTTGGTAAAGTAAATGATGAGATACTAAAGTTTCCATAAGTATTAGGTGTTAATGATAAATACTCATCATTCTCAATACGGTAGTTTTCTGTATAGTTTTCGGCATATGTTCTAAACCCAACTAAATCAATTTTAAAATCATTAAACGGTTCTAAGTTTGCAGATAAATCTAATTGCTTTGTTTGGTTAGTTGTGTATTGTTGATTAAAATCTGGAAATACAGTTAACCATCCATTTCTTGCTGCTAAATCTCTAACATCACTTTGACTTCCTAAGGTATAACCTACCGTAGGTTTAGCTGTTCCGAAAAATCCAGGTGTCTGCAAGTAACCAGGCAGATACGTACCGTTAGTTTCACTATAAACTGCTTGTATTCTTTTTACTGAAGTTAATAAACCAATTCCAACATCACCAATTTTAGAACCAATACCACTACCCTTCTTTTTTGTAGTTGCCTCTGCTTTTCCTTTTGCAGTAGTTGGTGGCGCACTATTTCTAGAGCCTCTAGCAACTTTATTTGTTTTTCTTTTCTTCTTTGTAGTAATACCTAAATATTTATACAACTTATTCATGTCTAAAGTTGAATTAATATTATGTGTGTTTCCGTTAGAAATAGTGTTTCCTAGGTTGTACGTGTTACCATCATCCCCGACAAGGTTTCCAAATAAATCAGACCCTTTTTGCCATTGGAATAACCCTGAATAAGAATACGTCGCTCTAATAAAACTTAAAGTTGGAATTTTATTAAATGGCAACTCATAATTAATCCCTATTTGTTGTTGTTGACGATTTGGATCTCCAAAATCAAAGAAACCATCCCAAACATCTAATAACGGATCTGGTTCTCCATTAATAATATTGTCTTTAAAATAGTTTCTTACAATATTATTATTTGCTGAAGAATAAGTGACTTGAAGCGACTTTGTTAAACTCCAATTAACATTGTATTGATAATCAAATGTGTAATTTCTTCTGTACAATTCTTCTAATCCAATATTACCTTCTGCTAAATCTAAATCTCTGAATTTTTGACGATTAAACTGTCTGCTTAAATCTGAATTTACTGTAAAACTAGATGGTAAGGCATTAAAGTTTAAATCTTTTAAGAACTTCCAATATTTACCTGTAAATAATGAATCATTTTTCTTGAAAGGCTCAATAATTTTAGGTTCAAAATTATAAGCATAATTAACACCTGCTCTTACTTGTTTATCAACAGCTCTTTCTATTTCAAAATCGCGATGTTCTAATTTATTATAAGAATAGTTTAATGTTAGATTTTCCACGTCATAGAAACGCGGTTTACTATCTCCAGTTCTAGATTTTTTAACCCCTATAAAGTTTATGCTTTTACGTTTAGTATATTCTTCTGACTGTTCTAGTATTTGCTCTCTTTCTAAACTGGTTTCGGCTTCAGCCAAACGCGTATCCAACTCGATATCTTCATATTGCTGATCAAACTTAGGCGTTATAACCTCTACTCCTTGACCGTAACTGAATGGGATTTGAATTCCCCATTTTTTTGGTAATAACTGACCAACATTTACATTGGTTAATACATCGTATTGTTTTACATCTTCCAAACTACGCTCGCTTGGACCTTGACTAACACTACCAAATCCGGCTGTACTCATTCTACCAGTGGCACTAACACTTGCAAAATCTGCTAATTGTGTATCTACTGTTACTATTGCTGCCCAACCACCTTCGTTATCTAACTCTGATAAACGTAACTCATTAAACCAAACCTCTCCACATTGTACAACCTGTGTTCCGTTTTTTACACCAACCATTAAAGTCCTTACATCTCCAAAATTAGGATTTCCTTTAATAGCTACACGTTGTTGTCCTGTTACATACCCTCCATATTGGTCGGGTACTGGTAAAAGATCACTACCAACAACATCATAAAAATTAGCAGTACCATCTGCTAATGTTTGGTTAGTAATTCCTAAAGATTTAATACGTTGTAAAACTTCTAAATCAATATTTATCTCATTGGCTTCAGGCCAATATGCTTCTGCTGTCGCACCTCCATTATACACTTGTAATGGTACTTCTATTTGATAATAATTATCTGTTAAATCGTTACCCATTCTGATAAAACCAACTAAATCATTATCTGTTAAACCAGGTGTTTCTCCATCTCTAGCGTGCATAAACATACGTAGCTTTTTATACTGACGCATATCTATATTAATATTTTTAAATACGGCTCTAGAATCTTTAGCTTTTAAATCACAAACATCAACAACAAGAGCTTGCTCGTTTTGTCTTACAATAGTGTTATTATTATTTAATCGTTCTGGAACAACACTAGGTGGCGACACATAACTTCCATCATTTTCTTGTGTACTAACTGCACCAACAGTAAAATCTGTATCATCAAAATCTAATGGCGTTGGCCCACCATCTAAGGCTAACTGGTAACGTCTCCAATCACTTCTAACTAACTCTAAAGAACCAAATCGTAAAGTTGTACTTTGATCAAACCCATTTAAATAAAGTCTTGTAAATCTAATAGAACGTAAATCCGTAATTCCATTTACCACAAACTCATCATCCGTGCGGATCGGAATTCTAAACTGGTACCATTTTGGATATACTGTATCACCATTAGGTAATACTCTGGGATTATTATTGTCTGTTACGTTTTTAGTATCAACAATATACTCGTTATCAATATTTAAAGTAGCAGGCGTTATTTCAACTTCATACTCAAAATAGCTATCAATAGTATTCATTGTGTTATCTCTATTGACATCCTCTACATCTGGCTGAGTTGTAGACCCTCTATTGGTATCACTAAATGTATCTGGTGAGTTTCCATCTAATCCATTATACAATTTATACCTCTCAAATAAGTTACCATCTCCATTTAAATAGTAATTATAATTATCGTTAGCAGGATCTGGCAGACCAGCAAAACCTGTTGGAAAATTAATAGCTTCCTCTGCATCATCATATCCATCAAACCCGACATCTTGATTAGTACGCTCTTGACCATTTGTATCAAATGCATAAATTAATGCTTGGTTTTGTGGCACTACAGATTGAAAATCTGTTTGTGGCAATAAACTAACGTTACCATCCTGAGGTAAACCGTTTTCATATTGTTTACGACCATCCTTTAGCACGTCTTCAGAAATATTTCCTAAATTAATAAATAATTTACCACCTTGATTTGACGCATTTTCTTGAAAAGGATCTTGCAACCAAAACTCGACATACTCAACATTTGCTTGTTCAAAATCTGTTGAAGTTATTTGACGCGTCACCCCTGCCCAACTTGCTGTTGGATTGGAAACTGTTCCACTTTCTGTTCCTGGCTCAAAATTATAAGGTCCACGTTCTTGTGGGTAATACGATAAATCTAATGTGTTTAAAACAGAGGTTTGTCCTTGTGCAATGTCTTGTTCAGGAAACAACTCATTAACAAAAACACGACTAGTATATAAACTAGACATATCGTCGTCTGAAATTCCTGAAGGACGCTGACTTCCATAAAATATTGGATCAATAGTATACCAGTTAAGCATTGCTCTACCGTATCCGTTTTCGATACCATTATTATCCAAAGAACCAGTTCCATTTATATTTAGAGGTCTACTTGAAATGCTCCAAGATTGAGCAGACTTAAGATCTATTCCGTTTTGTGTTCCTTCAAAATCATCTATGTAAGCAGTTGCTTCACCATTAAAATCAGTACCTTTTGGAGCACCTGGCAACAAATAAGCAAAATCTCCTCTAACAGAAATGTTAGATGGCGCATCCGTATCAATATTTGGAAGTTTATTTACTAAGCGTGATAAAAATGGTAATTCTGAAGAAAAATTAGCATTCAACCCAAACATTGTATTATTGATAGGCTCGCTATTATAATTTGCTTTTTGAGTAATTGGACGTTCATTTAAATTTAAATAAGTGGCTCCAACTACAAACTTTTCATTAAACTGATGTTCGACATTTAAACCTGTATAACGTTTTGTTTGTTGTCCGAAAATAGAATTGTTTTCAGTAGAAACTTGAATAGGAATGTTAGATGCTTTTAAACCTTCGTCAATTATATAAACACGTCCTAACGGATAATTTACTGTATAATCCTGTCCTTCTACTAATGTACGTCCTCCGGCAGTAACCTGAACAGATCCTCTTGGCACGTTAAACCCACCTATAGGAATCCCATCTCCACCCGAAGATTTATAACGTCCTTTTATTAAAAATTTATTTTTCTGACTTTCATCTAAAGCAGCTGTTTTAGTTGCTTTATATAGTAAATCATAAACATATTTTTCTTGATTGGCATTGGCATAAGTATCGCCTTCATAATCCGTCGCGTTATTTCCTGCATTAGAATCATTATCTAAAACATCAAATAAATAACGTCCAAAAGGCTCGACCTTGGTAAACACAATCTTACCATTTGTTGGTATTACTGTTATCCCTGAAACAAAGTCAAAAAATCCATCACCGTTAGTTTGCGGATCATTATTATAATTTAATCTATCAAAATTAAATAAACGTAATAATGTTGTTTGCTCAATTGCTTCTCCATTAAAATCGACTCCAAATGGTGTCCCTTCTACTGGAGTAATATAATTTAAAGGTGCAGATTCGTTATAAAATATATTAAGTTTAAAATCTTCTTGTGTTAATTGGTATGCGCCTGTGTCATACACGTTTTTCATCATCAAATCCCAAATAGGCTGAGAGACACTGGTAATACTACTTTTTAATAGTTTTAGTACTAAGGCGTTATTGGTAACGTTTATAACCTGACCTGAACTATCTACATCCACATCCGTTGCACCAATACCATCATTAGCAAATTCTCCAACTTGGAATACTTGCCCACCAACCGTATATTGGTATGCTACTGCTAAAACTTCGTCATTATTAAGACGTTGATTTAACGAAATATAACCCAACTGAGTATTTAAAGTAAATTCTTGTCCTTCAGTTAATTTTCTAGTATTTTCTTGTTTAGCATAATCAAAACCTTCATTAAAACCTGAAATTGAAATACCATTTTGTACCGTAGCAATATCTCTAACTGCGTTATTTAATTGTGATCCAGCATTACCAATATTGGTTGGATCTAGACCGTTATTTCCGTTATCCGGAAATGCATTTGGACCACCCGTAATTGCAACGCCAGGATTACCTACAACACTAGTTTCTCCTAAATCTTGGAAAGCCACAAAGTTTCTTACATTTTCAGTACGATTACTTCTATTAGTTACCCAAGCTTCAATTCTTGTAATTTGAATATTATTATTTATAAAAGGATAATTCTCCAAAGCTTTATCATAATTATTACGGAAGTATTGTCCTAAGAAAAAGTGACGATTCTCATCATAATCTCTAATAAAAAACTCAAACTCATCAATAGTACCACCACCTTCTGCAGTTACCGATCTAGCGTCTGAACGTTGGTCAGAAAAGACTCCAGTAACAGTTGTCTTACCAAATTTTAATTGTGTTTTAACACCAAATAAACTTTGTGCTCCAGAAATTAAAGAGTTATTAATTGGCATGCTAACGTTACCAACTTCAATTTTTTGAATAATATCATCCTCTGTAGGTGCGTATTCTAATTTAATTAAATTCTGAAAATCAAAAGTAGATTGTGTATCGTAGTTTGCATTAACTTGTAACCTAGACCCTACTTTACCTACCATACTTAAACTAATACGCTGGTCAAAATCAAAAGAAAAGTTACGTCTATTTCTGGGTGAAAATGAGGGATTATCTTGTTTTGTAAACAATACACCCAAATCCATTTCTACGGTACCTTGTGGTACTATTGAAATTGGACCTTCACCAAAAATACTTTCAAAAAAACTAGAGTTTACATAAAACTCAGGAATAAGATTTTTTTGAGCCTCTTCTGAGCCTCCTTTTTTACCTTCGTAAGCATCAATTTTATCTTTGTAATAGGCCTTTTGATTTTGTCTTGCAACTAAATCCTGATACTCCTGTGGTGATAAAATTACAGGGTAATTAATATTAAACTGTCCAACCGACTCTGTATAGATATAACGATCGGTTACCGGGTCATAAGTATATTTAGATTCAATACTAGTTGGGTTAGGCATATTAATAGTCCCAAGACTAAAGCCTGTACTAGTACTATCTTGCTCTGTTTGGTTATCGTCCTGTCCAAAAGACAAGGCAGACACTAACAATGCAAATGCAGTTAGATAAAAATGTTTAAGGGATTTATAAAAACTAAGTTGAGCTGTCTTCAAAATATATTATAAATTTTTTAAGGCTAGTTTGATAATTGTTTCTACGTTAGCATCTGGTTGAGTCATGACAATTTTATCCACAACTTTTTCGGCTTGTTTTTTAACAAAACCAAGTACTTCTAAAGCTGATAACGCTTCATCTTTGCTTGTATTGTTCTTAGTAACAGAAACTTCATCAATATCATAGATTTTAAGAATCTTATCTTTTAAATCTATAATTACTCGTTGAGCAGTTTTTATTCCGATTCCTTTTATTGATTTAATTAATGCAACATCTTCGGTTGCTATCCCTTCTCTAATTTGTTTTGGTGTTAAAGAAGACAACATTGTTCGTGCAGTATTAGCACCAATACCGCTTACAGAAATAAGTAAGCGAAACAGCTCTCTTTCAGCTAAAGAAGCAAAACCATATAATGTATGCGCATCTTCTCTAATTTGAAGATGCGTATATAATTTTAAAGCTTCTTGTTCCGGTATTTGAGAATACGTATGCAAGGAAATGTTTAAAAAGTACCCAACACCATTACAATCAATAACGACATCCGTCGGATTTTTTTCTACTAATTTACCTTGTATATGTGTAATCATCCGTTTTTTTACTATTAAGCCTCCAAATGTAAGAAAATTATTTGTATCAAATAATGCTTCTATTTTTTAGCTTTTTGTTCTAACTTTTCTTTTTGCTGAGCATCAATAACCGCAATAGCTGTCATATTTACAATTTCATCCACGCTAGCATGTAATTGTAAAATATGCACTGGTTTGCGCATACCCATCATAATTGGACCAACTGATTCTGCCTTATTAAGTTCTTTTAATAACTTATATGTAATGTTAGCCGATTCTAAATTAGGGAAAATTAAAGTATTAACCTTTTTTCCTGCAAGTTTAGAAAATGGAAAGCTATCCATTAACATTTCACTGTTTAACGCAAAATCTGTTTGCAACTCTCCATCCACTAGTAAATCTGGATGTCTTTTGTGCAAATAAGATACGGCTTCTCTTACTTTAGTTGCCGTTTGATCTTTTGACGATCCAAAATTAGAATATGATGTCATAGCCATTACTGGCTCCATTCCAAACATTTTAACCACTTTTGCTGTCATTTGTGCAATCTTAGTTAAATCTTGCGCTGAAGGGTTAATGTTAATAGCGGTATCACTTAAAAACATTGGGCCACGTTGCGTCATCATAACATTGGTAGTTGCAATTCTAGTAGAACCAGGTGCTAAACCAATCAGATCCAACATGGGTTTTACTACTGATGGGTAACTACGAGAATATCCAGAAATTAATGCATCTGCATCACCTTCGTTAACCATCATTGCAGCGTAATAATTACGCTCTCTCATTATTTTTTCTGCCAAAAGACTTGTAACACCTTTCCTTTTGTGTTGCTCCCAATAAATATTAGCATACTTATTTTTTTGTTCTAATTGTTCGTCAGACTTAGGATCAATAATCTCAACATCTGCGTCAAACTCTAATTCTTCTTTTAGACGTTCAATCTCATCCTTTCTTCCTAATAAAATCGGAATTGCAATCCCTTCTTCATAAACAATTTGAGCTGCTTTTAAAACATCTATTGAGTCTGCTTCTGTAAAAACAACACGTTTAGGGTCTAATTTTGCTCTGTTTAATAATAATCTTACAATTTTATTGTCATTACCTAATCTATCTAATAATTGCTCTTCGTATTTAGCCCAATCTTCAATAGGTTCTTTTGCTACTCCACTTTCCATTGCCGCTCGTGCTACTGCAGGAGGCACTGTTGCTATCAAACGTGGGTCAAAAGGTTTAGGTATAATATATTCTTTACTAAATGTCAAACGTGTTTCTCCGTAAGCAATGTTTACTTGTTCTGGAACTGCTTCTTTAGCTAAATCTGCTAACGCTTTTACAGCTGCCATTTTCATTGCTTCATTAATTTTAGTTGCTCTAACATCTAAAGCACCTCTAAAAATAAAAGGAAAACCTAACACGTTATTAACTTGATTAGGATGGTCACTTCTTCCTGTAGCCATGATAATATCCTTACGTGTTGCAATTGCTAAATCATATCCTATTTCTGGATCTGGATTAGCCATAGCAAATACAATAGGGTTTTTAGCCATTGCTAATAACATGGATGGACTAACAATGTCTGAAGTAGATAAACCAACAAAAACGTCTGCATCTACCATGGCCTCATCCAACGTATCAATTTTACGATGCGTTGCGAATTCTGCTTTTTGAGATGTTAAGTTATCGCGATCATTTCTAATCACACCTTTACTATCCAACATCACCACATTTTCGCGTTTTGCACCAAATGCTAAGTACAAACGCGTACAAGATATTGCTGCTGCACCTGCACCACTTACTACTATTTTTGCGTCTTCTATGCTCTTTTCTGAAAGCTCTAATGCATTTAATAATGCTGCTGCAGAAATAATTGCCGTTCCATGTTGATCATCATGCATTACAGGAATATCTAATTCCTCTTTTAAACGTCTTTCAATTTCAAAAGCTTCAGGCGCTTTAATATCTTCTAGATTAATTCCTCCAAAAGTTGGAGCAATCATTTTTACAGTTTGAATAAATTCCTCGATATTTTCTGTATCAACTTCAATATCAAAAACATCAATGTCTGCAAATATTTTAAAAAGCAATCCTTTACCTTCCATAACAGGTTTTGATGCTTCAGGACCAATATTTCCTAATCCCAAAACAGCTGTACCGTTAGATATAACTGCCACTAAATTTCCTTTTGCTGTATATTTATAAACGTTATTAACGTCTTTTTCTATTTCTAAACACGGTTCTGCTACACCTGGAGAATATGCTAATGCTAAATCCCGTTGTGTTGCATATTTTTTTGTTGGAATAACTTCTATTTTACCAGGTTTTGGCTTTGCATGATATACTAAAGCTTCTCTGCGTTTGCTTTGTTTGCTCATAATTCCACTTTAAATTTTAGTGAATTACAAATGTAAGGTTTTTAGAAGAAAAGAAGTTAGAAAAAAAGGGGTTTGAACGCAGTATATTTAATCCTAACGATTAACTATTTTAAAAAATCGATATTACGCTGTAACCCTGAAAATTTAGTACGTTTAACTGCCGATTTTTGAAACACTTTTTGAAACACATCTTCCGTAATCTCATCCCAATCCTTTTTAGTCATGTCTAACAATTCTGGGTGAGGATTAAAAAGAGGCTCACTATGTGGCTTAGAAAACTTATTCCATGGGCAAACATCCTGGCACACATCACAACCAAACATCCAGTCGTCAAATTGTCCTTTCATTGTGTTGGGTAATTGATCTTTAAGCTCAATTGTAAAATAACTAATACATTTACTACCATCTACAACATAAGGCTCTGTAATTGCTTGTGTGGGACAAGCATCAATACAAGCAGTACACGTTCCGCAATGATCAGAAACAATAGTATCATATTCTAGATCTAAATCAATAATTAGCTCGGCTATAAAATAAAAAGAACCGACTTTCTGTGTCAATAAATTACTATGCTTACCTATCCAACCTAAACCTGATTTTGCTGCCCAAGCTTTGTCTAAAACGGGTGCAGAATCTACAAAAGCACGACCAGAAACTGCGCCTATTTCCGTTTGAATATAGTGCGTTAATTCTTTTAATTTAGATTTAATAACCTCATGATAGTCCTTACCATAGGCATATTTAGACAACTTGTAAGATTGATCTGATTGCTTTTGTTCTGGATAATAATTAAGAAGTAATGAGATTACAGATTTAGAATCATCAACCAAAAGGGTTGGATCTAATCGTTTATCAAAATGATTTTGCATGTAACTCATTTGTCCATGCATGTTATTATTTAACCACTTTTCTAATCTAGGAGCTTCAACTTCTAAAAACTCAGCTTTACTAATTCCACAAGACAAAAAACCCAAACGCTTAGCTTCAGATTTAATAAGTTGCGTGTATTTAGATCTATTATTAATCACTTAATCAATTACCTTTTTACAAATTTTAAAAACGCATTTTTTGGTTTAAGGGTAATTAAGGGTGTGATCTCTATAGCATCAATTTTGGGTTCTATTTTATACTTTTTAAGTAATTCTGTAATAGCAATAATCATTTCAAACATTGCAAAATTATTACCTATACATTTTCTTGGTCCCGCACCAAACGGAAAGTATTGGGCAGAAAATTGTCGTCCACCATCCGCGAATCGTTCTGGCATAAAATCAATTGCATTTTCCCATAACTTTGGATGCCTATGGATTTCGTAAACCGAAAACAATAAGTTGCTTCCTGCTTCAAATTCCATATCATTAAAACTATCAGCTTCCACATTAACACGATCTATAAAATACGCCGGTGGATACAACCTCATGGACTCTTCTAATACTTGTTGACATACTTTAGACGAAGCAACACGCGTCATTAAATCCGCAGTATCTCCTCCTAAAGCTTGCCATTCTTGATATATTTTATCTTGCCATTCTGGATGTTTAGCTAATAATTGGAATGTAAATGTTAAAGCATTAGATGTTGTTTCGTGACCTGCTGTAAAAATGATTAAAATTTCATCAATAAGCTGCGCTTCACTCATGCCTTTACCATCATCATATCTGGTTTCTAATAGCATGTCAAGCAAATCGTCATAACGTTTACCAGATAATTTTCTTTCTGCGACAATGCCCTTTAAAATGTATCTAGCTTCTTCAGATAGTTTTAGATGTTTATTTAAAGCACCTCCAATTTTAAACCACCAAGCTAAATAAGGTTGTCGCAACTCTTTAACCAACATACGCTGATTAGCCTCCGTAATAAATTGAAGCCTATCCATATCCTTACTATTAGCAGCCTGAGTAAATAAAGATTTTACTACTGTTTGGAAAGCTAAATCATTAAGAATAGGAAATACGTCTATAGTTTTACCAACCTCTATATTATCAAATTCTGATATAATAGTTTCTTGCATTCCGCTTAATAAATTCTGCAATTGCTTTTTATGAAAAGCGGGTTGCATCATTTTGCGTTGTACTTTCCATTTAGCACCTTCGGAAGTCAATAAACCTTCACCAACATACTTTACCAAATCTACAGTCTGTATTTTAGACTTAACATAGTTTTTTTGATTCTTCTGAAGGACATATTGTGCGAAAGCTGCGTCACGACAAAAATGTATTTTTGTATTGAAACCAACGTTAAGCTTAAAAATATCTCCTTTTAATTGAAAGTTTCGATTATGAAAAGGTAATGGGTTTTTAAGAATTTCTAATGAATGCTTAATGAACTTTAATAATGATACTTCAGGTATATTTTTCATTTATTCTTTAATCTTAAAATCCCTTTTGATAACTCACGATATACTAAAACACATTAAAAACATTATATTGGTTAAAACAACCCGCCTTGAATAGGACCTTTAATTTTACCCAAATGTTTATACGCTAATTCCGTGACCTCACGACCACGTGGTGTACGCATAATAAACCCTTGTTGTATTAGAAAAGGTTCGTAAACCTCTTCAATGGTTTCTGTACTCTCGCTCACTGCAGTTGCAATAGTAGAAATTCCGACAGGACCACCTTTAAACTTATCAATTATTGTAGATAGTATTTTATTATCCATTTCATCTAGACCGTAAGCATCCACATTAAGCGCTTCTAAACTATATCTAGCAATTTTAATATCAATACTACCATTACCCTTAATTTGTGCAAAATCACGAACGCGACGTAACAATGCATTAGCTATTCTAGGTGTCCCACGACTACGACCAGCAATTTCAATTGCAGCCTCCATAGATATAGGTACATTTAGTATTTCTGCACTACGCTGTATAATTGTAGTTAATAAATCTGTTTTATAGTATTGTAATCTACTTTGTATTCCAAAACGTGCACGCATTGGAGCTGTTAATAATCCTGATCTAGTCGTTGCACCAACTAAAGTAAATGGATTTAAATGAATTTGAACCGTCCTTGCGTTTGGGCCAGACTCAATCATTATATCAATTTTATAGTCCTCCATTGCGGAGTATAGGTACTCTTCTACTATTGGACTTAATCTATGGATTTCGTCAATAAACAAGACGTCTCTTTCATCCAAATTAGTTAGTAAACCCGCTAAATCTCCAGGTTTATCCAATACAGGACCAGAAGTAACTTTTATACCAACGCCTAACTCATTTGCTAATATATTAGCCAATGTCGTTTTTCCTAAACCAGGAGGTCCATGAAACAAGGTATGATCCAATGCTTCGTCCCGTGCAACTGCAGCTTGAACAAAAACTTGAAGATTCTCCAATACTTGATCTTGACCGGTAAAGTCATCAAAGGATAATGGTCTTAATTGCTTTTCTACATCAAATTCTTCTGGCGTAAAATTCTCGTTGGTTGGATCTAGGTTATCGTTCATTAAATTATTGTTGGATTCTGATAGTGCAATCAGCTTAAACAAATATAAAGAAAAAGCCTTTCCGAATTATCAGAAAGGCTTTTCAATATTATAGATAGATTTAAAAATCTAATGTTGTAATTCTTCTTCTCCTTCTTTAAGAGGAACATTTTGAGGAACAAAATCTTCATCGTGTCCTGGTTTACTATAGTCATAAGACCATCTGTATACGTGAGGAATAGCTCCTGGCCAGTTACCATGAACATGCTCTACAGGAGTAGTCCACTCTAAAGTGTTAGATCTCCAAGGGTTTTGCTCTGCTTTCTTACCGTAAAAGATACTAGCAAAGAAATTGTAGATAAACACGATTTGGAAAATAGCTCCAATAATTGCAAAAATTGTAATTACTACGTTTACACTCGCTAAGTCATCAAACAATGGGAAGTTAGTGTTAGTATAGTAACGTCTTGGTAAACCTGCCATACCAATAAAGTGCATTGGGAAAAATACCCCGTAAGCACAAACAGCAGTTACCCAAAAGTGAACATAACCTAAGTTTTTGTTTAACATACGACCAAACATCTTAGGGAACCAATGGTAAACCCCTGCGAAAAAACCATATAAAGCAGATATACCCATCACTAAGTGGAAGTGAGCAATTACAAAATAAGTATCGTGTACGTTAATATCTAAAGCACTATCACCTAAAATAATTCCAGTTAAACCACCTGTAATAAAAGTAGATACCAATCCTATTGAGAAAAGCATGGCTGGGTTCATCTGGAGGTTACCCTTCCAAAGTGTCGTAATATAATTAAATGATTTTACTGCTGACGGAATTGCAATTAATAAGGTTGTGAATGTAAACACAGAACCTAAGAAAGGATTCATTCCTGAAATAAACATATGGTGACCCCAAACAATTGTAGATAAAAATGCAATTGCTATAATTGAAGCAATCATGGCACGGTATCCAAAAATTGGTTTACGTGAATTAGTTGCAATAATCTCTGAAGTAATACCTAATGCTGGTAATAATACAATATATACTTCTGGGTGACCCAAGAACCAAAATAAGTGCTCAAATAAAACTGGAGAACCACCTTGGTAATGTAAAACTTCACCTTGAATAAATATATCTGATAAAAAGAATGACGTTCCAAAACTTCTATCCATTATTAACAATAATGCAGCAGATAATAAAACTGGGAAAGAAATAACACCAATAATAGCTGTTACAAAAAATGCCCATATTGTTAAAGGTAATCTAGTCATAGACATTCCTTTAGTACGTAAATTAATTACCGTTACAACATAATTTAAAGATCCTAATAAAGAAGATGCAATAAATATAGCCATAGAGACTAACCACATTGTCATACCTAAACCAGAACCCCCTTGAGCCATTGGTAATGCACTAAGTGGAGGATAAATTGTCCATCCAGCTGCAGCAGGACCTGCCTCAACAAAGAAAGAACATACCATAATAATACTAGATGTAAAAAACAACCAGTAAGATACCATGTTTAAGAATCCTGAAGCCATATCACGAGCTCCAATTTGCAATGGAATAAGTAAATTACTAAACGTACCACTTAAACCTGCTGTAAGTACAAAGAAAACCATGATAGTACCATGAATAGTAACTAATGCAAGATAGATATCTGCACTCATTACACCATCTGGTGCCCATTTTCCTAATAATGCTTTAAATAATGGATTTGACTCTTCAGGCCAAGCAATTTGCATACGCATCATGATTGACATTACTACAGCTATGATTCCCATTATAAGACCAGTAATTAAATACTGCTTAGCAATCATTTTATGATCCTGACTAAATATATACTTAGTTATGAATGTTTCTTTATGATGATGACCATGATCGTCATGTCCATGTTCTTCTACGTGTGCTGACATAATCTAAAAATCTTTAAATTGAATTTTTGTTCTTAATTTTTTACTAATGAATCTACGAAAAGCTTTTGCCCCTTCATCCATTCGTCGTACTCCTCTTGCGTTTCTACTATAATCTTCATTTGCATGTTATAGTGAGAAGTTCCACAAATTTTATTACAAAGTAATAAATAATCAAATGTGTAAGGTTCTAAACCTTCCTTACCTTCAGCAATTAAAGACTTGCTTTTATCTCTTCTGATCTCATTAATATTAAATACTTTCTCTTTCATTTCCTCTGTCTCACGCATATCAGCAGTCGTAACAGTAGGCGTAAATCCAAATTGAGTAATCATACCAGGAACACAATTCATTTGAGCTCTAAAGTGAGGCATGTAAGCTGAGTGTAATACATCTTGAGAACGCATCTTGAACACTACAGGTTTACCAACAACCAAATGTAATTCTTTTACGATAACGTCATCTTGAGCATTAGGATCTGCTTCGTCAACACCTAATTCATTAGCTCTGTTGATATCAATTAATCTTACGTTAGCTTTTCCTAAAGCATTATCTGGCCCTGAATATCTCGCTTTCCAATTAAATTGTTGCGCATATAATTCAATAACCATTGGATCAGCTTCTTCGTCAATATTCATGATGCTATTCCAAGTAAATAAACCTTGAATAATTAAACCTGCTAAAACAATTACAGGTATAATAGTCCAAATAGCTTCTAACTTATTGTTATCTGCATAAAACAAAGCTTTTCTACCTTTTTCACCTTTGTATTTAAAAGCAAAATAATGTAATAAAAACTGAGTTACCGTTTGTACAAAGAAGATAACAATCATTGAAATGATCATTAAACTATCAATACCAGGTCCATGCTCTGAAGCAGAATTAGACATTAAAGGTAAATCTCCCCATTTAACAAAACACACGATTGTTATAACATAAATGAAGATTAAAAAACCTATCATTAAATAACCATTAATACGGTTGTCGTCGTCGTTTGCAACTTGATTATTTTCTGTTGTCTTTCCGACTTGGGTTAAATCAAAGATTTTAACCATTTGCCAAATTGCAACGAAAATAAATACTAAAACTAAAATTGATAATAAAGTCGTCATTGTTATCGTTCTTCTTTATTTAATTTTTATTAATAATGGAAGTTTTCACTTTCTTTAATGAAAGGGTTTCCTTTAGGCACTAAAGATTGTTTTGAAATAGCGTAGAATACTATAAACATGAATAAACCTGCAAATAATAACACTGCACCAATTTCTGGCATACCTATAAACCATCTATCTCCAACTGTAGCCGGCATAATCATATTAAAAATATCAATATAATGCCCTGCTAATATTACTACACCTGCCATGATTACAAACCAAGACACACGCTTAAAGTCACTATTCATTAATAATAATAATGGGAACAAGAAATTCATTGCCACCATACCAAAGAATGGTAAGTTATAGTCTTCAATTCTTGTAATAAAGTAAGTTACTTCCTCAGGTATGTTAGAATACCAGATTAACATAAATTGAGAGAACCATAAATACGTCCAGAAAATACTAAATCCAAACATGAACTTAGCTAAATCATGAATATGACTATTGTTAACGTTAGGTAATAATCCTTTAGATTTTAAATATATAGTAATCATTGCCATTACTGTTACAGCACATACTAACATACCAGCTAACACATACCATCCAAATAATGTAGAGAACCAGTGTGGGTCAACACTCATAATCCAATCCCAAGACATCATAGACTCTGTGTATAAAAAGAATACTAAAAATGCTGCTGATATACGGAAATTTTTGACAAAATAACGAGTATCACCTGCTGGAGCATCATCTTGAGCTAATGAGAATTTACGAGAAAAGTATCTATAAACTGACCATCCTGTAATAAAAATTAGAGCTCTAATTACAAAACCTGTTGTATTTAACCATCCTGATTTACCAGCTACTAATTTATCATAGTCAGCACTCTCTGGATTAACCATATCAGGATTCATCCAAACAAAAATATGATCTCCAGAAATAACTGCTATTGCTACTACAATTAATGCACCAGGTAATAAATAATAAGTAATACCTTCCATCACTCTAAATAACAAAGGAGACCAACCAGCCTGAGCTGCTTGCTGAATAGCATAAAAAGCTAAAGCTCCTAAAGCAATCATCATAAAGAAAAATGCTGCAATATAAAGTGCCGAATAGGGCCTGTTATGAATTTGGTGCATTACATGTTCTGCGTGAGCGTCACCATGATCAACCTCTGCATTACCAGCTTCAGCGTGGTCATTAGTAGCATGAGCATCACCGTGAGCAACGCTTTCAGTAGCATGAGTATCTGCAACAGCGTGCGCGTCTCCGTGTCCACCATGACTCGCTTCTTCAGCTAACATAATTTTCACATCATCTTGTGTAACATGATGAGATGTATAATAACCTGTTCCCCATAGTATTGCTCCTACCACGATTAAGGCAAGTGATACTATTTTTAGTCTATTTGAAAGTGTGTACATATCTGTATATAAACTTTATCTAAATCTTATTTTTCTAGGTCTCCCTTTAATTTCATAACGTAAGCAACTACTTGCCAGCGCTCTTCTTCGCTTAAAAAGTTAGCGTAAGATCCCATCGAGTTTTTACCATAATAAATAACATGGTAAATACTACCTACATTTATTGCTCTACCTGCGTCATCATAACTAGGGACTCCAAGAATTTTTTCTCTCTTCACTAAGTTACCTTGACCGTTTCCTTTGTTACCATGACAAATACCACAGTAAATAGTGTATAATTCTTTAGCTCTTGGCTCATCAAACTGAGTTGAATCTAAAGGTGATACTAATTCAGCCTTAGCTAAATTATAACCAGAAACATCGCTAGAATATTCAAAAGGTGTATAACCTCTAGGAATTGTACCATCGACTGGTAATTGTGCTTCAACACCATTTGCAAATGCATTTGACTCTTGGTAAGCTTCGTATCCAACAGATTCATACATGTTTGGCATGTATTGGTAATTTGGACGCGCACTATTATTACAAGAAGTAAACGATACTGCTATTAATGCTATGATTGATATTTTAATTAAATGCTTCATTATATCTAATTAATGTGCTTTATCTACTATGTTAATTTCTACCGCTCCAGTTTGACCTAATAAACTTTCTAATTCATTTTGGTTTCCAGTAACAGAGATTTCCATTAAAAAATGATCATCTGTAGTTCTTGGATCTGGATTTTCAGCGTTTTTAAATGGCCACATTTTACTTCTTAAGTAGAATGTTATAACCATTAAATGGGCTGCAAAAAATACTGTAAGCTCAAACATAATTGGTACAAATGCCGGCATGTTTTCTAGGTAACTAAAACTAGGTTTCCCACCAATATCTTGTGGCCAATCTTCAATCATGATAAAATTCATCATTAATGTGGCTACAGTTAAACCAACGCAACCATACATAAATGCACAAATTGCTAAACGTGTTGGAGCTAATCCCATTGCCTTGTCTAGTCCGTGAACTGGAAAAGGTGTATAAACTTCGTCAATGTGATACTTTGCAGCTTTGACTTGCTTAACTGCATTCATTAACACATCGTCATCGTTATAAATAGCGTGAATTACTTTTGAAGCTTCCATATGCTACTTTAAATTATTAGTTTCTTTATTATTCACTACTGACGTTCTAGCATCAGCTCCTGTCCCTACTAAACTATCACCTCTTTCTCTGATAGCTTTATAATTATCACCAGAAGACTTTAATATAGTCTTAACCTCTGCTTGTGCTATTACTGGGAAAGTACGAGAGTACAATAAGAATAGTACAAAGAAGAACCCTATTGTTCCGATAAAAATTCCAATATCAACAAATGTTGGTGAGAACATTGTCCAAGAAGAAGGTAAGTAATCTCTGTGTAGTGATGTAACAATAATTACAAAACGCTCAAACCACATTCCGATATTTACAACTATCGAAATAGCGAAAGAGAACATAATACTTGTACGTAATTTTTTAAACCACATAAACTGAGGTGAAAATACATTACAAGACATCATTGCCCAATATGCCCATGCATAAGGTCCCGTTGCTCTGTTTAAGAAAGCGTATTGCTCATACTCTACACCAGAATACCATGCAACAAATAACTCAGTTATATATGCAACACCTACTATAGACCCAGTAAGCATAATTACAATATTCATTAACTCGATATGTTGTACAGTAATATAGTCTTCTAAGTTACATACTTTTCTCATAATGATAAGTAATGTATTTACCATTGCAAAACCAGAGAATACAGCACCTGCCACGAAATATGGAGGGAATATAGTTGTATGCCATCCAGGTATTACTGAAGTAGCAAAATCAAAAGATACAATTGTGTGTACTGATAATACTAATGGTGTAGCTAATCCTGCAAGCACTAAAGATACTTCCTCAAAACGTTGCCAGTCTTTTGCACGACCTGTCCATCCAAAACTTAATAAGCTATAAATTTTCTTTTGAAAAGGTTTAACAGCTCTATCACGTAACATTGCAAAATCTGGTAATAAACCTGTCCACCAGAATACTAATGATACCGATAAATAAGTAGAAATCGCGAAAACATCCCAAAGTAAAGGAGAGTTAAAGTTTACCCATAACGAACCAAATTGGTTTGGTATAGGTAATACCCAATATGCTAACCATGGACGACCCATGTGAATAATTGGAAATAAACCTGCTTGAACTACAGAGAAAATTGTCATGGCTTCCGCAGAACGGTTAATAGCCATTCTCCATTTTTGACGGA
The DNA here is from genome assembly GCF_002836085.1 of Olleya sp. 1-3. NCBI lineage: Bacteria > Pseudomonadati > Bacteroidota > Flavobacteriia > Flavobacteriales > Flavobacteriaceae > Olleya > Olleya sp. 1-3. Next base: position 41,657 of record NZ_PJBW01000001.1, read on the forward strand.
ATAATAAAAGTACTGCAGAAATTAATGTTCCTGCGTGACCAATACCAACCCACCAAACGAAGTTAGTAATATCCCAAGCCCAGTTTACTGTTCTGTTTAAACCCCAAGTTCCAATACCTGTTGAAACGGTATAAATAATACAACCTATTCCCCAAAGAAAAGCTACAAGTGCGATAGAGAATACAATCCACCACTGTTTGTTAGCCTTACCTTCTACAGGAGCTGCGATATCTACAGTTACATCGTGGTAAGATTTCTCACCGGTAACCAAAGGTCTTCTAATAGGTGCTTCGTAATGAGACGCCATAATCCTTTATAATTGTTTATTAATTAATCCTTTTTATGCTTCTTTCGTGTTTCTCACTTTAGTATGGTACTGCACATTAGGCTTGGTACCAACACTTTCTAATAAGTGATACATACGATCGTCTTTTAAAAGTTTTGCAACTTTACTTTCCTTATCATTGATGTCTCCAAAAATCATTGCTCCATTACCACAAGCGGCAGAACAAGCTGTTTGAAACTCACCATCCTTAATCTCACGTCCATCGCGTTTAGCGTCTAGAATAGTCTTTTGTGTTTTTTGAATACACATAGAACATTTTTCCATTACACCACGAGAACGAACCGTAACATCAGGGTTAATTACCATACGACCTAAATCATTGTTCATGTGGTAATCAAACTCGTCATTTCCATTGTATAAGAACCAGTTAAAACGTCTTACTTTATACGGACAGTTGTTTGCACAATATCTTGTACCAACACATCTGTTGTATGCCATATGGTTTTGACCTTGTCTACCGTGCGCTGTAGCAGCTACAGGACAAACAGTCTCACATGGTGCATGATTACAATGTTGACACATTACGGGTTGAAATGCTACTTGTGGATTATCTGCAGGATCTTCTAATTCTCCAAAACCTCCTAAAGAACCGTTATCTCCAAATAAACCAGAGAACCCTTCTTTTTTAGCATCATCTTCAGCAAATGTATCTTCTGATGAGTAATATCTATCAATACGTAACCAGTGCATATCACGACTACGTCTAATTTCTTCTTTACCTACTACTGGCACGTTGTTTTCAGCGTGACAAGCAATAACACATGCTCCACAACCTGTACAAGCATTTAAGTCTATTGAAAGATTAAAGTGATGTCCAATTGAACGATCAAATTCATCCCATAAATCAACTTCTGGAGACGTTACTGGAGTTTCTTCGTGATTTAAAGATACCATTGGTATTTTATTCCAACCATGCTTATGATCTTGACTATCATAAGTATTAAAAACCTCTAATGTCGTTTCCTTTATAATATCTCCACGTCCCATTAAAGTATTCTGTAACTGTACACATGCAAATTCATGCATTCCAGTTGCAGGCTCAATAGATACACTTTGAACTGTATTGAAATCGTTATATAGTGTAAACGCGTTAACACCCGTTTTCATTTCGTCTTTAAGACCTGAAGTTCTACCGTAACCAAACGCTAATCCTACAGTTCCTTTTGCTTGACCTGGTTGGATAATTGCTGGTACAGTCAACGCTTCAGAACCGTTAACATTTAAAGTAACATAACTACCGTTTAAAGCTCCTGTAGAATCGTTTTCATTAACAATTCCCCAAGCTTCTGCATCTGACTTAGATACCGTTAAGTAGTTATCCCATGATGTTCTTGTAATAGGGTCAGGAAACTCTTGTAACCAAGGGTTATTTGCTTGTTGACCATCACCCATTCCTGTTTTAGAATACAATGTCAACTCTACACCTGTACCTTTTGCTGAACTAGCTAAAGTCCTAGCTGCATTGCTAGCAGGTACTTCATCTATTTCTACTTCCTCAGAAACAACATCTGTAGCAGTATTGTTGCTTACAAAAATTCCATCATGTAAAGCTTGATTGTAAGATCCACCATTAAGGATAGATTCTTTCCAAGTTGTTTTGATAAACTCATTTAATGCCACTGCATTTCCAGTCCACTTTAATAAAGTGTCTTGAAACTGTCTTGTATCAAATAATGGTCTTATTGTTGGTTGCATTAAAGCAAAGTGACCTTTCTTTAATTCAACATCACCCCAAGACTCTAAATAATGTGGTGCTGCTGCTATATATTGTACTAAACCAGCAGTTTCATCTTCTTTAGAAGTAAACGCAACTGATAACGTCGTATTTTTTAAACCTTCTGCAAAATCGTTAGCATTAGGTAATGTATACATTGGATTAACACCGCTCATGATAACTGCACCTACTTTTCCTGCTTTCATATCAGCAATTAAAGTTTGAACATCTTTATTGTTACCTTGACGTGTTTTAATAGGTGTTTTAGGATCAAATGCCTTACTTCCTAACTTTGCATTTATTTCTAAAACAACAGTTTGAGCATTTACATCTTGAATACCTGTTACTACAACACCATTACTACCAGCTTTAATCAACTCAGAAGCAGTTTTTTGAACAGCCTCTTTAATTTTAGCAGGCAAGTCATTTGTATTGACTGAACCTCCTACGATTAAACTATGTAATTGTGCTAAAGCTAATTTTTGTTGTGTTGGCGTTAATGGAACACGTTTATCAGCGTTTGCACCTGATATAGACATATTAGATTCAAACTGAATATGACGTGACATTTTTCCATGCGCTGGAATTCTTTTTTTAGAATATCCAGAATCAAATCCACCTCCTTGCCAATCTCCTAAGAAATCTGCTCCCACAGATACTACAGTCATAGCTTTTGAAAAATCGTAATTAGCTAAACCTCTCTCACCATATTTTGCTTGGTAAGCATCTAAAGCAGCAGACTCTGAAACCGCATCATAAACCACATGGTTTACATTACCGTATTTAGCAGTAAATTCTGCAACTAATTTAGATGTTGATGGACTAGCGTAAGTTTGAGTTAACAAAACGATTTGCTTTCCTGAATTTTTCAAACCATTTAAAGCTTGTGTTGTTTCAGAATCAAAATCTGACCATGAAATAGCGTTTCCACCTTTCATCGGACCTTGTACTCTTGTACTATCATATAAATCTAAAACTGAAGCATTTACTCTAGCATTTGCATGACCATTGGTTGCAGCTAAAGTATTGTTTTCAATTTTAATTGGACGACCTTCTCGAGTCTTAACTAAAACACTTGCAAAATCAAATCCGTTAGCAATAGTTGTTGCATAATAATTAGCAACACCAGGCACTATTCTGTCTGGTTGCACCACATAAGGGATAGACTTAACTACTGGTCCCTCGCAGGCTGCTAATGATGCAGCAGCTGTACTAAAACCAACATACTTTAAGAAATCACGACGTGTTGTTGAAGAAGCTTCTAATGTATCCTTATCACCTAAGAACTCATCAGTAGGAATTTCTTGAACAAATTCGTTTTGTTTTAGCGTCTCAACAATAGAGCTATCTTTTAGCTCCTCAACACTTTTCCAGTATTTCTTGTTTGATGACATATTATATAATTGAATTTATTTCTTTATTAATTATTTTCAAGTTTTCCATTGTACTGGAAAAGCGTCATTTTGTTATTAGTAATGACATTTACCACATTCCAATCCTCCCATTTGTGCGGCTGTAAGGTTTTCAACACCGTACTTCTTAGACAATTGTTCGTGGATTTTTGTGTAATATGCGTTATCTTTTACTTTAACGTCAGTCTTTCTGTGACAGTTAATACACCACCCCATTGTTAATGGCGCATGTTGAGAAACTATTTCCATCTCTTCAATAGGACCGTGACACGTTTGACATTCAATACCTCCAACAACAACGTGTTGCGAGTGATTAAAATATGCAAAGTCAGGTAACTTATGAATCTGAATCCATTTTACTGGAGAAGACTTTCCTGTATACTTTTGCTCGGCATCATCCCAACCAACAGCTTTGTACAATTCTTTGATCTCAGCGTTATAATCAACACCATATTCAGCTAAACCTTCCGCTTGCGTTTCAGGAGCAACTTCATAAATAGATTTATGACAGTTCATACATACGTTTAATGATGGAATACCTGAATGCTTACTAACTCTTGCAGAAGAGTGACAGTATTTACAATCGATACCATTATCTCCAGCATGAATTCTGTGTGAATAATGTATAGGTTGTACTGGTTGATATCCTTGATTAACTCCTACTTGCATAAAGAATCCATATACAAAATAAGCACTAGCCAATAATAAACCAATAACAGTTACAAATATTAAAAATTGATTTTGAACAAAAGCTTTCCAAATTGGCGTACGTTTTGTTTCAGTTAAAGCAACCCCTTTTGCATCTGCAAAATTACGAAGCGTTTTATTTACTAAAAACAATGCCCCTGCTAATAAAGCAAACAACACACCTAAAGCTCCTAAAATTAACTTATTTGAAATACCACCTTCTTGAGACGTTGAAGAACCTCCTCCGTCAGTACCACCTGGTACAGGCGCTGGAGCTGGAGCAGCATCCTCTGCAGTGTATGCTAAGATATTATCTATATCCGCATTTGACAACGTAGGAAAAGCACTCATAGCAGCACCATTGTACTCATTATAAATCTTGTTCGCATATGCGTCACCAGACTTAATTAAACCAGCACTGTTTTTTATCCACTTGTAAAACCATTCTCTATCTAAACCTTCTGAGTCAGCCAAACGCGATTCCACTTTACGCAAAGCGGGACCAGTCATTTTTTTGTCAAGCTTGTGACAAGCTATACAGTTAGCATTAAATAATGATTTACCAACAACAGGGTCGCCATCTTGAGCGAAGATTGATGTTGAGAACGTTAGTAAAAAAATTAAGCTTAAACGAAGGTAGTTACTACTTAACTTACGGTGAATCACCTGTTTCATATTATATATTGAATTTACTTCTAGACTTTGGTATGATTTTTTCATTACTGAATACATATTTCAGCTCGAAAAACGTTACGCAAAAGTAATACTTAAAGTCGATTTTTAAAATCTTAAAGAAGTCTTAATTGCTAATTTAGATAAATTCTAAATAATAAAACGCGTCACTTTTAAGTTTAATACTTTTACATTTGCATTAAATCCGTTATAAAATGAAGAAACCAAAAATAAAAGCATACTATCTAACCGCCTTAATTACAATTAGTTTTTGCGCTATTAGCTATGCACAACAAGGGACAATCGTTATTAATGAAGACCCTAATATTGATAAGTTATTAGAAATTAAAAAGGACTTAAATAAAGATGAAAAGAATAGCGATAAGTATAAAATACAGATCTATTCTGGAACTTTAGCACAAGCTGAAAGCGCTAAATCCAAGTTTGATGGTTCCGTTGGACAATGGCGCTCTCAATTAGTATTTGACTCGCCAAACTACAAAATTCAAGTTGGTAACTTTAGATCTAGATTAGAGGCAGACCGCGCGCTTTTAGACGTGCAGAAAAAGTTTTCTGATGCCTTTATATTTAAACCAAAAAAGGAAAAAGAATAATTTATAATACGATACAAAACAAAAAAAAGCGATTCAAATGAATCGCTTTTTTTATATAATAACTTAAGTATTATTTAAGTTTTTTCTTAACTTCTACTTCATGGAACGCTTCAATTACATCACCAACATTAATGTCGTTGTAGTTCTTGATTTGCATACCACAGTCATAACCTTTAGAGACTTCTCTAACATCGTCTTTGAATCGTTTTAACGACTCTAACACTCCTGTGTAAGTTACAACACCATCTCTAATAAGACGTATCTGTGAGTTTCTAAATATCTTACCATTCATTACCATACAACCTGCGATAGTACCAACTTTAGACACTTTAAACATTTCTCTAATTTCAGCCGTACCAGTAATCTCTTCTTTTAACTCTGGAGATAACATACCTTCCATAGCATCCTTAAGATCATTAATAGCGTCATAAATAATAGAATATGTTCTAATATCAACTTCTTCTCTATCTGCAATTGTACGTGCATTTCCAACAGGACGCACATTAAATCCAATAATTATCGCATCTGATGCAGTTGCTAATAACACATCACTTTCTGTAATGGCACCAACACCTTTATGAAGAATATTTACTTGAATTTCTTCAGTAGATAGTTTCTGGAACGAATCTGTTAATGCTTCAACAGAACCATCCACATCCCCTTTAAGGATAATATTTAATTCTTTAAATGTACCTAACGCAATACGACGACCAATCTCAGCCAACGTTAATGTCTTAGTTGTTCTTACATCTTGTTCACGTTGTAATTGTGTACGTTTAGTAGCAATCTGCTTAGCTTCACGCTCATCAGCAAATACATTAAACTTATCACCTGCCTGAGGCGCTCCGTCTAAACCTAATACAGATACTGGTGTAGATGGTCCAGCTTCCTGTACATCATGACCACGCTCATCCTGCATAGCTTTTACTTTACCACTATTCTTACCTGCTAGAACATAATCCCCAACACGTAATGTACCAGCTTGTACTAATACTGTAGATACATAACCTCTACCTTTATCTAAAAAGGCTTCAACTACTGTTCCTATTGCCGGTTTATTTGGATTAGCTTTAAGCTCTAATAATTCAGCTTCAAGTAATACCTTTTCTAATAATTCTTTAACACCTGTACCTACTTTTGCAGAGATATCATGAGACTGGATTTTTCCACCCCAATCTTCTACAAGTAAATTCATTTGTGCTAAACCTTCTTTAATTTTTTCTGGGTTAGCGTGTGGCTTATCAATCTTGTTTATTGCAAACACGATTGGTACACCAGCTGCTTGTGCATGAGATATTGCTTCTTTAGTTTGAGGCATAATATCATCATCCGCTGCTGCTACAATAATAGCAATATCTGTTACTTGAGCACCACGTGCACGCATCGCTGTAAAAGCTTCGTGACCTGGTGTATCTAAGAACGCTATTTTTTGACCGTTATCCAATTGTACTCCATAGGCACCAATGTGCTGTGTGATACCTCCAGATTCTCCTGCAATTACATTCTCCTTACGGATGTAATCTAATAAAGACGTCTTACCATGATCAACGTGTCCCATTACAGTTACGATTGGTGCACGAGGTTTTAAGTCTTCAGGCTTGTCAATTACATCTTCAATTGAAACTTCAATATCAGCAGTAACAAATTCTGTTTTATATCCAAATTCTTCCGCAACAATAGCAATTGTCTCAGCATCTAAACGCTGATTCATTGTTACCATCATACCTAATGACATACATGCTGAGATAATTTGTGTTACAGGAACATCCATCATCGTTGCAATCTCATTTGCAGTTACAAATTCTGTAACCTTAAGTATTTTGCTTTCTGCTGCTTCAATTTGTTGATCAATTTCTGATTGCTCTCTATGTTGATCTCTTTTCTCTCTTCTATACTTTGCTCCTTTTCCTTTTGAAGATTTACCTTGTAATTTCTCTAAGGTCTCACGTACTTGTCTTTGTACTTCTTCTTCACTAGGCTCTGCTTTTACAACAGGGGTTGCTTTACGACCTCCACCAGTTCTTTTTCCTTTAAATCTATCATTACCACCTCTTGATGGTCCTGAGTTAGATCTATTGTTATTATCACCTGGTTTAGATATACGACGACGCTTTCTTTTATTAGCGTTATCATCCTTTTTAGGATCTTCTTTCTTTTTCTTAGGTTTATTAAATTGAGATAAATCAATTTTTTCACCAGCTATTTTTGGTCCAGAAAGTTTAGTATATTTTGTTTTTAAAGTTTCTTCAACAGGCTCTTGAGGTGCTGCGTCTTCTTTAGCTACTTCCTTTGCAGGCGTTGCTTTAGTGTCCGCTTTTACTTCAGCTTTAGCTTCTGTTTTAACTTTAGGGTCTGCTTTGGCTTTTGAATCAACAGACTTAGAGTCCACTTTTGCTTTGTTATCCGTTGTTGCTTTCGCTTCAACTTTAACTTCCACTTTTGGTGTTTCTTTAGCTTCAGGAGCTTTTTCTGACTTAACAGCAGCTTGTTTAGCTTCCGATGTTTTCTCAACTTTCTTAGCCACTTTCTTACCAGTATCTAAATCTATTTTACCAATAGTTTTAGGTCCCTCAAGTGCCTTAGAAGCTTTGATAACTTCTTCGTCTTTTTTGAGCTGAGCAGCTTTAGCCGCCTTAGCAGCATCATCCGCCTTTTGCTTAGCCTCTAGTTCTTTTTCGCGTTTAACACGCAACTCTTCCTTTTCTTTATTCTTTGCTTCATTAACTTCTTGAGACGCCATCTTTTTGTTAGCATCTGTTTGAAATTCATTTGAAAGAATACTGTACGTTTCCTCTGAAATTTTGGTAGTCGGGCGCTTCTCAACCTCTACACCCTTAGAATCCAAAAATTCTACAGCGCGATCAAGAGAGATGTTAAGCTCACGTAATACCTTATTTAATCTAATTGTTTCAGCCATAAATTGCCTTTAACCTAATTTCTTTTTTTCTCAAATATATGTTAATCTTCGAATTCTTCCTTAAGAATTCTAATAACATCTAAAATTGTTTCCTCTTCTAAGTCTGTTCTTTTGACTAGATCTGCCACATCTTGCTCTAAAATACTTTTTGCTGTATCTAGACCTGCTTTACTAAATTCTTTGATAATCCAATCTTCGATTTCATCAGAGAATTCTCTTAATTCTACATCTTCTTCTGCGCCTTCTCTTAAAACGTCAATTTCGTAACCTGTTAATTGACCAGCTAATCTAATATTATGACCACCTCTACCAATTGCCTTACTTACTTCTTCTGGTTTTAAGATTGCTTCTGCACGTTTGTTTTCTTCATCAATTTTGATTGAAGTCACTCTTGCAGGACTTAAAGCTCTTGTTATGTATAATTGTAAGTTAGTTGTATAATTAATAACATCAATGTTTTCATTACCTAACTCACGTACAATACCATGAATACGAGATCCTTTCATCCCAACACATGCTCCAACTGGATCGATTCTATCATCGTAAGAATCTACAGCTACTTTTGCTTTTTCACCAGGAATACGAACAATATTCTTTATAGTAATTAAACCATCAAAAACTTCAGGTATTTCTGACTCAAAAAGTTTTTCTAAAAACTTAGGAGACGTACGAGACATAATGATCGTTGGTTTGTTACCTTTTAGCTCTACGCTATCAATAACACCTTTTACATTATCTCCTTTTCTAAAAAAGTCAGAAGGAATTTGCTTATCTTTTGGTAAAATAATTTCATTTCCTTCGTCATCCAATAATATTACTGCTCTGTGACGTATATGGTGTACTTCTGCAGTATATAAATCTCCAACAAGTTCTTGAAACTGTTTGAAAATATTTGAATTATCATGTTCGTGAATTTTAGAAATCAAGTTTTGACGTAACGCTAATATAGCACGACGACCTAAATCAATTAACTTAACCTCTTGAGACACATCTTCTCCAACTTCAAAATCTGGTTCAATCTTTCTTGCTGCAGTTAAAGATATTTCTTGATTTGGTTCTTCAACCTCACCATCTGCAACCACTACACGATTTCTCCAAATCTCTAAATCTCCTTTATCTGGGTTTATAATAATATCAAAATTATCATCATCTCCAAATTTTTTCTTCAATGCATTTCTAAATACATCTTCCAAAATAGCCATTAAGGTGACACGATCAATTAATTTATCGTCTTTGAACTCTGAAAAAGATTCAATTAACGCTATATTCTCCATAACTCTATTTGAATTAAAATTTTATAATAACTTTTGCTTCTACAACATCTTTGTAGGCAATATTTTCTTTTTTATTCACTGTAACTTTTCCTTTACCTACAGGTTTTGGCTCTCTTGCCTTCCACTCTAACGTAAAGTCGTCATCACTAACTGCTGTTAACGCACCTTCAATATGTTGCGTTGCGGTCTTAACTTCTAATGTGCGTCCGACGTGTCTAGGGTATTGTCTTGGCAATGTCAAAGGTGCAGCTGCACCTGCCGACATAACTTCTAGAGCAAAATCATGTTCCTCTCTATCAATATTATGCTCTATTGCACGACTAACAAATATGCAGTCTTCAACCTTAACCCCTTGATCTCCATCAATAATTATATTGATAGCATTATCTCCAGTAACACTAAAATCTATTAAAAATAAATCTTGGCGCTCCGTTAGGGCTTCTTCTAATAAACTTTTTACTGTATTTATAAACATTTTTAAGTATAAAAAGAGGGGACTTTAGTCCCCTCATTTTTCATTTTCTTCTTACAACGCTGCAAATATACATATTTTTATTGATTTTCATAACTTTTTAAAAGTCATTTTTTATTGCTAACTTTATAATAAGTTCTTTATTAACCAACTATAACCATATTATGAAAAAACTACTCGTACCTACAGATTTTTCTAAAGAAGCAGAAAATGCTGTCCAAGTTGCTGCCCAATTAGCAAGAAAACATGATTGCGAAATCATTCTACTTCATATGTTAGAGCTCCCCTTTAACAATCTTGCCGACACCCCATCAATGTCAGAGCTGCCTGAAGCGGTTTATTTTATGAAACTAGCGCATAAAGAATTTGAAACCTTACTGCAAAAAGACTACCTAAAAGGCCTAACCGTTCATGAAGCTGTTGATTTTAATGAAATAGCAACCGGAATCCTAGAAACCTGTAATAACCATGACATAGACTTAATAGTTATGGGATCACATGGATCTGAAGGCATAAAAGAATTGTTTATTGGTTCTAATACCGAAAAAGTAATACGCACATCAAACACACCTGTATTAGTGATTAAAAACGAACACGCGCATTTTGATATCAAAGAATTTGTATTTGCCTCCGATTTTAAAAACGACAATAAAGAAACTTACCAACAAGCAGTAAAGCTAGCCAATCTATTTGAAGCCAAAATGCATCTTCTTAACGTAAATACACCAAGCAATTTTACAACAACTGCTGCTTCAAAGGTTAGAATGATGGAATTTATTGACAATAATACATTTGACAACTACACGATAAACATCTATAATGATGACACTATTGAGAAAGGCATTCTTAACTTTTCTAAAATAGTAAATGCAGATTTAATTGGAATAAGCACGCACGGAAGACAAGGGATCGCACATTTTTTTAATGGTAGTATAAGCGAAGATTTAGTAAATCATGCTAAAAGACCTGTTATAACCTTTAAAATATAAATTACAAACTGTCTTAAATAGAAAAAAGCTCCCTTTTGAAAGGAAGCTTTTTTTGTTGGCCCACTAGGTCTCGAACCTAGACTCTTCAGTACCAAAAACTGACGTGTTACCAGTTACACCATAGGCCAATCTTGTAATGAGGATGCAAATTTAAAACAATTATTAACTCCCGCAAACTTTTTTTAAAAAAAATTTCAATAAAAACTTAACGTTACCTTAAAAACGGTGTCTGTTTGATAATAATTACTAAATTCGCAACACATAACAAACCGATACTTTATGATGTCTTTCAACTTTAAAAAATGGAACTTAATACTAAGTTGGTTCGCTTTTTTAATTGCTTTAATCACCTACACACTTACCGTAGAGCCTACAGTAAGTTACTGGGATGCTGGAGAATATATATTAACATCTTCCAAACTACAAGTTGGTCACCCACCAGGAGCACCTCTATTTCAAATGCTAGGCGCAGTGTTTTCCGTGTTTGCTTTAGACCCTTCTCAGATCGGTTTTTTAATGAATATGATGAGTGCAGTCTCTAGTGCTTTTGCCATTTTATTTATGTTCTGGACTATTGTATTATTATTAGAAAAAATAGTTGGACAGCCAGAAAAACTTGAAAAAGGACAACAATTTGCTATTTTAGGAAGTGCTTTTGTAGGAAGTTTAGCATTCGCCTTCACAGATTCGTTCTGGTTTAATGCAGTCGAAACTGAAGTTTATGCTATGGCCACTTTAATTATGACCGTAATGTTCTATTTAGGGTTACGTTGGGAAAAGGACATGCACAAACCTAGAGGTAACCGTTGGCTAATTTTAATTGCTTTTGTAGTTGGTCTATCTTTTGGTATTCACTTTATGGGATTATTAACTATTCCAGCTATCGGATTAATTTACTTCTTTAAAAACTATAAGACCGTAACCGTTAAAAACTTTATAATTGCCAATATCGTATCGGTAGCCGTATTATTATTCGTTTTTAAATTAATGTTTCCTAATGTCCTTAGATACTTTAGTGCTTTAGAGTTGTTTTTTGTTAATCAAGTAGGACTTCCTTTTAACTCCGGTTCTATTATTGCGGGTATATTATTGGTTGCAGCCTTTTATTATGGTTTAAAGTACACAAACACTAAAAAATTATATGCTTATAATACAGGTATCCTTTGTTTACTTTTTGTACTTATTGGATCATCTACATGGTTAATGCTACCTATTAGAGCTAACGCTAATGTTGTTATTAACGAAAACAACCCTTCTAGTGCTAGAGAATTATTAGCCTATTACAATTTAGAACAGTATCCAGAAACACATTTGTTTTACGGACCTTTATTTACAGAACAATATACTGGTTTGGATGAAAACAATCCGTACGTAGATGACAAACCTAAATATGAAAAGGACGAAGTCAACGGTACTTATATTATTGTAAACCAATATAAAAATGCAAAACAGAATTACAATTCTGAACAAGCTGCATTTTTACCAAGAATGTGGAGTGGCGAAAATGCAGAAAACTACCTATTATTTACTGGCTATTTAGACTTTAGCATAAAACCCGAATACCAAGGCGAAGCACGTTTAGAAAAATCTATCCTTGATTTTAAAAATGATGTGGCTCAAGGCCGAATAGATTATGAAGATTATAATGACTTTTTAAAGCAATTTGGAACGGTCCTTAATATTGAAAAGCCATCTTTAGCAAGTAATATTCAATATTTATTTGAATACCAATTAGGGTATATGTATTGGCGTTATTTTATGTGGAACTTCTCAGGTCGTCAAGATGACCTGCAAGGACGCTATGACCAACACGGAAACTGGATTAGTGGTATCAAACCAATTGACGAGTGGCATTTAGGGCAGTCTCAAGACAATCTACCTACGGACGTTGCACAAAACAAAGGACGTAACACATACTATTTCTTACCTTTAATTCTAGGACTATTAGGTTTGTTTTTTCTATTTAATAAAGACAAAAAATTATTTTGGGTCACTTTGGTGTTTTTCCTATTTACAGGATTAGCCATTCAAGTGTACACCAATGTTAGACCTTTTGAACCTAGAGAACGTGATTATTCTGTAGTAGGGTCCTTCTATGTCTTTGCGCTTTGGATTGGATTAGGGGTTTACGCTATTTTTGATCTACTTAAAAAACACGTACCGTCAAAAGTACTAGCACCAGCAGTCTCTTTAATATGTCTATTATTAGTACCAACAATATTAGCGTCTCAAAACTGGGATGACCATGATAGATCAGGAAAGTATACTGCTTTAGCTATGGCTAAAAAGTATTTAGATTCTTGTGGCGAAAACGGAATACTATTTACCATTGGAGATAATGACACGTTTGCCTTATGGTACGCGCAAGAAATTGAGAATTATCGTACTGATGTTAGAGTTGTAAACACTAGTTTATTTCAAACCGATTGGTACATCGATCAAATGAAGCGTAAAGCATATAAAAGTGATCCGATACCATCAACATTAACCCATGACAAATACAAACACGGGACTAGAGATTATCTTATAAAACGTATCCGTTCTAAAGACACATTAGACATCCGTACGTTTATGAATTTTGTATCTAGTGAAGATGCTAAAACGAAGCTAAAATATGCGCTTCAACAAGAAGGAGACGCAGGCAGCAACTATCCTGAGCAATACTTAAACTCTAATTACTTCCCTGTGGAAAACATTAGAATTCCTGTGGACAAAAATGCTGCTTTAGCTAGTGGTGTTGTAAAAGCAAAAGATGCTGATTTAATTGAATCTTATTTAGATGTCAATATTTCTAGCAATGCCATTACAAAAAACAGACTATTAATGTTAGACATTGTTGCTACTAATAATTGGGAGCGTCCAATCCATTTTACTGGTGGTGCGTTTAGTGATGAAGACTACATTTGGATGAAAGACTATTTACAGTTAGATGCCATGGTCTACACATTAGTACCTATAAAAACTGCTGTTGCTAGAGCAAATCCATTTGACATGGGACGCTTAGACACGGAGTTTATGTATGACAAAGTTGTTAATTGGGATTGGGGTAATAGTGGTAGCGACAATATTTACCATGATACAGAAACTAGACGTAACTCTATTACATACAGAGGTAATCTAGCGCGTCTAATTCAAGAATTGATTAACGAAGAACAATTAGACAAAGCTGAAGAAATAGCAGATATTGCTATGAAAAACATGCCTGTAGACAAGTATGGTTTTTACACGCTTCTAGAACCTTATATTAGTGCTTACTACGAAGTTGGCAATCAAGAAAAAGCGCGACAATTGTTTAAAGACGTTTCTATTAAGTATCAAGAAAACTTAAAATACTACAGCACTTTAACCAAGGAGAATCAAGACAATAACTTTACAGAAATACTAACAGATATCGAGCGTTATAAAGCCTTAGTTGATGTTTTAGTACAATATGATAGACCGTTTGCTAAAGAAGAGTCTATGACGTTTACAAACTACCTAGAGTTATTTAAACAATACTATGACAGTGCGCCTGAAGTTGAAACAAATCCAATCCGTACGGACAAAGATTTACTACAACAACTAGACACGGTCTTAAAAAGCGAATAAATGCCTGTTTTTCCAGCAAAAACACCAAAATTAATCCAACGCCTTTTTCCAAAATACATTTGGAAAAAGGCGTCTTTGGACAAAACATTATACTTAACGTTTGATGATGGACCAACTCCAGAAATCACACAATGGACATTGGACACCTTAGCACAATATGATGCTAAGGCTACCTTTTTTTGTATTGGAGAAAATGTAACAAAATATCCTGATATTTTTAAGTCTGTTGCCAAAGCAGGTCACGTTATTGGCAACCATACATTTAATCATTTAAAAGGATGGCATACACATACGGACCGCTATATTGATAACACATTAAAAGCACAACAAGTCATTGCACCTAATAGTAATGGACTGTTCCGTCCACCATTTGGAAAAATAAAAGGAAGTCAAGCAAAACAATTACTTAGTAAAGGTTATAAGATTGTTATGTGGAGCGTATTGTCTTATGATTGGGAAGTCAAGGTTACGCAAGAGCAATGTCTTAAAAACGTAATAAAACATGCTACATCTGGAAGTATTGTTGTGTTTCATGACAGTGTAAAAGCATCAAAAAATATGCAATACACATTACCTAAAGTTTTAGATTACTTTAGCAAAAAAGGGTACACCTTTAAATCGCTTTAAACAAATTGCTGTACAATACCAATTAAGGTATTAGCATCTTGCTCTCCGCTTTGGCGCCATTTCATTTCACCATTTTTATAAATAATTAAGGTTGGTAAACCTTTGACACGCAAAGCCTCAGATAGCTCTTGATTTTTCTCAACATCTATCTTAATTACTTTTGCTTTGTCACCAAGTGCTGCTGCTACATCACGTAGCACTGCATGCATGGCTTTAGACGGTTCATTCCACTCTGTAAAAAAATCGAACAGTACAGGAATTTCGACATCTATTAATTCTCCAAATTTTGACATTTGATATCAGTTTAGTTAAAACTTAGTTACTAAAATATAACATTTAGATTTAATTAAGCAATTTGCTTACCTTTTTTAAGTTCTATTACGGTTATTTCTGGCCAAATTCCTACACGTCCAGGGTAGGCTAAATAACCAAAACCTCTGTTAACGTTAATATATTGCCCTTTTTCTTTATAGATTCCTGCCCAATGCTTATAACGCCATTTAATTGGACTCCATTTAATCCAACCCGGGATTTCTATCCCAAACTGCATACCATGTGTATGACCACTTAATGTTAAATGATAATGGTAATCGTGTGCGATAACTTTCTCATCCCAATGTGATGGATCATGAGACATTAATATTTTAAAATCGTCAGCTGTAATATTAGACGATGCTTTATCCAAATCTCCAGACTTCTTAAAACCGCCTTTACCCCAGTTTTCAACACCAATTAAAGCCAAACGTTTCCCTTCTTTTTCGATGTAACGGTTTTCATTTAATAAGATATCAAAACCCATATCTTTTTGGATGGTAATCAATTCGTCTAAATTATCCTTTTTTTCCTTAGCGGAATTCCACTCTACATAATCCCCATAATCATGGTTTCCTAAAACAGAAAACACACCGTCTTTAGCAGACAATTTAGAAAAGGTATCTTTCCAATCATACATTTCTGAAGCTTTGTTATTAACTAAATCTCCAGTAAACAAAATCACATCTCCTTTTTGCTCATTAACCAAATCCACAGCATAATTTATTTTCTCTTTATTATCAAAACTCCCCGCGTGGATATCACTAATATGTGTTAATCGATAACCATCAAAGGTATCTGGTAAATCTTCAAAGTAAAGCGTATAATTTAAAACCTTATAGTTGTAGCGCCCTTTATACATTCCGTAAAGCAAACTAGTAAACGGGATAGCTGCCAAACCTAAGGCCACTTGACTAATAAACTTACGCCTAGATGGTATAGTAAACGTCTCTCTTGTAATAAAAAACCGATCATACAGTCCAATAAATCCACGAATAATATCCTCTCCAATTAGAAGTGGTACAATCACTAAATTTAAAGACAAATAGGCTAACATAAATCCAATAGCATAACCGCGTCCTCCAGAGACTACACGACCGACTCCTGGTGTAGAAAATTGATAAACCGTATTAGCTGCTACTAAAAAAGCAATAGTAAAAAACAGGTAATGTATCCAAGGTGATTTAAACACTGTTTTTATAGCTTGATAGCCGTAAACAGTAAATACAATATATATAATGGCAATAATAAGATAACGAATCATAGTCTAATTTAATCTTCAAAATTAACCCTTTAAAAACTTAAATATCTTATTATATTGTTAAACGTTAACTAGCTAAAAACAATCTATTTACTAGAGCTACCTGATAAATCGATTTTACTTTTTGTTATCCAAATAACATTTATAACTATATTTAGCCTAATTAAAACTAACTAAATGAATAACCAAAACAACAAATCCGCTTTAACCACTTTAGTAACGGTCTTCTTTTTCTGGGGATTTATAGCTGCTTCCAACGGAGTCTTTATTCCGTTTTGTAAAACATATTTTAATATTGATCAATTCCAGTCTCAACTAGTAGATTTTGCTTTTTTTGGAGCTTATTATATTGGTGCGCTATTGTTGTTTATAATATCCAATACTTTAAGAAAAGACATCCTTAATAATTGGGGATATAAAAACGGTATTATTTACGGTTTGCTGTTATCAGCTATTGGCGCCTTTTTTATGTACCCATCAACATCTGGTGCAGAACAAGGTCAAACTAGTGTGTTTTACTTAATTTTAATAGCCTTATTTATTGTTGGCTTAGGGTTTTCGTTACAACAAACTGCTGCAAATCCATTCGCTATTGCTTTAGGTGATCCAAAAACAGGATCGCACAGACTTAATTTAGCAGGAGGAATCAATTCTTTAGGGACTACAATAGGACCAATTGTAGTCAGTTTTATAATTTTTGGATCTACACATTGGTCGACGCAAGAGTTAGCTCAAAAAATTAACGATAACGAGATTACATTAATAACCATCCAGATGTTGTATTTGGGCGTTGGACTGTTGTTTTTATTAGCTGCTGCCCTATTTCATTTTTCAAAAAAACTACCCGCTTTAAAATCAGACACTGCTTTTGAGCCTGCTAATAAAGCTAAAAACTTACTAATTGTATTAACCATAATAATCATGGGTTGTTTTGGATACATTTTTAGTACTTATACAGGAGGAGAAACCGCCTCAGAAAGCTTAGAACACACAAGACTAAAGTTATTAATCATCGCATTAGCTGCTGTGGTAGGTGCTTTACTATTTGCTTATTCAAGTTCTTCAAAAAAACCAGAAGGTTGGGGTGCTATGAAGTACCCACAATTAGTATTGGGGATGCTAGCTATATTTACTTACGTAGGTGTAGAAGTTACGGTTGGAAGTAATTTAGGAGAGCTTCTTAAACGTGCAGTGGGCGACACCAATTTAAACACACTAGGCTTACCAACATTAAACGATGCCCAAATTGCCCCTTTTATCTCATTATATTGGGGTGGATTAATGATTGGTCGTTGGGTAGGTGCCATTACAGTATTTAACCCAAGTAAGGGACTAAAAAAATGGCTACTAATTATCGTGCCTTATGTGGCTTTAGCGGTAGTTCTTTCTGCAAATAGACTTGCCGGAACTATATTTTCTACTAACGAGATATTGTTTTTCGCGATCTGTGTAGCGGTACAAATCGGAGGATTCTTTTTAGCAAAAGACAACGCTGTAAAAACACTTAAAATATTCAGTTTACTTGGTGTATTAGCCATGATTATAGGATTATCATCAACCGGTAATGTCGCTTTATTTGCCTTTTTATCTGGTGGTTTATTCTGTTCTATCATGTGGCCATGCATCTTTACATTAAGTATTGCAGGTTTAGGAAAATACACCTCTCAAGGGTCTGCTTTTTTAATCATGATGATTTTAGGTGGTGCCATCATACCGCCATTACAAGGTAAATTAGCTGATGTTTTTGGCATACAACCATCTTATATAGTAGCTGCTTTATGCTTTGGATATTTACTATTTTATGCCTTCCGCACAAAAAGTGTATTAGACAAACAAGGCGTGACGTATTAACAACTACAATACAACATATTAAAAAAACAAACCTCTTTTTAAAAGGAACAAAAAGCACCGTCTTATTTGTTCCTTTTTTTTATGCTGAGATGTTAATAAATTTTAAAGCAAACCTGCGTTAAGTTTTGTAGTTTTGGTATTCTATCAAAATTCCAATTATGTCAGATAACAAACGTGTATTTCTAGTAGATGCTTTTGCCTTAATTTTTCGTGGCTATTATGCCTTTATAAAAAACCCAAGAATCAATTCTAAAGGCGTCGATACGTCTGCGGTTATGGGATTTATGAATTCACTTTTAGACGTCATTAA
Organism: Olleya sp. 1-3; assembly: GCF_002836085.1. Taxonomy (NCBI): domain Bacteria; kingdom Pseudomonadati; phylum Bacteroidota; class Flavobacteriia; order Flavobacteriales; family Flavobacteriaceae; genus Olleya; species Olleya sp. 1-3. The sequence continues at coordinate 60,703 of NZ_PJBW01000001.1, forward strand.
ACGCGAAAGACCAGATCATTTAGCCGTTTGTTTTGATAAAGGAGGAAGTGCGGACAGAGTCGAAATGTTTGAAGCTTATAAAGCCAATCGTGACGAAACACCTGAAGCCATAAAAATTGCAGTCCCTATTATCCAAGAGATTTTAAAAGCCATGCATATTCCTATTATGGTAAAAGCAGGTTTTGAAGCCGATGATGTTATTGGTACGCTAGCAAAACAAGCCGAAAAAGAAGGTTACCAAACCTTTATGGTCACACCAGATAAGGATTTTGCACAATTAGTAAGCGAAAACATATTTATGTATCGCCCAATGTTTGGTGGCGGATATGAAACTTGGGGAATCCCTGAAGTACAGAAAAAGTTTGAAGTTACAGATCCATTACAAGTCATTGACTTTTTAGGAATGATGGGAGATGCTAGTGATAACATTCCGGGTTTACCTGGGGTTGGAGAAAAAACAGCCAAAAAGTTTTTAGCTGCTTACGGTAGTATGGAAAATCTTTTAGACAACACGCACGAGCTAAAAGGTAAAATGAAAGAAAAGATTGAAGCCAATAAAGAGCTAGGCTTACTATCTAAAAAACTAGCGACTATTATGCTAGATGTACCCGTGACTTTTAATGCTAAAGATTTTGAGTTAGACCAACCGGACATCCCGAAAGTAGTTGAGATTTTTCAAGAGTTAGAATTTAGAAGACTAATAGATAATTTTACAAAAACATTTACTTCCGGAGCAGAAGCAACAGCTATTTCAAACGGCGAACCTTCAGAAAAAAAGGCACTAAAAGTAACACCTAAAGAAGCAGAAAGTGCTGGAGCAGGTCAATTCAATTTGTTTGGAGGCGACCCAAGTTCCGCGACAGCGACAACAACAGACGATAGCTTTGCACGCAAAACAGCCGCAACCAACAGCCACTTTTACCAAAGCGTCGCACCAGGAATGGCAACTACATTATTTATTAAAAACTTAATGAGCCAAACGTCTGTGTGTTTTGATACCGAAACTACAGGTTTAAACCCATTAATAGCAGAATTGGTTGGGATTGCATTTTCATGGGAAACCGGTAAAGGCTTTTACCTACCGTTTCCTGAGGACCAAACGGAAGCACAAGCCATAATCGAAACGTTACGACCATTTTTTGAAGACCAAACCATTCAGAAAATAGGACAGAATTTAAAATACGATATTAAAGTATTAGCCAAATACAACCTACAAGTTAGAGGACCATTATTTGACACTATGTTAGCGCATTATTTAATTAATCCGGACATGCGTCACAATATGGATATTTTGGCAGAAACGTACTTAAACTATACGCCAATTTCTATCACAGAATTGATTGGTAAAAAAGGAAAGAATCAATTATCCATGCGCGATGTTCCGTTGGAGAAACAAACAGAATATGCGGTTGAAGATTCTGATATTACATTACAATTAAAAGAACATTTTGAAAAAGAATTAGGAGAAGCTAACACCAAAAAGTTATTCACAGATATTGAAGTACCATTACTACGCGTATTAGCTGCAATGGAACTGGAAGGTATCAATCTAGATGTAGACTTTTTAAACAGCCTGTCTGAAGATTTAAACAAAGACATAGACACCTTAGTTGCTAAAATTTACGAAGTTGCTGGCGAAGAATTTAATATTGCCTCACCAAAGCAATTAGGAATCATCCTTTTCGAAAAACTAAAACTGGTAGACAAACCTAAAAAGACCAAAACAGGTCAATATAAAACGGGAGAAGATATCTTATCTGCTTTAGCAAAAGAGCACGAGATTATTAGAAACATCTTAGAATACCGTGGATTAGCAAAACTAAAAAGCACGTATGTAGATGCTTTACCACTTCAGGTGGAAGAAGCAACAGGTCGTGTACACACAGACTATATGCAAACCGTTGCTGCTACAGGACGTTTAAGTAGTAACAATCCTAACTTACAGAATATCCCGATACGTACAGAACGTGGACGTCAAGTGCGTAAAGCCTTTATACCACGTAATGACGACTACATTTTATTAGCTGCCGATTATAGCCAAATAGAACTGCGTATTATTGCTGCGTTAAGTGAAGAGGAAACCATGATTGAAGCCTTTAAAAACGGAGAAGATATTCACGCCTCTACCGCTTCTAAAGTTTTTAATGTGCCTTTAGAAGAAGTTACCAGAGACCAACGTAGTAACGCCAAAACCGTAAACTTCGGGATTGTGTATGGTGTGTCTGCTTTTGGATTAAGTAACCAAACCGATTTATCGCGTGGTGAAGCCAAAGAGCTTATTGACACCTATTACGAAACCTACCCAAAGCTTAAAAAATACATGAGCGCTCAAGTCGAGTTTGCGCGTGATAATGGGTATGTAAAAACCGTTTTAGATCGTAGACGTTATCTAAAAGATATTAATAGTGCTAACGCTATTGTGCGCGGTGCTGCAGAGCGTAATGCGGTTAATGCACCAATACAAGGTAGTGCTGCAGATATTATTAAAATTGCCATGATTAACATCTACAACAAACTAGAAGCTGGTAATTATAAAACCAAAATGCTACTACAAGTACATGATGAATTGGTTTTTGATGTCTTTAAACCTGAATTAGAGGAAATGAAAACATTAATTAAAACCGAAATGGAACAAGCCTTTAAAATGGAAGTACCTTTGGATGTGGAATTGGATACTGGTTTGAATTGGTTGGAGGCGCATTAATTTAATAGTTTGGGCGTTACCCGAAAAAGGGTCAGGCTATTCGTTGCAAGTCCTCGTTCGTGCCTCTCTGTGGGCTTTCCACTACTATCCTTAACGCAAATATATATGATGAATAATTTTGAAACTATAAACACAGAATATTTAAGAGCATCTCGAACAATAGAAATTGTAATAGTTTCAAATGAAAATTCAAGAGCACTTTTTTTTATTTATAATTATGAAGGAGTTTCATTTAGAGTGTTTAAAACTCATATTGATTTGATACATTTTTTTCTAAATAAATCAGAAGGTATTATTCATTTTGATAATGAGAATGCAGTTGATGATTTTCTAGCTCAAGTAAAATTAGCAGCATAAAATATGAGAACAATCCATGTTACTTGTGCTATCATTCAATTTGGAGACAAAACTTTAGCTGTCCAAAGAAGTAAAACAATGAAATTACCATTAAAATGGGAATTTGCAGGAGGTAAAATTGAGGAAGGAGAAACAGAAATTGAATGTATTGAAAGAGAAATTTCAGAAGAGTTAAATATTAAAATTGAAGTCAAAGAAAGATTGACTCCTGTTACTCATCAATACCCAAATTTAAAAATAAAATTGATTCCTTTTATTACTGAATATCTATCAGGCGAATTAGAACTAAGAGAACATTGCAACTTTTTACTTGCTGATAAAAATGATTTGATTAATTTAGATTGGGCAGAAGCAGACTTGCCAATTTTAAAAGAATATTTATCATTATGAATCAAGGAATATACGAAGAATTAATAACCCAATTAGTATCTGAAAACTTAGACAAACTTGATAAAAATAAATTCTATTTAAAAAAAACCGTCTTAGATAAAGAAGAAGCTTCAAGTGTTTTATCTAAACATTTAGCAAAAACTTTAAAGCACGCTTTTCAGCTTATAAAAGGTAAAGCAGAGTTACAGATTGAAATCGCTAACAAAATAATTAAATTACTTAAAGACGAATTAAACAAACAAGAGTTTAATGACGACTTAATTAATGTTGAAGGTGAAATTTTAAAAGCAGTATTTTCTAAAACAGATGCTCATTTTTCAAATTTAGATTTAAGACTAAAAGAAATAACTCCATACACAAGACTAACACAAAGCGAATTATTCACAGGAGGTAATGGTGGACTATCATTAGAAAGCGAACTTAAAAAAGAGATTCTCTCTTCAAATGAAATATACTTACTAGTCTCTTTTATAAAGTTTAAAGGAATTATAATTCTTGAAAAAGAATTGAGAGAGTTCACAGAACGTGGCGGGAAACTAAAAGTAATAACAACTACTTATATTGGAGCAACAGATTATAAAGCAATTCAATTACTTTCGAAACTTCCAAACACAGAAGTAAAAATATCTTACAACACTAACAACGAAAGACTACACGCAAAAGCATATCTTTTTTATAGAAACACAGGATTTCACACTGCATATATAGGTTCTTCAAATTTTTCTAGGTCTGCATTAACTGATGGTTTAGAATGGAATTTGAAAGTTACAACGAAAGAAGTCAGTCATATAATCGACAAATTTCAGAAAACATTTGACGCCTATTGGCAAAGTGATGACTTCGAGTTATTTGATGATTCTATTCATAAAGAAAAGCTTCAGGAAGCACTAAAACAAAGTAAGTTTAGTAAACCTTATGCAAATACAGCTACTTTTTTTGACATAAAACCATTTCCTTATCAAAATGAGGTGTTAGAAAAATTAGAAGTAGAAAGAACTGTACATAATAGACATCGCAATCTTGTAGTTGCAGCTACAGGAACTGGAAAAACAGTTATTTCTGCATTCGACTACAAACGTTTCAAACAAAATAATAAATCAGCAAAACTACTTTTCCTTGCTCACAGAAAAGAAATACTTCAAAAATCACTTTCAACGTTTCAAGGTGTTTTACGCAATAACAATATTGGCGAATTATGGGTTGACGGGATGGTTCCTGATAATTTTGAATTTGTATTTGCTTCAGTTCAATCCGTAAATAATCAATTTAAAAATCACAGTTTAACCCCTGAATATTATGACTACATTATTATTGATGAATGTCATCATCAAACTGCAAATAGTTATAGAGAAATAATAAATTATTTCAAACCAAAAATTTTACTTGGTTTAACTGCCACTCCTGAAAGAATGGATGGTGGAGATATTTTAGAGGATTTTGACAATAAAATTGCTGCAGAGATTAGATTACCTGAAGCAATGAATAGAAAGCTACTATGCCCGTTTCAGTACTTCGGAATTACGGACAGTATCGACTTAACTAATGTTAACTGGGTTAGAGGCAAATATGTTGCTAATGAACTAACCAATTTATATACAGAAAGCGACAGAAGAGTTAGAGAAATACTGGATGCGTTAGAAAAGTATACAAAAGACATAAATGATGTTAGAGCTTTAGGTTATTGCGTGTCTATGGAACATGCAAAATTTATGGCTGAAAAATTTACATTGGCAGGCTTAAAAGCAGACTATCTTACAAGTAAAAACAGTAAAGACAGAGATTTTATACGTCAGAAATTAGAAAAAAAAGAAATTAATTATCTATTTGTTGTCGACATGTTTAACGAAGGAATTGACATACCTGAAATAGATACAGTCTTATTTTTAAGACCTACAGAAAGCTTAACAGTATTTCTACAACAGTTAGGAAGAGGATTAAGATTACATGAAGACAAAGACTGTTTAACTGTTTTAGACTTTGTTGGAAATTCAAAACCAGAGTATAATTTTGAAAGTAAATTTAGAGCATTAATAGGTAAAACAAACACAACTGTTTTAAAAGAGGTTGAAGATGATTTTCCTCACCTTCCTCTAGGCTGCTCAATTATATTAGAAAAAAAGACAAAAGAAACAATTCTTAAAAATATATCTGCCGCAACATCTTTAAATAAGAACAAATTAATTCAAAAAATTCAACAATTCCAGCATGATACAAATCTACCTTTAACACTTAGTAATTTTACTGCTTTTTATAATATTTCATTAGAATCAATATACAAAAGGGGGAGTTGGAAACGCCTATGTCAATTAGCGGGGAAAATAGACGATTTTACTTCAGAAAACGAAAAACCAATTGTTTCTACTATTTCTAAAAAATGGTTCTCTACAAACTCTTTAAGTTACTTTATTTTCATTTTAAAAATTGCTAATCAGAATTTTAAAGTAGTACAATCAGAATTAAACACCAATGAAAAAGCTATGCTTTTAATGTTACATTATGATGTTTGGCAAAAAGAAGGTGGTTTTAAATCAATAGAAAAAAGTATAAATCAAATTGGATTAAACACCGTATTAGTTGAAGAAATAAAAGAAGTATTAGAATTATTAATTGAAAAAATAGATTTCAAAGAGCTACCTATTCAACTACCATATCAACAACCATTAAAATTACATGCGCGTTACACTAGAGATCAAATACTTTCGGCCTTTAGATTTAGTGATTTTCATAAAAAATCATCAAATAGAGAAGGGACTGCTTTGAATAAAGATTTAAAAACTGAAATATTGTTTATTAATCTTGTAAAGTCAGAAGAAAACTTTTCTCCGACGACTATGTACGATGATTACGCAGTAAATGAATTATTATTCCATTGGCAAACTCAAAACTCAGCAAGACCAGATAAAGGGAAGGGTTTATCCTACATAAAACATAAAGAGGAAGATAAAAAAATCCTGCTTTTTGTGAGAGAAAAAGCAAAAAATCAATTTGGCAATAGCCTAGGCTATGTATTTATTGGAGAAGGTGATATAAAAGATTATTATGGCTCCAAACCAATGAGTATCAATTGGAAGCTAAGCGAACCTATGCCTAATTATTTATGGAAAGATGCTGCCAAACTCTCTGTTGGTTAAATTTTATTATTTCTTACCCCTAAAATACTCCATACACTTAATTGCTGGATTTGTTTTTCGGTTTTTAAAACTATGCGCAAAACTGCTTACTATTAAAATAATAGCCGCAACTAGCGCTGTATAAGCAACAGTAATATTAGCATCGTTATTGGCAACATAAATAGCAATTAAAGCCCATGCACCAACAAGTGCAAACTCGCGCATGTTTCGTTTCCAGGTCACTGCTATATTTATTATGGTTGCTATTACTATTAATAAAACGGTCCAAAATGTTGGAGACAATCCAAAACCTTCCCAATTATATTTTACTAAAACTGCAGAGACGTTAGCAATACTAGCTACCGTAATCCAACCACTATAAATTACAAAAGGCCACCATAAAAATACAATTACAGAAATTGGAGCATCAAATAATTCCATTTTATTTTTAAGCACTATTTGTAATAACGAGAGTAGTATAATAAAGATAAATATTGAGGATAGTAAGGTGTAACCGTAAATCCAAGTGACAATCCAAGCACAATTAGCAATACAAGAGACTAAAAACCACCAACCTGTTGTTAAAATAAAAGCGTCGTCTCTAACCTTTACAAACAAACTACGTCCTTGATAGACTATAAACCCAATTAAAAACAGATAGATTAATCCCCATATTGAAAACGCATAACCTGCTGGCGTAAATAATGTGTTATAGTCTTTAGAGATTTCGCCAATGGTTGTGTTATTTAATAAACCTGTGTTAGATAAATAGTTCATTACAATTACACAAACAAATGCAACTCCGTTAATTATTTGTAGTCGTTTTTTCATGGTATATTATTTTAAATAGCTTTTAACTTAGAACTCTCTTTTTCCTGATAAATTAAATGTGTCGTAAAGATACATACAACCTCCTAATTTTACTTATTGATATTTTAAAACGCCATATGCACATATAAAATAGGGCTATTATTTTTATTAGCACTCTTTTAATAAAAGTACATCATAACTAATATGTAAATAGCATACCTATTTCTACATTTTAATGACTAAAAGCAATACTTTTAAAACTTCAAATTTTTATAATTTTTATTTCATTAAAAAACAAACCAATTTAAAATTCGCTATGAAAAAACTGTTATTAATTGCCCTACTACTATTTTCTAACCTGATTATAGCTCAATCTACTACCAACCTTAAAGTAAGTGAGAGTGCCGAATATAAAGACAAAGTTAAATCTAATGATATTTTAGCCATATACACGTCTAATACAGGAGAAACCGTTATTGCTAGAAACAGTAAAAAAACCTTGCTTTTTGATGTTTTTGATACCAATCAAGAAAAGATGTTTAATAAAAATGTAGAAGTAAGTAAAAAAGAAACTTATGTTGGTGACTTATATTTTAATAACCAACTAAAGCTTTTTACCGTTTATGCGCCCAATAAAAACGATCGTATTTTATATTGTCATATTCTAGATTTAAAAACCAAAAGCTACAAAAAAGTAACTGTCTTTGAAACAACGGTAGAGAAAAAACAAAGTCTTTTTGGATCTAGCAGACGTCACAATACTAGTTTTGCGATATCGCCAGATGGCAACTATTTTGCTATTGCAACAGACAATATCAAGAAAAACAGAAATGCGTATACAATACATGTTTACGATGCAGAAACGCTTAAACTAGAATTTAAAAAGTCTTACCAAGAAGATGAAACAAACACGTTTACACACAACGATTTATTTATAGAAAATGATAAAACTGTATTTTCTTTAGGTAAATTATTCACCAATGGAAAAAGACAAAAGAAGCTTAATGGTGATGCTAATTACCAATTTATTTTAAATAAAATAACACCGTCTGCTGTGTCTGATATAAAAATCAGCTTAGAAGACGATCATATCCAATCTTTAAGCATCTCTGTAATAGAAAACAAATTACATCTATTAGGTTTTTATTCTGAAAAAAATGTAAATCGTGTAAAAGGGGGTTGCGATTTTATTATTGACACCAATAATCTAACTATTGCAAATCAAAAAAAGAACCTGCTACCAAAGCAAGTATTTGACGATTTATATAGTTACAGAAAAGCGAATAGAAAAAAGAAAAAGCAAAAAGAGTTAAGCAATTTTGAAATTGACTACATCTTAAACGATAGTCAAGGTAACACCTATTTAATTGCAGAAGAATTTTATGTAACACAAACTTATGTACAAACAGGAACTGCTGGTGGGTATTGGCAAACCGTTTTCCATTACGATGACATTTTGATTTTAAAATTTAATACCTCTGGTAACCTTGATTGGGGAAGAAGTATCTTTAAAAGAGCTACTACGCCATCTTACAACGCCTTTTTAAAGAACGACCAATTGCATGTGATACTAAATTCTGGTAAAAACCTTACAGAGAAAAATGATGGTAGAACTAAAGTCTCTAAAGGTTGGTTTGAATCGTCAGCATTATACGATTTTGAATATGCTATAAATGGTGATGTATCTTACAACAAAATACAAGACAATAGAGGTAATGAGTATTACTTACCTTATTTCGGAACGTTTGAAACAGATAAATTTATTATGATGAGTGATGGTCGAAAGAAAAAAACGTTTATGATTTTAGAGTAAAATCTATGATCTAAAATAACCTGCTAAAAAAGGCTACCAAATTGGTAGTCTTTTTTTTTAACAAGTTTTAATGACAGGTGGGTTTTGCGGACACCGAAATGGTTCTCTCTTTGGGACAACTGCCTAATCAACAGTTTTGGTGATAGTTTATTTGACAAGTATAAAATGTATTTTGAATCCTAACACATAATACTCCGCAACATTACTAGTTACGCTTTAGTATGCTCTTTACGGACACCCCTAAAGTCCCCTCTAGGGGACAACCATCTAATCAACAGTTTTGGTGCTACTTTAGTTTGATAAGCATAAAGTTTATGAGGAAGCCTAACACGCAACACTCCGCAACAATGTCCCCTCGAGGGGACCGCAGGGGTGTTCACCCAGCTTTAGTCAGGGCTTGATTTTCAGTCACGCACTCAACTCCTTAACTTTTTCTTCAATAACCAACAACACACTAAACATGTTTTTCTTTACTTCTTCATTAGTAAACCTTAAGAAAGTAACACCATACGCTTCTAATTCGCCTTGTCTTTTAGCATCATATAATACTTTATGATCATGACTAGAGCCATCGATCTCGATAACTAAACCAATTTCGTGACAATAAAAATCTGTTATATAATTCAACATCGGTACCTGTCTATGAAACTGAACACCATAAGCGCGTTGTTTTATATTTTGCCAAAGTAAGACTTCGGTTAATGTGCTATTTTTTCGTAATTGTCTTGCAAACAATTTTAAGTCTGAACGGTATGGGATAATCTTATTTCTCATTGTGTAGAATACTTAAAGTAATTATGAGCTCCAGACATACTTTTGAAGCTTATTTAACTATGAACTAACGAGTTAAAAATATAACATTATTTGGAGATGTGTTTTAAGGACACCCCTAAAGTCCCCTCTAGGGGACAACCATTACCTCAACAGTTTTGACGCTAGTTAAATTGGTGGACATAAAATGTATAACGAAGTTTAGCGCGCATCCCTCCGGCAGAATGTCCCCTCGAGGGGACAACCATCACATCAACAGTTATGGCGCTAGTTTGTTTATTAAGTATAAAGTTTATGAAGAAGCAGCACGCAACACTCCGCAACAATGTCCCCTTGAGGGGACCGCAGGGGTGTTCACGCTCAGCTATGTCCGACCCACTCAGAAGAACCACTAAGATATTCAACAAAAAAAACCACTAACATTAGTGGCTTTTTTGTTTATGACTAGTCTGTTTTTAACGACGTTTCTTTTTAGACTTAAATTGAGCCTTATCTTTTCGTTGATTAAAAGGAACCGCATCATTAAACGTATTCTTAGCATCACCTTTAGGTGCGTTTTTACGCCATTTTTCTGCTTTCTCTGGTAGTAACACTTTTAGTAAATCTTGACGCCCTAATTTGTTTAGGGTCTTTTTGATCCACGCTTTATTTTCATCTTTATACCAGAAGAAAAAACGGTGTTGCTCGTCTTTCTCTTTACGTGTAATTGGTGTATTTACTTTTTTAAGTGTGTATGGATGGTATCCACTGTAATAAATTACGGTAGCAACAGTCATAGGCGTCGGTGTAAACCCTTGCACTTGCTCTAACTGAAATCCTAAATCCTTAGTTTCGGCAGCTAAGTTAGCCATATCTTCCACCTCACACGCTGGGTGATTAGATATAAAATACGGAATCAACTGTAGTTTTAAACCTTTAGCGATATTAATCTTATCAAAACGCTCTTTAAACTTATGGAAGTATTTAAACGATGGTTTACGCATCAGTTTTAATACAGGATCACTAGTATGCTCTGGCGCCACTTTAAGTCGACCAGAAACGTGCTTAGTCATCACCTCTTCCGTATAAGCATCAAGCTCTTTAGGATCGGCATTTTTATTAAATTCTGGCACCAACATATCGTGTCGTATTCCAGAACCTATAAATGATTTTTTTACTTTTGGATGCTTATCTACCGCTTGGTACAAATCCGTTAACGGTTTATGTGACGTATCTAAATTACTACATATTACTGGCGAAATACAACTAGGCGCAACACACTTGTCACAAATAGACTGTACTTTACCCTTCATCTGATACATATTAGCACTTGGCCCTCCAATATCACTTAAATACCCTTTAAAATCAGGCATATTAGCAACCGTATCTACTTCTTTTAAAATTGACTCTTGACTACGCGATGCAATAAATTTTCCTTGGTGTGCTGATATGGTACAAAAGCTACAACCACCAAAACACCCTCTGTGAATGTTGATAGAAAACTTGATCATTTCAAACGCAGGAATTGGTCCACGCTTATTATATTTTGGATGTGGTAATCTTGTGTATGGTAAATCAAAAGACGCATCAATCTCCTTTTCCGTCATGGTTGGATAAGGTGGATTAATCATTAAGGTCTTCTCTCCTACTTTCTGAAAAATTCGTCTAGCAGCCAATTTATTGGACTCTTGCTCTATAACTTTAAAGTTAGAAGCATACTGTTTTTTATCACTTAAACATACTTCATGGGATGAGATCTCGATATCTTCCCAATTTGCATTTTTAGGAATACTGTCTCCTTTATCTAAAAGAACAGCAGTTTGTAATACTGTATTAATACTATTAAAAGGCACTCCTTTTTCAAGTAAACGCACCACTTCACGTAAGGGTTGTTCTCCCATTCCGTAAACCAACATGTCTGCTTTTGAAGTTTCTAAAATAGAAGGCATTAATTGATCACTCCAATAATCGTAATGTGTTACACGACGCAAAGACGCTTCAATACCACCAATTAAAACAGGTGTGTCTGGCCACTTATCTTTTAAAATTTTAGAATATACTGATGTTGCGTAATCAGGTCTAAACCCAATATCTCCATTTGGAGTATACGCATCTTTATCACGTTTCTTTTTATTAGCGTTATAATTACTAATCATTGGATCCATACAACCACCTGTAACACCAAAAAATAATTTAGGCTTCCCTAGTTTAACAAAATCCTGAAGATTATCGTTAACATTTGGTTGCGGAACAATGGCTACACGTAAGCCAAAACTTTCTAACATGCGCCCAATTACCGCTGGACCAAACGTTGGATGATCGACGTAAGCATCCCCACTAAAAAGGATAACATCTAGTGCTTCCCATCCGCGTATTTTCACCTCTTTGTTTGTGGTAGGTAACCAATCTGAAAGTTTTAATTCTTGCATAGTCTGCAAAAATAGTCAAAAAAAGACTCTTAAACACTATTGTAAAAGGGTTTAGCATATTTTTTAATATAAATAATGCCATTCTAACTTAACAGGTAACACTACTGACCCTCAACTAGTTTAAACAAACACCCTTTATTTAATCCATTAATTCAGGTCTATAAAATAGAAAAGTTGGCACGACGTCCAACTTTTCTAACACACTACTAATTCTGTTAATTCTGCTTTACAAAGACTTTGTATTCATTAGCAGCCAATGGAATAGCATCTCCTTTTAACACGACCGTTTGATTGGTCATAAAATCAAGATATTGCCCTTTTTGTGGCAGATTTGCGTTTACACTTGCTTTAGACACATTAGCAATAAAAACAACCTCATCACCTCCATTTGTTCTTGAAAAAGACAAGATAGCTGTTCCGTTATCAATCGGTGTATATTTTGCTGATGCTTTTCCTCCGTACAATGCTTTATTACTTTGTTTTAGCGTTGCTAATTTTTCTAATAAGGCCCACGTGTTTCCTTTGGTATGCGGGAAACTATCTTTTTCAAAAAATAATAACCTGTGATCTAAATCAAACTCTTGTCCCGAATAAATTAATGGCATTCCTGGCGTTAAAAAACTTAAGGTTGTCATCATTTCTGAAGCCTCTCCCATACGTTCTTTTACAGTACCATTCCATGAGTTTTCATCATGATTGGTTACAAAATTCATTAAAATATCATTAGTTGCATAACGCTCATCATCTGTTTTCATCGCAGTATACCATTCTGACACATCGCTGTCTCCTTTTGCAATATGGTTCATGGCATGATGTCTATCCCATCCATATCCCATATCAAATAAACCGTCTTCTAACAATTCTGGCTTCCAAGCTTCAGCTAGCATAAAAATGTCTTTTTTAGCGCGCAATTCAGGAATAGCTTGTTGCCAAAAATTGGTTGGCACAGAACCTGCCACATCACATCTAAAACCGTCAACACCTTCTTCTGTCAACCAATAGCTCATATCCTTAATCATTGCCTTACGCATCTCTTGATTGTCGTAATTTAAATCTGCAACATCCGTCCAATCCGTATCCAAAGGATGTACTACTTCTCCTTTATCATTTTGTGTGTAAAATTCTGGATTAGTCTTTAACCAGGTGTGATCCCAACCTGTATGATTAGGCACCCAATCCAAAATTACATAAATCCCGTTATCATGAGCAGTCGTTAATAATGTTCTAAAATCTTCAATCGTTCCAAATTCCGGATTGATTTTAGTAAAATCAGATACTGCATAATAACTTCCTAAATATTTATCTTGTTCTGCTTCTGGAAACTCAGATGCAAACTTACTATCTGCTCCTCCAGTTGCTTTACGTTTTGTTTCCGAAATAGGAAAAATAGGCATTAACCAAATCACTTTTACACCTATTTGTTTTAACTGCGGAATGTCCTTTGTGAATTGTTCAAAGGTCCCTTCTGGGGAATATTGTCTGATATTAGCTTCATAAATAACAGCAGTTTCTAAAACTGAATCCGATATGGATTTAAGTGCTACTTTTTCTTCTGAAACTACTTTTGTTTCAGTTTGTTTTTGTTCTTCTTTACATGCAAACATGGTCAGGATTGCTAGGGATAAAATTATTTTTTTCATTGTATATTATTTTTGTGAGTACTTCGACTGCGCTCAGTGTGACATTGGTTGTTTCTAATAGAGATGATATTTTTATCTGCTTCTTTTGAATGTTATGTTTTTTACTTTAAATCTTGCTTATATCTTGCGAGCACTTCGACTGCGCTCAGTGTGACATTGGTAGTTTTTAATAGAGATGATATTTTTGTCTGCCTCTCTTGAATGTTATGTTTCTTACTTTAACTTTTACTTATAACTTATGAGCACTTCGACTGCGCTCAGTGTGACATTGGTAGTTTTTAATAGAGATGATGTTTTATTTACCTCTTTTGAATTTTATATTTTTTACTTTAAATCTTACTTATAACTTATGAGCACTTCGACTGCGCTCAGTGTGACATTAGCTCAGTGTGACATTAGTTATTTGCGAGATTAGTTGTTTACTTTTTCTAATAAAATAATATTTGTATCTGTTACTATTGTAACCGTTCCATTTTTAACTTCTAAAGTTTGTCCCGAATAAAAATCTTTAACAGTTGTTCCGTTTTCAAACACGGAAGACACCGTAATAGTTTGTTTTCCTTTAGGTAAGTCTAAACCAATAACAACGTCATCTTTATACTCTCCTTTACTATAACTTCTACTAAAAAGATAAGGCGTCTCGCTTATCATCTTATGTTGTCCTGCTCCTACTGCTGGATGATTACGTCTAAATTGACCTAGTTTTTGCCAATGGATTAATAAGTCCTGTTTTTGAGATAATTCTTCCCAATTCATGTTACTTCTTAAGGTCGCATCTCCTACGGTACCTTCCACAGTTAAATCTCTTGCAGACTCATCACCATAATAGATTTGAGCAGTTCCTGGAGACAATAATAAACGGGTAGCAGTTTCGAATGGTTTTTCTCTGTTTTTATCAAATGGTTGCCCATCATCATGAGAGGTTAAGTAGTTTAAAACACCATATTTTTTTAATTCATTATTTAAAATACTATCGTAGGTCTTAAACTGCTCTTCATACTTTTGTTGCGCCGCATTCCATTTAAATTCAAAATTGATTAAGCTATTAAATGCGTTATCAAAATAGTTGATTTTTTTGTCTCCAAAATCAAAAGCAGTTCCTGCCGAAATTCCGTAATTATAAACTTCTCCGACCATATAAAAGTCAGTATCATCTAATACCTTATCTGGATTGTTCTGCTTAAATTCCGCGAAAGCGTTATCACAAACCAACTTAAACTCTTGCCAAACATAAGCTTCCGTATGTTTTACGGTATCTACTCTATAACCATCAATTCCGAAATCAGTGATATAATCGCTTAACCATTTCATGATATAAAAACGAGGTGCACGAGGATAACCCGTTGCCTTAAAAAACGCATCTAACTCTGCAACCTCTTGCTCATAACGCCCTTCTGCTTTCCACTTTTTGACTAATTCAGGTGGTAAAGCGACAGCCTCATTGCTTTCTGTTTTTATATCTGGAAGATTCTCAACTAACGTACATGTTACTGTATTATCGTAATTTTTATAGTCACATTGTGGTCCCGTTCTTACCCAATCACTTGGCCAAACAGGATCTTGTTCTGTAACTGGACCTGTGTGATTAATTACTGCATCTAGCAACACCCGAATGCCTTTTTTATGCGCCGCATCTACTAAATTTTTAAGGTCTGCTTTGTTTCCTAGATTGGCATCAATAGTAGTCCAATCTTTAGTCCAATAGCCATGATATCCATACGTGTTTCCTGTTCCTTCATTGGTTGCTCCGTGAATTTGCTCCACAATTGGAGACATCCAAATCGCATTAACCCCTAAATCGGTAAAATAACCCGCTTCAATCTTTTGCGTAATCCCTTTTAAATCGCCACCTTCAAAACCACGTAAAACGCCTGTTTCTTTTGTACGTCCGTAGCTAATATCGTTGGTTTTATCGCCATTATTAAAACGATCCGTTAACAGAAAATATAAATTTGCTGCTTCCCAAACAAAAGGTGTTTCCATAGTCTTTGGTTTTTGATTTTCGGCTAAGTCTTGTGCTTCTTTTTTCTCAGTTTTACAACTGAAAATAAGCATTATTATTGCTAATAAAAGTATCCCTTTTCTCATATTATACTTAATATTTTATTTGTGTTTTGATGGCTGATGAAGGATTCCATTGCACATCAAAACTTAAAATCTTACTAATTTGGTTATAATTGAAATCTAATTTTTTGCTATCTATTTTTATACGCTTCGGGTCCGATGGAAAATTATGAATCACCACCGTTATTTTTTCACTTGTTGTTGCGTAATTAGAACCAACCTCAGCGTCAAACTGAAGCTCCAGCGCTTTTTTAGTGGTTTTAGAATGAAACTTTAAAATCTCATATTTCCCTTTTTCAAAAGCATTTTTAGTAGCTCCATCATCATTATAAAGTGTACGCTGACTTTCTGAAACCGATGCATCAAAATAGTAATGTAAGTCCAATGTGCTTCCGTTATACTCCGCTGTACTTTGCATTGGTTTTGCGGTCGGAATAAAAGCACCACCACGAACATATGTCGGAATGTTATTTTCTTCCGTTTTCACGGAAAGTGCTTGTCCTCCGTTTACCTTTTTGTCCGTGTAAAAATCAAACCAATTACTGTTTTTAGGAAAGTAAACTTCTGTTTCCGTTTGATTAGGATTTACAATTGGTGTCACTAAAAAGTCATTCCCCCAAAGGTATGTTGAAGCCATAGTTTGCAGTTCTTTATTGTCTTCCTCTTCAAAAAACAAGGCTCGCATTAAAGGTGCTCCGGTTTGGTTGTTTTCAAACACCAAGTTATAATTATATGGTAATAATTTATAACGTAGCTCGATAGCCTGTTTTGCTAAGGCTTTGGCTTTATCACTTCTAAACACAGGTTCTGCTGGTACATCTTCTTGCGCATGCGGTCTGTAAATAGGTTGAAAAACACCATACTGTAACCAACGGGCATACAACTCGTCATCCAAATTAGCGCCTGCAAAACCTCCTAAATCACTATGCATATACGCCAATCCTTGCAACCCCATTTGTAATGCGATTTCTGGTTGCGATTGTAATCCGCCCCATGTACGATTAACATCTCCAGACCAAGGAATCATTCCAAAACGTTGCGACCCCGAACTTCCTGCACGCATCAAAATAAATGGTCTTGTATTTGGCGCATTCTTACTATACATTTCTTGTACTAATTCGGCCCAATTATGACCGTAAATATTATGAACTTCGTCTGCTGTTCCTGTGGCGTGTTGTAATCCTTTAGGATGCACTTCTGGCTCTCCTAAATCGCCCCAAACCCCAGAAACACCTAAATCCGATAAGTCTTTATAGATGTTTTGAAACCATTGTTTGCCCTTTGGGTTATAAATATCTATCAGTCCTGTATTACCAAAATAAAAATCGAATGTAAATGGGTTTCCAAGTGTATCTTTTGCTAAAACATCTTCTTTAACCGCTTCTTCCCAACGTTTAGATGTGGTTAATACAAACGGTTCTGTTACCAATACCGTTTTTACGTTATTATCCTGCAGTCCTTTTATCATCTGTTTTGGATTAGGAAACGAATCGCGATCAAATGCTAAATTTCCCATTGTTCCTTGGACGGTTTTTCCAAACCAAAAAATATCAATAATTATGGCATCTAACGGAATCTTCTCGTCTATAAACTTCTTAACCGTTTCTTCGACTTCTTGTTGCGAATGATAGCCAAAGCGACTAGAAAAGTTACCTAATGCCCATCGTGGTGGCATCGGTTGTCTTCCTGTTAATTGCGTGTAGTTTTTTGTTAGATCTAACCAAGAATCGCCAACCACAATTTGATAGGTTTTTCTACCTGAGATGGTTTCGTAAGTCAGTGTATTGTCTTGTTTAGAATCTAAATCTAAAAAGCCAATGGGCGCATTATCAAAATGAATTAAATACTTGTTTGAAGACACCACAATTGGCATCGTGTAATTCATTAATTCACTACGGTCTTCATAACCATAATGCGCTTTGTTGTATAACTCTAATCGGTTTCCTCTGCGATTCATGCCTAATGCTCTTGCGCCTCCACCGTATAAAACTTCGTCTGGTTTTAAGTTGAAACTAATAGTTTCAAATTGGTCTGTTTTTTGGTAACCATTTTTAACCGACGTGATTTCTTTTCCGTCTTTCCAATAGGAAATATGAAAAGGTGCTTTGGTGATTTTTACTGTTATTTTTTTAGATTGAAAACTAATCTCTGAAGTTGTCTCATAAAATTTTACATCAGAAAGCGTTTTATCCAAAACAACAGCATGTGATTTTTTATCAAATGTTTCACCTGTTGGTGAAAATGTAGTTTCGATAATTTCAGGATTGTAAAAATAGATGGAATAGCTTCCTTCTGAAACCTGAATATTTAATTGATTATTTTGAAATTTAACAGACTTAAACGCTCTTTTTTCAATCGCGTCTTCAAACAACCAAGTAATGGCTTCAGCAAAATTATTACTCCAAAGTGCTTCGTTATGTTTTCCTTCTGGCACTACTTTAGATTGGATGTTTTTTTCAGGAAAACCGCTCTTTTTTAAAATAGAAATAACACTACTCATGTCTGTAACGGTTTGGCTAATCTGATTATATCCTGCGTTCTCACCTTCTTTTCCTCCTGCTAAAAAATACATTTTAGTATCTTGAAGATTAGCATGAGACACAGTAAAAGGCTTTACTTCTGGAGCAAACCAAAATGCAGGAGAATACACACCAACTTTACCAAAAACTGTTGGGTATTTTAGCGCCGCATAATGCGAAATTAAACCTCCCATAGAACTTCCAAAAATGGCTGTATTGCTTCTGTCTTTTTTAGTGTTATAATTAGTGTCTATATAAGGTTTTAGCGTGTTTACAATAAAATCCACATACGCTTCTCCTTCGCCTCCACCATATGTACTGTTTACCCACGGGGAATATTCGTCAAGACGTTTTGAGTCCCCGTGATCTATACCAACCACAATAAGTTTTAAGTTGTCTTTGAATAATTTATCTAAAGTTTCGTCTACATTCCACTCACCATAACCAGAAGTAGTTGCGTCAAAAACATTTCGACCATCATGCATATAAACTACAGGATAATCTTGTTTTGATGTGTTATAATCTGGAGGTAAATAGATCCAAACACGACGTTTTCTATTAAGTTGTGGGATATTAAAAGTTTCTGAAATAATGGATACATTTTTTGAAGCTGTCGAGACTTCCTTAGTATCAAACAAATGACTCCAACCTGCTATTTTAACGTGTATTGTGTCGTTAGGTTTATTAAACTTATAGATACGATTATCTATTTTCTCACCTGTATTGCTACTCTCTGAAGCATCCCAACTCCCTAAGGTAAACTTATATAAAATACGTTGTTCTGTTTTGGGAAGTGTGATTTGATACTGTCCATTTACTAATTGTAACTGGTAATCTTTATGTCCACCAGACCAGCCTTCAAAATCGCCAGAAATAAAAATCGTTGTTTCTTTTGGTGTATCTTTTGGAAGTTCTTCAATAATTATTGTGACTTGTGCTGATGCTATTTGAAATAGCAAAAAAGATAATATGTATAATAAATTTTTCATTATTTGAGTTTATGAAACACTTCGACTGAGCTCAGTGTGACAACGGTTTATAATTTAGTGGTTAATAACAGACTCCCTCTTTCGTTTAAGATAATTTTATCTTGCCACTTGAAAGTTTCACCAGAAATTATATTTTTTAATGTCTTTCCATGTAATCCTACTTCTTGAAACCGTTTTAAATCGATGGTCATTGGTGTTTCATTCTTATTAATGATTACAACAACGGTTTCCTCTTTAATACTTCTGAATAAAACATACGTGCCCATAAATGGTGCAAAGTGCATGGTTTTCCCGTCGTGAATAGCAGTACTTGTTTTTCTGTAATTCAATACTTTTTTAAGGAATGACTGCATGTCCTTTTGAGCATCTGTCAACCCTTCTCCTGAAAATGCATTAACAGTATCACCTTCCCATCCTCCTGGGAAGTCAGTACGAATCAAACCATGGTCTCCAGGTTTTGCAAAGTCGTCCATTAAAATTTCTGTTCCGTAATATAATTGCGGAATTCTAGGTAAGGTTAATAGGTAACTTAAAGCCATTTTCGTGTTTGGCACATCCCCTTTTAATTGTGTAAAAATGCGACTCATATCATGATTATCCGGAAATATCATAATATCTTTTGGAGAGGCATATGCAAAATCGTTTGCTAAGCCTTCATATATTTTAACCAAACCTTTATCCCAAGATTCTTCTTGATTTAAAGCCTCCACAATATTGTTTTGCATTGCAAAATCCATGGTTGACCTTAAATTAGATTGGTAACCATCTTTATTCTCATGCCCTTTTTGCCAATACCCAATTAGTAATGGGTTGTAACTCCATTCCTCTCCTACAATACTAAAATTAGGATACTCGTCCATGATAGCTCCAGCCCAATCCGACATAAACATTTTGTCTGGATAAGGATAAGTATCTTGTCTGATTCCGCTTAATTGTAAGGTTTCAATCCACCAAATACTATTCTGAATTATATAGTTAGCCATAAACGGATTACGCTGATTTAAATCTGGCATTCTTGCGCTAAACCAACCTTCAGTCATTTCAGTCTTATCACGATTTGAAGCATACAAATCTTGGTTACTTGTACGTCTGTGATTAGAATTAGCTAATGGTTGTTTATTTTCAAAATTAGATTGCTGATTAACCCAATCTTTAAAAGGTAAATCTTGCATCCACCAATGTTGGCTTCCACAATGGTTTGCGACTTGATCCATGATTAAACCAATACCTTTTTCTTTAGCTTTTACAGCTAATTCTTGATACTTTTCTAGAGTTCCAAAACGTGGATCTACTTGATAAAAATTCGTCATTGCGTAACCATGATATGACGATTCGGGCATATCATTAGTTAACAATGGACACGACCAAATTTGGGTAAACCCCATCTCCTGAATATAATCCAAATGATTTATGATCCCTTTTATATCACCACCATGTCTACCATAATCGTCTGCTCTGTTTATGGTTTTCTCGTTTAAATTGACATCTATATCATTAGAAGTATCTCCATTTGCAAAACGATCAGGCGTTATTAGATAAATAGCATCACTACTATCAAATCCTTGTATATCCGCAGCCTCGCTTTCCCTATCTTTTAATTGGTAGGTTTGTACAAGTTGCGTTCCGTTTTTAAAATCGAAATAAATATTAAACTGTCCTGCTTTGGCATGCTCCGCTATAGACAGTCCTAAAAATAAATAATTAGGACTATCCGCCTTATGGGCTTTATCAATAGACACACCTGGATACTTTATGCTTGCTTTTGCTTCAGAAATATTAGGATGTTTGACTAATAACTGGAGTTGTTTATTTTTAAAACCAACCCACCAATTAGGAGGTTCAATCCTTTCTATGTCATTTTTAACTTCGGTTACAACCTCAGAAACTTTAGCGTCTTCAATCTTTTTTTTACAAGAAAAACTAACACTAATTAAAACGATTAATGCTATGTGAATTAATTTTGTCATCTTAATTAGTGTCTTTAGTTTATGCTTTCACCAAGTTATTTGGCGAAATAGTCAAGGGATTATTATTTACTATTATGTTCAAATCTGTATTACCTTCTAACTCGAAAGTAGTTTCTGATTGTGACACATTTACTTTTAATATTTGGTCTCTAAAATTGACTTTAAATGAATACGCGTCCCATTCTTTAGGAATACGAGGTTCAAAATTTAGCATATCATTTTTAATACGCATCCCGCCATAACCTTCGACAATACTCATCCAAGTACCTGCCATACTAGTAATATGCAAGCCTTCTTCTACCTCTTTATTATAATCGTCTAAATCTAAACGAGAGGTACGTAAATAGAACGTATATGCTTGATCCATTTGATCTAACTTAGCAGCCTGAATACTATGCACACAAGGTGACAACGAGCTTTCATGCACGGTAAATGGTTCGTAAAAATCAAAATGACGTTTCAATTCTTCAGTAGAAAATTGGTCTTCAAAAAAGTAAAACCCTTGTAACACATCAGCCTGTTTAATGTAAGGCGAACGTAAAATCCTATCCCAACTCCACTTCTGATTTATTGGTCGATCTACTTTTGGTAAATCCGCTACAGTAATTAATTCTTTATCTAAAAAGCCATCTTGTTGTAAATACACTTGATGCTTTTCAGAATATGGGAAATACATATTATCTGCAACTTTTTGCCAAGCATGTAACTCTTCGTGAGTGATTTTTGTTTTGCCCGTAATACGCAAATAATCGTCGTGATGTCCTTCTTTGACTTTCTCTATATTTTCTAACGCATAATCAATACACCATTTAGCTAAATAGTTAGTGTAAAAATTATTATTGATGTTGTTTTCATATTCGTTAGGACCAGTAACACCTAAAATAACGTATTGGTTTTTATCTGTTGAAAACGTAGCACGTTGTTGCCAGAATCTAGCTATTCCGATAAGGACTTCTAATCCCATTTCTGGAATATAACTGTAATCGCCAGTGTAACGATAGTAGTTAAAAATAGCGAACGCGATAGCTCCATTTCTATGGATTTCCTCAAAGGTAATTTCCCATTCGTTATGGCACTCTTCACCATTCATGGTCACCATTGGGTATAATGCTGCTCCGTTTTTAAAACCTAACTTTTCGGCATTTTCAATCGCTTTTTCTAAGTGATTATATCTGTATTTTAATAAGTTACGCGCGACGTTTTGATCTTTGGTAGCCATATAAAACGGAATACAATACGCTTCCGTATCCCAATAAGTACTTCCACCATATTTTTCTCCTGTAAATCCTTTTGGACCAATATTTAGACTAGAATCTTTACCTAAATAGGTTTGATTTAATTGAAAAATATTAAAACGAATCCCTTGTTGTGCTTTTACATCTCCATCAATAGTGATATCTGACATTTTCCAAATAGCATCCCAAGCTTGCTTTTGCGCTTCTAAAAGCTGTGCAAACCCTTTTTCTGAGGCTGTAAGTAAAGCTGTTTTTGCTGCTGAAACTAATTCCGTTTTATCGTGATTACGATCTACAGTATAACCTCCAAACTTAACAACACTTGCTGTTTGTCCTTTTGCAACCGAAAGACTATAAGTAAATGTAATCCCATTTTCCTGTTGGTAAACTTCAGGATTTTGCTCTTGTTTTTTGTTTTCTAAAGACACTGAAGCCTGCATAAACGTACAAGTATGAAAACCTGTTTTCATGGTTTTTGCTTCAATAAAAGCCTTATCATTTTCTGTAGTCACTTTTAAAGTATCCCAAAATTGGTCATCCCAATTGGTATCTTCATTAGTAATTCCTGAATCTAAATACGGTTGAAATTTAATAATAGCGTCTCCATTTAAAGGTGTTACTTGGTAATTAATTGCACCAACCTCATCTAAATCTAAACTTAAAAAACGTATTGTTTTAACCTCTACTTCTAATTTATTTGGAAGCGTTGCTGTAAACGTTCTAG
This sequence comes from Olleya sp. 1-3, assembly GCF_002836085.1. Lineage (NCBI taxonomy): Bacteria > Pseudomonadati > Bacteroidota > Flavobacteriia > Flavobacteriales > Flavobacteriaceae > Olleya > Olleya sp. 1-3. The sequence continues at coordinate 84,204 of NZ_PJBW01000001.1, forward strand.
ACAACCAACCTTCTTTCATGTTTAGCTCTCTTCTAAAATTAGTGATTGCAACACAGGTATTTAAATCTAGTTGTTCGCCATTAATTTCGACATTAATACCAATCCAATTTGGTGCATTTAGCACTTTTGCAAAATATTCTGGATAACCATTTTTCCACCAACCCACTCTGGTTTTGTCTGGATAATAAACCCCTGCAATGTAACTTCCTTGAAAGGTTGGACCGGTGTACTGTTCTTCAAAATTAGCACGTTGTCCCATGGCGCCATTTCCGATACTAAATAAACTTTCTGAAGATTTTACGCGATCTGCATCAAAACCTTCTTCAATTATAGACCAATTGTCTGGTTGTATATAATCTTGATTCATTTTCTTATATTTTTTTGATAACATACACTTCGACTACGCTCAGTGTGACAATCAATATTTTTATCTATTTATTAATTCTTCTATAAAGCTATTTTCTATTTCAGTAAAATCCGAAAAGATATAATCAGCCTCATGTAATACATTTCTTTCTCCAATACCAATAGATATCATGTTAGCAGTATTAGCTGCTTGAACACCTGCTACTGAATCTTCAAACACGATACAATTTTCTGGTATCATATTTAAATGCTGTGCTGCTATTAAAAACACCTCTGGATCTGGTTTTGCTTTGCTAACATCGTTACCATCCACAATAGCATCAAACTTAGAAAGCAAGTTGACTTTGTCTAAAATTGGGCGTGCATTTTTACTAGCAGAACCTAAAGAAATTGGTTGTTTTTGAGCAATTAAATACGCTAATATTTTAGGTACATCAGGTAAGACTTCTTCATCATTCATTTTTTCAATGAAGCTTAAATACTCTTCATTTTTTTTACCCATTAATGAGGCGAACAGTTCTTCTGAAATAGTTTTATTTCCCCATTCCAATATTTTCTCTAATGATTTTACGCGGCTAACACCTTTAAGTTGCTCGTTTTGCTCGTGTGTAAAATCAATACCTATACTTTTTGCAAGGTTTTGCCAAGCCAAAAAGTGGTATTTTGCAGTGTCTACGATGACACCGTCTAAATCGAATATGAATCCTTTTTTATTCATCTTTTAAATTTCTTCTGCTTGGTATGTAATTGCGTTTTTGTTGGTAATTAATAAGTTGCAAAGTCCTGCAATTATTAAGCTAATTCCTGCAACAGTCATTGCATTTATAGCATCATCACCTAATAGTCCTGAGATAAAATTAATACCTCCAAGTGCTGCGATAATTTGCGGAATAACAATAAACATATTGAAAATCCCCATAAACATTCCCATTTTTTTAGGGTCTACAGAACTTGATAACATGGCGTAAGGCATAGATAAAATACTACCCCAAGCAAACCCAATTAATGCAAAGCACCATTTTAAGTTATCTGGAGATGTGTAGTTCATCAATACAAAACCAAGACCTCCTAAGATTAGAGATGCCATATGGACATACTTTCGGTTAATATTTTTTCTAGAGGTATAAAACACTAATAATAAAGCAAACGCCATAGAAGATAATCCATAAACCCCCATTGCAGATCCTATTGCATTTGACGATTCTTGAAAGGCAGTATTTACAACATTAAAAGCTTCGGCTTGAGCCGGAATAGTCATGTCATAAGCAGTCTCTACAGGAGCTGGTGTTTTAAACACATGCTCTGTTAGTGCCGGATTTGCCATGCTCCACATGGTAAAAAATGCAAACCATGAGAAAAACTGGATTAAGCCAAGTTTTTTCATTGTTAGTGGCATGTTTCCAATATTATTTAGAATGTCTGGAATGAATTGGTTTTTCTTAGCCTTTTCTTTTTTGAAAGCTTCCATATCCTCTGGTGGATATTCTGTAGTTGTAAGCACCGTGTAAAGGATACTTCCTAGAAACACTAGAGCACCTATTGCAAATGATAATTTTACAGACATGGGTAAAACCCCTGAGTCCGCAGAATTACTTATCCCAAAATAGGATACTATTTCCGGTAAACTACTAGCAATCCATGTTCCTATTCCAATAATTAAAGCTTGCATTACAAATCCGTAAGAGCGCTGAGACTCTGGTAATTTATCCGCAACTAAAGCCCGAAAAGGCTCCATTGAAATATTAATAGAAGCATCTAGAATCCATAAAAGACCTGCTGCCACCCACAATACAGGAGAATAAGGCATAAAAAATAAAGCCATAGTACTAAGTACCGCTCCAATTAAAAAATAAGGTTTTCTTCGTCCCCATCTTTCGCTCCAAGTACGATCACTCATATAACCAATAATAGGCTGAACAAGCAAACCTGTTAAAGGTGCAGCAATCCAAAGCATAGGGATCTCATCAGGAGCAGCTCCTAATGTTTGAAATATTCTTGTCATTGAAGTGCCTTGTAAGGCGAAACCAAATTGAATTCCTAAGAAACCGAAACTCATGTTCCAGATTTCTAAAAAACCAAGTGTGCGTTTTTTCATAATAGTATTTTATTAGTTGATACTATTTGATAAGCGAAAAAACCTATCAAAACTATATTACCTGAGAAGTAAAAATATAAGTTTTGAATGCTGTAAAGATATAAAAGTTTTTAAATGACCAAGGTTATTTTTTTATTTTGTTGAATTTCGTTCTATCAATTCTGTTTCAATAACTACGGTTTCGTAGATGTCTTCTTCATCTTCACGCTCTAGATTATTTATCAATAATTCGGCTGCTTTTTCACCTATTTTCTGACCGTGTTGACTTACGGTAGTTAAGGCTGGTACTGCATGTTTAGACAATACACCATCTGTAAAACCAATAATTTGAAGATCGTCTGGAATATTCATTTTTAACTTTCTGGCTACCTTCATTGCTGTAATTGCATACAACTCATTTACAGCAAAAATACCATCCAATTTTTTATTGTTTCTAAACAAATTTTCGATTTCTTTTTCAAGAGAATCTAAATGATCTTCCGATAATAACTCATCATCCACCTTTAAAATCAAGCTTGCTTTTGGGTTAATTTTATGTTCTTCTAAAGCTTCTAAATACCCTTGCGTTCTTAATTTTCCGACACTAACATAATCTTTAGTGGTTATAATGGCTATATTTTTACAATCATTACTTATTAGCTTACTAACCGCCTTTTTTGCACCTAAAACATCATCTACAATTATTTTATCACACTTTATAGCATTGACGACGCGATCAAACATCACGATAGGCATTCCTTGATTAATCGTTTCGGTAAAATGATGGTAATCTTGTTGTTGTAACGTCTCTTTTGCAATAGACAATATAAATCCGTCAATACTTCCATTGGCTAACATTTCCATGTTGATTACCTCTTTTGCAAACGATTCATTTGACAGTCCAACAATAACATTATATCCTCTTTTATTGGCTACTGCTTCAATACCGCTAATAACCTTAGAAAAGAAGTGATGTACTATTTCTGGTATGATAATACCTATAGTTTTTGTCTTTCTGTTTTTTAAGCTAAGTGCTATATTATTAGGTCTGTAGTTATAAAATTTAGCAAAAGCTTGTACTTTTTGACGGGTGTCTTCGCTAATTTCAATACTATTTCTTAACGCTTTAGAAACCGTAGAAATAGACACATCTAATTCTCTCGCAATTTGTTTAAGTGTTATTCTTTTTTTCATAAATAAGATGGTTGTTTGGCTGTGCGTTTGAGATTTAACACATTTATGACCCTAAACTTAATAGTTTATATCAAATATTCATTAAAAAATGACGATTATTCATTATTCAATGGTCATTTTTCTCAAATACTCAAAAAGTTGTCAACACGAAAACGTTTTCGTAGCACATTCTCAAAATTGAGATAAAAAGTTAACATAAAATTTACATAGCTTTATCCTCGAGAAGTAGAAATATACATTTAAAATTTAAACTAATTTAATATTATTGTATGAAAACAATTTTTAAAAGGCTTCTATTAGCTTTACTGTTTATACCAACTGTTTTACTTGCACAAAGTACAGTTACAGGGACAGTTACTGAAAAAGCTTCAGCCTTACCCATACCTACGGTTAATGTTATTATAAAAAACACAACTAAAGGTACAGCTACGGATTTTGATGGTAATTACTCACTTGATGTTAACAATGGAGACGTTTTAGTATACTCTTACATTGGTTATGTCTCTCAAGAAATAACATATACAGGTCAATCTAAATTAAATGTTGCTCTAGTTGAAGATGCTGCACTTTTAGATGAAATTGTAGTTATTGGTTATGGTGGTGTAAAAAAAGAAGATTTAACAGGAACAACAGATTTACTAACCAGCGAAGACTTTAACAAAGGACCAATTGTATCTGCACAATCACTTATTAGTGGTAAAGTAGCAGGTGTAAATGTAACTTCTGGAAGTGGAGCGCCTGGAGAAGGACAAAGCATTACTATACGTGGAGCAGGATCTTTATCCTTAACTACAGAACCACTTTACGTTATTGACGGAATCCCGTTAGATAACGGTGGTGTTGGAGGAACTAGAAACCCTTTAAACTTTATTAATCCAAATGATATTGAAACTTTTGTAGTCTTAAAAGATGCCTCTTCCACAGCAATCTATGGATCTAGAGCTGCCAATGGTGTTATTTTAATTACTACTAAAAAAGGAAAAAACAAAGACTTTAAATTTAACGTAAGTTCTCAAACTACGGTTTACAGTCCAATTGATAATGTTGATGTATTATCCGCAGATCAATTTAGAACCTTAATTAATGATATAGGTACGCCTGCTCAAATTGCACAATTAGGAAATGCAAATACAGACTGGCAAGACGAAATATACAAAACAGCCTTTGGACAAGACCATAACTTTAGTGCTTTAGGTAATGCTTTTGGTGTACCAATGCGTGCGTCTTTAGGATATTCTGAACATGACGGAATATTAGATGGCGACAATTTAAAACGTACAACAGGATCAATAAGTCTCACTCCAAGTTTATTAGAAGACCATTTAACCGTACAATTAAATGCTAGAGCAATGTATACTGAAAATACATTTTCTGATAGAGGAGCTATTGGAAGTGCTGTAAGTTTTGACCCTACACAATCTATTTTAGATCCTAACTCACAATACGGTGGATATTTTGCATGGTTAGATGCAGGAACAGGAAACCAAAATAACTTAGCGCCAACTAACCCATTAGCTTTATTAAACCTAAAAGATGATACTGCAGAAGTTAGACGTTTTGTTGGTAGTGCTAAATTTGATTATAAAATACATGGTTTTGAAGATTTAACTGCAACAGTTAATCTTGGTTACGACACTTCTAACAGTCATGGTCGTACAGTAACTTCAGAATTTATTCCTACATCAGACCCAACCTTTAACGGTTCTAAAACTAGTTATTCTCAAAACTCTGACAACAAAGTTTTTGATGCGTATTTAACGTATAACAAAACATTTAAAGATGTTCATAATCTAACAGTTGCCGGAGGTTACGCCTACCAGTCTTTTGAATATGATAACTTTAGTAATGATAGCGAAGCTCAAGAAGATGGGAACCAGTTTGAGTTTATAGATAAATCTAAAAATGTTTTATTATCTTATTTTGGAAGAGCTAATTATAATTACGATAGTAAATATTATTTAACTGCTACCGTAAGAGCCGATGCTTCTTCAAAATTAAACCCAGATGACCGTTGGGGAATTTTCCCTTCTGTTGCTGCCGCATGGAGTGTACACAAAGAAGATTTTATGCAAGATTCTTTCTTTAACGAATTAAAATTACGTGTTGGTTATGGTGAAGTAGGAAACGTAAACGGATTAGGTGACTACCAGTTTTTAACACGATATAACGGAAGTACAGATACTGCTAATTACCAATTTGGTACTGGTTTCTTTCAAACCTACAGACCTGAACCTATTAACAAGGATTTACGTTGGGAGATTGGAAAAACATTTAATGTTGGTTTAGACTATGCCTTTTTAAACAGACGTATTTCAGGATCGGTTAACGCTTACGTAAAAGAAACTAACGACCTAATTGCTTCTGCACTTGTAGATCCTTTTACAAACTTTGGAAACAGAGTAAACAAAAACATTGGTAATATGGAAAACAAAGGTTTAGAATTTAACCTTAACGTTATTCCTGTAAAAACAGACGATTTTGAATGGTCCGTTAACTACAATGTTTCTTTTAATGACAATACAATTACAAAGCTTAATGTAGACCAAGCACAGGGTGGTATTTCTACAGGAACTGGTAACACGGTTCAAATTCATCGCGAAGGAGAATCTGCTAATAGTTTTTATGTTTTTGAACAAGTATATGATGCTAACGGAACACCATTAGAAGGTGTTTTTGTAGACAGAAACGGAGATAACGTTATAAACGACGAAGACAAATACATCAAAGAAGATCCATTTGGAGATATCTTAATGGGCTTTAATACAAATGCTAGTTATAAAAACTGGGACTTCTCTTTACAATCAAGAGCTAGTGTAGAAAACTATATGTATAATGATGTAGAAGCTAATAGAGGTGTTTTACTTAACGCAACTAACAATAACATTTTATCTAACATTCATTCAGATTATTACAACAGTGGATTTACGGTAATTAGTGATAGAACAGCTACTAGTGACCATTTTGTGCAAGAAGCATCTTTCTTTAAAATAGACAACATCACAATTGGTTATACTTTAGATAAAGTAAAAAACACAACGTTTAGGTTTTACGGATCATTACAAAACGTTTTAACAATAACAGATTACAGTGGATTAGATCCTGAAATTAATTTAGGTATTGATAATAACTTTTATCCAAGACCTAGATCTTTTGTAATGGGTGTAAACATTGATTTTTAATAAAAAAGCAGAAAAATGAAAAAAGAACTTAAACATTTAATTGTAATCATGTTACTATCCTTAGGATTTGTATCATGTCATGACGATTTAGATCAGTCTCCGATTGATCCAGATAGTTTTACCGAAGAAGATGTGTTTGCTAATGCAACAGAAGCAAAAGGGGCTTTAGCAAAACTATATGCCAGTTTAGCATTGACAGGACAACAAGGTCCTTCTGGACAAGCAGATATCGCAGATATAGATGAAGGATTTTCTCAATACTCGCGTATGCTTTTCAACTTAAACGAATTAACTACAGATCACGCAGTTGTTGGTTGGGGAGACGCAGGTTTGCCTGATTTACACGGGCAATATTGGTCTGGAAGTAATGACTTTAGTGAAGCTATGTATTACAGATTAGCACAAGAAGTTTCTTTTTGTAATTCTTTTATAGGCAATGCAGCTGCATTAACAGATGCTGAGGTTAGTAATTTTATTGCGGAAGCTCGTTTTTTAAGAGCCTTTGCATACTATAACTTAATGGACTTATTTGGTAGTGTGCCTTTAGTTACAGAAGTAACAACAGACTTACCGTCTCAAGCTTCAAGAACCGAATTGTTTAATTTTGTTGAATCAGAATTATTAGCAATTCAAGGCGAATTAAAGCCTGGTCGTTCTAACGAGTATGGACGTGTAGACGAAGTTGCTGCTTGGGCTTTACTATCTAAACTATACTTAAATGCAGAAGTTTGGACAGGAAGCGCACGTTATACTGACTGCGTAACGTATTCTAATAATGTTATTAACTCTGGATATAGCATTAACATGAATGATGCTAATGGTAACGGAACTGCTTATGACGAATTATTCTTAGCAGATAACGATACTAACGGAGCACAAGACGAATTTATCTTTGCTTTAAATTTTGATGGTCTTAGATCTCAAACTTATGGTGGTACTACATTTTTAGTACATGCTGCTATTGGTGGATCTATGGATGCAACAGAATTTGGTGTAAATGGTGGTTGGGCCGGAATTAGAACAACTAAAAATCTTGTCGAAAAATTCGCTGCCAATATAGACGATTTAAATGCTGATTTAGGAACGCAATCAGATTGGGGACTTGTTGGAGATGGTACACCAAATGGATGGGACGGACCAGATACAGAAATGTTTCAAACTGGATCTAATCAATTTGGTCTTTATGTAGATTTAACTGATGGTTTCATGAAATTTAGATTTAATGAAGATTGGGGAAATAACTACGGAGACGATGATCCACAAGATGGTGCTTTAGAAAATGGAGGTGGAAACATTCCTGTAACTGCAGGAACATATTACATTACTTTAGATCTTAATGCATTAACCTACACAATAACACCTTTTACAGCAGATAAAAGAGGAATGTTTTATAGTGATGGACAAAACTTAGAAATCGAATCTATTCCGCCTTTCGAGAATGGTTATGCGGTGACTAAATTTAAAAACGTAGATAGTGACGGATTTCAAGGTAGTGATGCTGCTGGAGACTTTGTAGATTCTGATTTACCATTAATTCGTTTAGCCGAAATTTATTTAAACTACGCCGAAGCGACTGTTAGAGGTGGTGGCGGAGATTTAGGTTTAGCAACAATGAAGATTAACGAATTAAGAGAAAGAGCTACAGGTGGTGCTTTCGCTAATATTTCAAGTGGAGATATCACGTTAGACTTTATTCTTGATGAAAGATCTAAAGAATTATACTGGGAAGGTCAAAGACGTACTGATTTAATTAGATACGATTACTTTACTACAGATGCTTATTTATGGCCATTTAAAGGTAACGAACCAGCAGGAACTTCAGTGTCAAGCTTTAGAAACCTTTTCCCATTACCAACTAGTATTATTACAGTTAATCCTAACCTTTCTCAAAACGAAGGGTACTAAAACCGTATTAAAATGAAAAAATTAATTAATAATTCCATTACCTTATTAGCACTTTTATTTGTGCTAGTAAGTTGTGATGATAATGAGTTAACAACGTTAAACACGGGTGTAAATACTGAGTTAAGTGTTTCTGAACAAACGTTAGTGTTAACTGAAGAATTAGCAGAAACAGAAGTCTTAACCTTAAATTGGACAGATCCAGATTATGGTTTTAATGCTGCTGCTAATTATAAAATTCTAATAGATTTTACTGGTGGTGATTTTAGCGCACCTCAATCTATTTCAGCTGGATCAGATTTAGTAAAAATCTTATTAGGTCAAGAGATAAACAGTAAATTGCTATCTCTAGGAATTGTTCCTAATACAGCTACTGATATTGATTTTAAAATACAAACAACGCTTAGTGAAGGGACGGTATTTACTTCTAACGTAAAAACGGTTAATATTACAGCATATTCATCTTTATTAGACCTATCTACAAACTTAGGTTTAGTGGGAGATGCCACTCCTGGAGGTTGGGATGCAGGAACAGACAGACCAATTTTAGATGTACCGTTTTACACAACAAGCACACCAAATCAATACGTTGCCTATGCAACACTTAGAGATGGCGAAATGAAGTTTAGAAAAGACAACCTTTGGACAGAAAATTATGGTGACGATGGTGCTGATGGATCAGTAGAACCTAACGCTGCTAATATCCCTGTAACTGCTGGTACTTATAAAATTACTGTAATGACGGATGATGCTGCAGTACCTTTATCTTATACATTAGAACCTTTTTCTTGGGGAATTGTTGGTGATGGTACACCAAATGGATGGGATGGACCAGACACACAATTAACTTATAATTCTTTTCAAGACAACTTTAAACTTGCGGTGACATTAACCGATGGTGAAATGAAATTTAGATTTAATAATGACTGGGGTGTAAACCTTGGTGATGATGGTCTAGATGGTATTTTAGAAGTTGGAGGAGGAAATATACCTGTAACTGCTGGACATTACATTTTAACTTTAGATTTAAATGCACAAACGTACGAGTTAGAACCAATGGATGTTTGGGGACTTGTAGGTGATGCTGCTCCTAATGGATGGGATGGACCAAACGTTAAGTTTTTACCAGATTTTGGAATCAACGAAGGCTTTTATTACATCAATGGTGTTACATTAACTGATGGTGAGATTAAAATACGTCAAAACGATGCATGGGGTCTTAACTATGGTGATGATGGTAACGATGGAACAATGGAAGTTGGAGGTGCTAACATACCTGTAACTGCTGGAATCTATAATATTGTATTTGACTTTTCTGGGGCTGATCCTATGATTAGTTTAAACCAATGGTAAAAAACATCAAGTTTTAAGTATAACAAAAAGGTCTGCATCAATTAGTTTTCTATAATGCAGGCCTTTTATTTTAAAAAAACAACATGAAAAAACAACTACTTTTCTTGCTTCTGCTTTTTCCTCTATTTGCAGTCGCACAAGTCACAATAAGTCCTGATCCTATACTAGTGGACCAACCAGTTACTATTACTGTAGATGCAACTGCAACCACATGTAATAGTATTGTTAATCCAACAAAAATATATGCGCATTTAGGAGTCGGTGATGAAACCGATGAATACGGCATAAAAGTAATCGGAAACTGGGGACAAGATGATGGCATTGGAGAAATGACCAATAATGGTGATGGCACATGGAGCATTACATTAACACCAAGTACTTATTTTAATTTAACAGCTTCTGAAGAGGCTAATGTTACTAAAATGGGACTCGTGTTTAGAAACCCAAACGGTACACAAGAATTAAAGCTAGATAATGGCGGATGTCAAAATTTTGTATTCAATATTGGTGCGTTTCAGGTGGATATGATTAATCCAACTTCAAACGGAATAATTGCTGTAACCAGTGGTGCTAGCACACAAATATTAGCACAAAACACTAATGGTAATGCTACGTATGTTTTAAAAGCTAACGGAGCTGTTGTAAACACAACGACTACAAATTTTTACAACTATGCTTTTGCTAATATAACCGAAAATAAATATTGTCAACTTGAAGTGTCACAAGGCACTGAGACAGTTACAAAAACATTTACCATTTTAGTAAATAATGCAGCTTCTGAAGCACTACCTGCAGGCATGGTAAATGGTATTAATTATACTAGCGCAACTTCTGCAACATTAGTATTAGAAGCCCCTTTAAAAGATTTTGTTTACGTTGCCGGAAGTTTTAATAACTGGACACCTTCAGATGCAGATGCTATGAAAAAAGATCCTGCTACTGGTAAATTTTGGCTAGCGATTAACGGATTAGTTGCGCAACAAATAGAAACATATCAATATTGGGTTGGAGCGGAAAACACAGTAACAGGCTCTCCTAAACTAGTTAAAATAGCAGATCCTTTTTCTACAGTAGTACTTTCTCCTTTTGACGATCCATATATTCCAGCTTCATCTTATCCTAACTTACCAGTGTATCCTGCTGGTCAAGAAAGAGAAGTTACGGTTTTACAAACAGGACAAACCACTTATAACTGGCAAGTCACAGATTTTGAAAAGCCTAAAAAAGAAGACTTAGTAATTTACGAAGTTTTAATTAGAGACTTTGATAAAAATGCGGACGGAGGACGAAACTTTCAGCAATTAATAGATAGAATTGATTATTTCAAAAACCTAAATGTTAATGCCATTCAATTAATGCCAATAATGGAATTTGAAGGTAACGAAAGTTGGGGTTACAACACTTCTTTTCATATGGCTTTAGATAAATACTACGGTACAGAAGCTAAATTTAAAGAGTTTGTAGATGTTTGTCATCAAAACGGAATTGCAGTTATTTTAGACATTGCTTTAAACCATGCATTTGGACGTAATCCAATGGTACGCATGTGGATGGACGACCCTGATAATGATGGATGGGGAGAACCAAGCAGCGAAAACCCTTACTTTAATCAAGTCGCAACTCATAGTTATAACGTTGGCTCTGACTTTGACCATTCAAGCACGTTAACTAAAAATTACACAAAGCGTGTTGTGCAACATTGGGTGGAAGAGTTTAATATAGATGGATTCCGTTGGGATTTAACTAAAGGGTTTACTCAAAACTGTAGCCCATCAGACGAGAACTGTACAAACCAATATCAAGCAGACAGAGTCGCTGTTTTAAAAGAATACGCTGATTATTCTTGGAGTTTAGACGATGATCATTACGTGATTTTCGAACATTTAGGTGGTACTCAAGAAGAAAAAGAATGGGCTGATTACAGAATAAGCGAAGACAAAGGCATCATGCTTTGGGGAAAAATGACAGATCCATACAATCAATTAACAATGGGTTACGCTTCTAATAGTAACATTAATGGAATGGGACACAATAGCCGAAACTTTGATGCGCCTAGATTAATTGGTTACCCAGAAAGCCACGACGAAGAGCGTTTAATGTACAGAAACTTACAATTTGGAAATGCAACTAACGCTAGTCATAATGTCACAGATTTAAACACTGCAATTTCTAGAATGTCCGCTTTAGGCGCAGTAAGTTTAACTATTCCTGGTCCAAAAATGATTTGGCACTTTGGAGCGTTAGGTATGGAAAATTCAATTTACACGTGTAATAACGGAAGTGTAAACGTCCCTGGAGGATCAGATGGCGACTGTAAACTAGATACAAAACCACAACCACAATGGGATAATAACTGGTTAACAAACACAACTAGAAGTCAAGTTTATAATGACTGGTCAAGGTTAAACGATTTAAAAGTTAACCAACCCGTTTTTGAAGGCAATTATGTTATTAACAATCCAACCAACCCTGATGTTAACACATTAACACCAAGAATATACATTTTTGATAACTCCATACCGTCAGACCAATTAAATAACGTTGTTATTTTAGCTAATTTTGATGTTGTTTCGCAAAATATAACGCCAGACTTTCCGTCTACGGGGACTTGGTATGACTTAATGGATGCAACAAACAGTACTTCAATAAATGTAACTAGTACAACAGCGCCTTTAAGTATTCCTGCTGGACAATTTAAAGTGTATGGTAATGCCGTACCACAAAATTTAAGCACAGATACGTTTGATCTATCTAGTGTCTTTAAACTGTACCCTAACCCATCTAACGTTTCTTTTTCAGTAAACGTTGAAGTAAAGAAGGTACAAGTAATTGATCTTTCAGGAAAACTAATACAAACCTATAATGGGACTTTTAAAGCAGGTCATAAATTTTATATTCAAGATTTAGCAAAAGGACTTTATTTAGTAAAAACCGAAACTAATAACGGTCAAATACAAACTACTAAACTGATTAAATCGTAACTATTTAATCTTTTCAATACAAAAAGCTTCAGTAATTGTGCTGAAGCTTTTTCCTTTTTTCTAATTATAGCGCATAAAAAAAGCTTCTCTAACAAGAGAAGCTTTTTTACTTTGTACAGGCGGGGAGACTCGAACTCCCACACCTCGCGGCACTAGATCCTAAGTCTAGCGTGTCTACCAATTCCACCACGCCTGCGACTTATACCCGTAATTTCGGATTGCAAATATAAACAATAGTTTGAATATTCATAACAACCTTAAAAGAAATTATTATCCTTTTTGTATTTTTACATAAATTCAATCTATTTTCATGAAAAATATAAAGTCTTACGTCCAAGAAAACAAGCAACGTTTTCTTGACGAATTAATAGAATTACTTAAGATTCCGTCAATCAGTGCGGATTCTGCTTATAAAGAACATACCATTAACACCGCAGACGTTGTGGCAAAAAGCTTAAAAGACGCTGGTTGTGATGTTGTTGAAATTTGCGAAACAGAAGGATATCCAATTATTTACGCTCATAAAATAATTGATAAAGACTTACCAACCGTTTTAGTTTATGGTCATTATGACGTACAACCGCCAGATCCATTAAATTTATGGACCTCTCCTCCTTTTGAGCCTGTTATCAAAACAACAGATTTACATCCAGAGGGCGCTATTTTTGCACGTGGTGCTTGTGACGACAAAGGGCAAATGTACATGCACGTTAAAGCAATGGAGTTTATGACTAAAAACAACACTTTACCTTGTAACGTCAAGTTTATGATAGAAGGTGAAGAGGAAGTTGGAAGTGTTAACCTTGCTAAATTTGTAAAACAAAACCAAGACAAGCTGTCAAACGATGTAATCTTAATTAGTGATACTGGTATGATCGCACAAGACACACCATCCATTACAACAGGATTACGTGGTTTAAGTTATGTTGAGGTAGAAGTTACAGGACCAAATCGCGATTTACACTCAGGATTATATGGTGGTGCAGTAGCAAATCCAATAAACGTTTTAACTAAAATGATTGCATCATTACATGATGACAATAATCATATTACCATTCCTGGATTTTATGACAACGTAGAAGAATTATCTTTAGACGAGCGTGCACAAATGGCAAAAGCTCCGTTTTCATTAGACAAATACAAAGCAGCTTTAGATATTGATGCTGTATACGGAGAAGAAGGTTATACAACCAACGAGCGTAACAGTATTAGACCAACCTTAGACGTTAACGGTATTTGGGGTGGTTATACTGGAGAAGGCGCAAAAACAGTAATAGCAAGTCAAGCATTTACAAAAATATCGATGCGTTTAGTCCCAAACCAAGATTGGGAAAACATCACAGACTTATTCAAAAACCATTTTGAAAGCATTGCACCAAAAGGCGTTAAAGTAAAAGTAACACCTCATCATGGTGGACAAGGTTACGTAACACCAATAGACAGTATTGGTTACCAAGCAGCAAGTAAAGCCTATCAAGAAACCTTTGGAAAAACACCAATACCACAACGTAGTGGAGGAAGTATTCCAATTGTAGCTTTATTTGAGCAAGAATTAAAAAGTAAAACCATTTTAATGGGCTTTGGTTTAGATAGCGACGCAATCCACAGTCCAAACGAACATTTTGGAGTATGGAATTACTTAAAAGGAATTGAAACTATTCCGTATTTCTATAAGTACTTTACAGAAATGTATAAATAAAATTAGGGTGTCACCACCTTTTGCTTTTAGTAGGCAAAAGGTGGTCGCGTCATCCATTATATCTTTATTTTGCCATATATGGCAGCAAAATAAAGGATGCCATTACTACCGCTTACACAACCAATCAAAGTGAAAGACCAACATTTAAAGCACGTATTAGCACTAACCTTTGCCACACTACTAATTAGTACATCAGGTAGTTTAGGTCGCTATATAAGCATGCCTGCTCCTATAACCATTTGGTGGCGTAGTTTTTTAGCTTTGTTTCTACTATTAGGATATTGTAAATACAAAAACATTACCCTAAAAATAAACTCTAAAAGAGACTTAGGTGCTTTTGTATTAAGTGCCTTATTTATGGCTTCGCACTGGATTACTTACTTTATAGCGCTACAACTATCAAGCGTTGCTATTGGTATGCTAGCCTTATTTACATTTCCTATAATGACAGCCTTTTTAGAACCCTTATTTTCTAAAACAAAATTTGATTATATGCACCTTTTATTAGGCGCTTTGGTACTTTTAGGGATTTACATTCTCTCTCCAGAATTAGACTTTCAAAATGACGCCGTAAAAGGGATTCTATTTGGACTATTTTCTGCCTTCTGTTATGCTATGCGTATTTTAATACTTAAACAATACGTAACCTCCTACCATGGTAGCAGTCTAATGTTTTTTCAATTATTAATAATAAGCATCATTTTATTACCTGCCTTATTTTTATACGACACTTCTAATATAAGCACACAGTTTCCGTATGTTATTATTCTAGCATTAGTAACCACAGCAATTGGACACACATTATTTATTCAAAGTTTAAACCATTTTAAAGTCAGTACAGCCAGTATTATTGGTAGCACACAACCAATATTCGGAATTATAATTGCCTTTTTCTTTTTAAACGAAATCCCTACTTGGAACACTTTTTTTGGTGGAATGCTAATCCTATCTACAGTTGTTATTGAGAGTTTACGCTCTAGGAAGTAGTAAATAATCTACTCTTTTCATAAAAAAACAACTTAATAAAAAATCTTTATTTAGGCGTGCCTTTTTTGTGATAACATAGTTATTTCCGTTTGGGAGGAGATCCTGAAACTAGTTCAGGATGACGTGGAGTGGATGATAACAAATATGTTATAATTCAGTCGTAACTGATTAGGAATGAAACAAAAACTCTACTTTCTTTTATAATTAAAAACAAAAAAAACACCTCTACATTTGTAGAATCATTTTTTTGTTCTACATTTGTAGAAGTTAATCTAAACTTGTAGACATGCAATTATCAAAAACGGAAGAAGAATTAATGAACCATCTATGGAAACTAGAAAAAGCTTTCATGAAAGATTTATTAGAAGCCTATCCAGAGCCAAAACCTGCTAACACAACCGTTGCAACGTTATTAAAACGTATGACGGATAAAGGTTTTGTGACATACACCAAGTTTGGCAACTCAAGACAATACCAACCAATGGTTAAGAAAAAAGACTATTTTTCTAAGCATGTTAATGGCTTAATTAAAAACTTTTTTAACGATAGCAGTTCTCAATTCGCCTCTTTTTTTACCAAAGAAACCGATTTAAGTAAAAATGAATTAGAGGAGTTAAGAGCAATAATTGACAACGAAATTAAAAACAAGTAATCATGGAACTATTACTGTTAAAATCCAGTGTTTGCCTTTTAGCTTTGCTATTGTTTTACAAAATAGCGTTAGAACCATTAAGCATTCATAAATTTAAAAGAGTTTATTTATTGGTTGCTGTTGCAATTGCTGCAATAATACCTTTTATAACGTTTATAACATATGTCCAGCCTGCTTTTGACAAGTCATCATTTATTTTTGATACTTCCACAACAATACCATTAGACACAAATTTTAAAATAGTAGAAGAAACCAACTACTTATCCATCATTTTATGGAGTATTTATGCTTTAGGAGTAGGTTTATTCTTTATTAGATTTTGCGTTAATCTATATAAAATAGTTTCAAAAATCAGAAAACACACTAAAGTTAAAAGCAGCTCTTTTATCAATGTTTTAATGGAGCAATTAGAAATTCCGCATACGTTTTTTAATTATATCTTTTTAAATAAAAACAAGTTTGAAAACAAACAAATTCCTACTGAAGTCTTACTACACGAACAAACGCACGCCAAACAAAAACACAGTATAGACATCATAATTATAGAGTTACTTCAAGTCATGTTTTGGTTTAACCCATTAGTATATTGGCTTAAAAAAGAAGCCAAACTTAATCATGAATTTTTAGCCGATCAAGCTGTCTTAAACCATGGCGTTGACACAAAAAACTACCAAAACATCTTGTTACAATTCTCATCCAATCAACAAGACTTAGTATTAGCTAATGCAATCAATTATTCATCAATCAAAAAACGTTTTACACTTATGAAAACACAAACACCAAAATCAATCGTCTGGTTACGCAGTTTACTTATGCTTCCTTTACTAGGCCTTTTAATTTACAGCTTCAGTGATACAATAGAAGTTGAAAAAGAAACTAATACTACTATAGTCCGAAAATTCGAAAATGCATCTGACAAGGTGGATTCTGAAATCAATTATAGAAAGAATAATAAAGACAAGTATTATAAAAATGTAACAATAATATTTAGAGATAAAAACAAGAATATAATTGCAACTAAAAAATATGTTGACTTATCTGAAATAGAAAAAAAACTATTACCACCTCCTCCATCTAAACCAATAAAGATTAATCCAACAAAACAGCAGTTAAACAATTGGTTGGACAGTAAAAAATATGGTATTTGGCTAGACGGAAAAAAAATCGACAATAATAAAATATCATCATTATCAACATCAAGTTTTGTTCATTATTTTGAAAGTAAATTGGCTAAAAATGCTTTAAACTATGGTAATCACTATTACCAGGTAAATTTATACACAGAAAAAGGCTTTAACAAAACTTGGGAGGATACAATTAAACCTTTAAGTAAAGATTCAGAAATATTTATCTACTATAACCAAAAAGTTTTAAGTAATAATAAAAAACAAATTTCAAAATATACTCATTCTGCAACTTTCTTAGAAGACACAAAACTATTAGTAAACGGAATAGAATGTGATGGTTGTACACTTAACTTATCAAAAAAAGGAATATCCGAATTAATTTTAACTACAACTAACCAAGAAGATATAACTAATTTTAAGTTGAAAATTCCAGGTATCAAAACATTATTTAACGAAGGTAACATGCCTAGTAATGAAACTAGACAATATATCTCAAGAATTAAAAAAGGAGACTTTATCATGCTTTTTGACATCGCTTCTAAGTCTAAGAAATATAAATCTATAAGAATACAATTAGTAGACATTGATGATGAAAACTATTCAGAATCACCTAAAGTAAAAAAAGGAGAAGCCTCTAGTATTCCGCCACCGCCGCCACCGCCACCTGCAAATCCAAATGCGACTCCTGAAGAGAAAGCAAAACAAGAAAAGGTTATAGAAAAATACAATAAAGAGAATAAAATTGTAAACGGAAAGGTATCAAGAATTCCTACTCCACCTCCAATAAGTACTTTAGACCACGTTATCAAAATGGCAAAAAAAGGCGCTGCTTTTTATTATAATGGAAAGGTTATAACATCTGATAGAGCAATAAATTTAGTCAAGAAAAATCTCAAACTAAATATCTCTTCAAACACCAACAATGGAGTTGCTACAGTGCATATTTCGGAAAAGCCAATACGCACTATTAATGGTAAAGTAATTGAACCAAAAATAGATCAAATGGCATCTAATATTGAAACTAAGACTACACATCTTACAATAAATGCAGATACATTAAATGAATTAAAAGCATTTGACTGGAAAGCATTACCCATTATTTTTGAATCAAATAATCCTGAAGAAATAATTACATTGAGTTTTAGTCTTGACCATAAAGTGAATTTCAAAAATTCTGAAATAGACAATTTTAACTTTACAATTTCAGATAAGACATCACAACTTAATACTATGATTAGTAAATCAAAAAAGGCTATTAATAAATTAAGTTCAATTTAAAAATACAGGTTTAAATAAATACAAACTACGTAAAAACAAAAAAACCTCAACATTCTTGAGGTTTTTTTAGCTCAAAACTGTAACAAAACCAGACATTTAGCGTTCTAATAGATAATCAGTCCTGAGCTTATCTAAGGATCATCAATCAAAATCAATCACATCATGTTTAAACACTTTTTTATAATCTGTTCTGGAGCAGATACCGATATTCTGAAAACGTCCTCTAATGGCGAACAAAATAAATACGCAGGAATAGGCGCTACCGTCTTTTTTACAGCAGTAATGGCTTTTATAGCTTCTAGCTATGCCCTTTACACCGTTTTTGATAATGCATATATCTCTATTGGATTTGGTTTAGTTTGGGGGCTTTTAATTTTTAATTTAGACCGTTTTATAGTGTCAACCATCAAAAAAAGAGGTTCCTTTTTTAATCAGTTGCTTCAAGCAACACCTAGATTAATTTTAGCCTTAATTATTGCTATCGTAATATCAAAACCTTTAGAACTTAAAATTTTTCAAAAAGAAATCAATCAAGTCTTATTAACAGAGAAAAATGCAATGACGCTTCAAAATCAAGACGATATTGCTTTACAGTTTTCACCAAAAGAAACCGAGTTAAAACAAAAAATCAAAACTTTACAGACTAATATTGACACAAAAGAAGCTGAAGTAAATACGCTTTACAACACCTATATTACAGAAGCGGAAGGTACTTCTGGAACTAATAAACTAGGAAAAGGACCTGTCTATAAAGAAAAACGAGACAAGCACGATACCGCGTTAGCAGACTTACAACTATTAAAAACAGAGACTAAGGATAAAATTACAGCTATTGAACTGGAACTGCTTGAGCTTAAAACAAATTACAACTTACAAGTAGCCAACACACAACCTATTATTGATGGCTTTGACGGTTTAATGGCCAGGATCAATGCCTTAAACACGCTACCCTGGTTGCCTTCTTTTTTTATATTCTTATTATTTTTAGCTATTGAAACCTCGCCTATAATAGCAAAACTATTATCACCCAAGGGAGAATATGATTTTAAACTAGAAGATCAAGAAACAGCTATCAAAACGGTTGTTGAGCAACGTGTTCAAGAAAGAAAACTATCTGTAAAAGCTGACTTTAAAATAAATGATAAAATTTATTCGGATTTATCAGAAGAAGATGAACTGTATCAATACAAACGTAAAAAAGCACGTGCATTAATGCAACTTCAAGCAGATGCATTTTACAAACAACAAGAAAAAGCATTGTAACAAAAAAGGCTTCAATTATTAATTGAAGCCTTTTTTATATCTTGTCATTAAGATTATAGTTTCTTAACGTATTCTGTAATAATAACGGTAAGTGTTGGTCCTACTTTACCTTCAATATAAGTTGCGTTTTCACGATCTAATCTAATATTTCTAACTGCAGTCCCTTGTTTAGCAACTTGACTAGATCCTTTAATTTTAAGATCTTTAACTAAAACAACACTATCTCCTGTTTCTAAAATCACACCATTAACATCTCTATGGATAATTTTATCAGCTTCGTCTTTATGCTCATCCGTTAATCTAGCTATTGCTAAATTATCTTCATCCAAGTACATCATGTCTAACAAATCTTTTGGCCAACCTTCACCTCTTAATCGTTGTAACATTCTCCAAGCCATAATCTGAACAGCAACGTGCTCTGACCACATACTATCGTTTAAACATCTCCAATGGTTAACATCCATTTCTGTGTTTTTTTCGATTTGATCATAACAGGTACCGCAAACTAATACGCAAGTATCTACAGTTTCTGTTAATGATGGCGGAATATTATATTGTCTAGTATCTGTTGGAGAAGTACACAACTCGCAAGTTGTATTACTTCTTTCTTCTAACATTTGAAGTACGCTCATGATAAGTTTTTTTTGATGCCAACAAATATAGTAAATGCTTTGTGTTTTGGCACTAAAATAAGGACTAAGATGCTTGTTGTAAGTTTTGTGTTGAGTCACTACTTACAAATACTTCTAATAATTTTGCGTTGTCTGAGTTAAATGCAACTTCTTTTGCATTTGCTGGGATTAAAATAGTTTCTCCCATTTTTACGGTTTCAGTATGTAAACCTGCTGTTATATCTACTTGACCTTCTACACACATAAAAATAATAAAAGAATCGATGTTTGAGTAGTCTTTAACTTGATGGTTTGTAATATCCAAAATGTTAGTTGTAAAATATTCGCAATTAACTAAACTTGCACTAGTGTTAGGTTGTAAAGCGTAATCTGCTTTACCATTAGAGTCAAATTGCTTTGTCGCTTGTTCTGCTAACTTTGTATGTAATTCTCTTTTTTGACCAGAATCATCTGTTCTATCCCAATCATAAACACGATAAGTAACATCTGAAGTCTGCTGTATCTCGGCTGCTAAAACACCCGCTCCAATAGCATGTATTTTTCCTGCTGGAATAAAAAAGCTATCGCCTTTTTTAACTTGTTCTCTGTTAAAAACAGCATCTACATTATCTGCATTAATATGATTTAATACTTCTGGATTTACCGTTTTATCTTTTAAACCTAAAACAATATCTGCATTTTCATCACTATCCATTATGTACCACATCTCTGTTTTACCAAAACTATTATGATGTTTTTTAGCCATTTTATTATCTGGATGTACTTGTACAGACAAATCTGTTTTTGCATCTAAAAACTTAATTAATAATGGGAAGTTATATCCAAAATGAGCAAAATTATCTGATCCTAAAAGTGCTGCTTCGTGAGTTGCAATTAGCGCTTTTAAATTAGCACCTTTATAAACACCATTACTAACTACAGATACATTTCCGTTTACATCAGAGATCTCCCAGCTTTCGCCAACATTATCTTTGTCAGTATCTTTTCCTAAAAGGTTTCC
This sequence comes from Olleya sp. 1-3, assembly GCF_002836085.1. Lineage (NCBI taxonomy): Bacteria > Pseudomonadati > Bacteroidota > Flavobacteriia > Flavobacteriales > Flavobacteriaceae > Olleya > Olleya sp. 1-3. The sequence goes on from NZ_PJBW01000001.1 coordinate 105,891, forward strand.
TAGTTTGTTTCCTCCCCAGATTTTCTCTTTTAATATTGGATTGAATTTAATTGGATATACTTTCATAATTAGCGGTTTATAGTTTACTTAAATACTGACGGTTAACAAATTTATTCTTGACATTTAGCTTTTTCAAATACTCGACTACTGAAAATAGACTTTGAAATAGTGTTAATTTAATACCACGTTCTTTTAAATTTTCGACATTATAATCGACTATTACTTCATGGTTTTCGCTGATTGCTCTTACTAAACCATTTAATCCTTGGTATTTAATATTTAGCAAATTAGTTGAAATGTATCCTAAATGCTTTAGGTTAAATTGACTAAACATAAATCTTGCTCCTGCTCTTACTGCCGAAACGTCTGACTTAAATTTTCTTATATCTACTACAGATACATTTGGTAATCCAGCGTCTTTTATTTCTTGTAAAGCATGCATTGTATTGTCTTTACTTGCATTATTAACTAAGCAAAACTGGATGTTATTTGACTGACGAAGTTGTTTTACAAAAATGTCTGTGTCTATATGTTTTTCGTTATTATGAAAAATTATTATGATACCTGTTTTCATGATTTGGGGATTTAGAAAGTTGGTAATTAGGCTACTTTTAGGTCTTTTGAGGTTGCTTTTGTGTGTTTCTTTTTTGATCTGTACACCCAAGCAATTTGTCCAAGTTGTCCAACAATTTTTATTGAATCTTTCATTGATAACTTAGAACCATCTGCATGAATCCATCTTTTTAATGGCTGCTCACAAAGCATTGTTTTTGCTTCTTTTAATCCAAAATGGATACTCATTCTTTTAAAAATTTCTACATCAAAAATCCACTGTGTTACAAACTTTTCACCAAAAGCGATATCAATAACATCTTTATGGAAAATTTTAGCGCCACATTGCGTGTCTTTAAAGTCCATTTTTAAAATCTTTCTGATAATAAAGTTAATTGTTAAACTGATTATTTTTCTTGCAGATTCCTTTGTAATATTTGCTCCCATTCTAGAGATACGTGATCCACTTACAATTTTAAATTCTGTAGTTTCGATAGTTTTAACTAAATCATCAAAATCTGCTAAGTCTGTAGATAAATCTGCATCTAAAAACCCGATGTAATCTAAATCTTCTTTTTCAGCCATGTGTAACATTCCTAAACGAACAGCTTCTGCTTTTCCTCCGTTTTTCTCACAATCATAAACTGTAATAAAATCTTCTCTTCCTTTTTGCAATTCTTTTAAAACTTCTAATGTTTTATCCTTACTTCCATCATTTACAAAACACAAATGGTAACCAGAGTTTTTATCTATATAAGTAATAAATTCTTCACTTAATAAACGCTCTTCTTCATTATAACAAGGGATGACAACACCTACACAACGCTCTTGTATCATTACATTACTTTTAGTCACTGTGTTTTGTACTTCTGGAGCACCAATTAATCGTTTTACACGTGCACTAATTTCGTTTAAGCTTAATGGCTTTTTCATGTAATCGTTAATACCTAATTCAAAACCTTCTGTTATTGTTTCGTCTTTGGTATCTCCCGATAAAACCATGATTGGCGTTTGAGAGTTTTTTGTAATTCTAATATATTTTACCACTTCCAATCCAGATACGCCTGGCATGTTTATGTCCACAATTACTAAATCCGGACTAAAAGACTCAAATATCTCTAAACCTTTGTTGGCGTCTGTTTCTATTTTTACTTCGTATCCTAACTCTACTAATCTTTTTTGTAAAGGCAGTAATACTAATTGTTGGTCGTCTATTGCTAAAACTTTCATAATAAGTGTGTTTAAGTGTTGTTGATGGTACAAATGTACAGGAGAAAGCAGCCTTGAAATTGTTATTTAGTTTAACCTATAGTTAAGTGTCGACGAATGGTAGATTGCTGTAGATAATTAAAAATCAAACCACTATTATATTTATTTATCTTTACCATATTATTACAGCTTAGGCTTTATATGAAGGAAACCTCAAACAAATTTTTAATCACCGCCATTCTTTTAGCATTGGCGTTTCATGGTAGTGCCATATTTTTTACTTTGGAAACTACTTATGACGCGTTAATACACCTGTTTTTTGCAGATCATTATGCAAACAGTTGGTTTGAACCTTGGAACTACGAGTGGTACACTGGTTTTACGGTACAAAGTTATCCGCCTTTAGTGCATCAAACCATTGGACTACTGTCCATGATTGGTGGCTTAAAGTTTGGAATGTTTAGTGTTGCCTTAATTGCAATTGTACTATTTGTTACTGGTACGTATCGTTTCTCTCTAATGATGACGGCTAATAAAACCGTTGCAGGTTATGCGTGTGTATTGGCTGTATTTAGCTCGTCGTTTGTAGAAACGCTTCATATTTTTGGACAGTTACCTAGTATCGTTGGAGTTTCGGTTTTAATGCATTCCCTTCCTGAGATATATTTATGGTTAAAAACCGGTAAGAAATGGTATTTAGCAACCTCCTTATCACTAATAGCAGTCACGGTAACTTCACACCATGTGACGCCCATTTTTGGAATGATCTTTTTTATCTTTCCTTTAATAGGAATGGTAATTATGGATGTTTCGCGCGAGCAAGTCGACACCATGAAAGAAGTGACTTTCAAGCTATTTCTAAACAGTTTTTTTAAACTGTTTAAGCGTATTGTAAGTTTCGGGATGCTTTCATTAGTCTTAATTGTAGGTTGTATTTTTCCATATTGGCTAAACTCCAAAGCCAATCCAATTACTCAGGTACCCATTCCGCATGGCTCTCGCGATAATTTCTTAGAAATCACATCCTCTGGCTTAGTCTTTTTTTTAATTCCTTGGGGAATTTTACTAATATTATTACCCTATATTTTTTATAGATATTACAGCAAACGTTACTTGTTTTTTGGATTATCAATAACCATTTGCACCATATTAGGTACCGGAGGAACCACTCCTGTACCTTTAAAAATGTTAGGCGAAACTGCTTTTAATATTTTAACCTTAGATAGGTTTACACTTTGGGCGTCCATATTATCTATTCCTTTAATGGGCGAATTTGTGTATCGTTTTGTTGAAGGTGATTTAAAGGAACTTATTCAGTCTAAATTTGGCGCTATTTATCATCGTATTATTGGCGGAATATTAGCTGGACTTATGGTATTTATGATTGTATTTACCATGAGTTTAAATTATTTTAGACCGTCACAACCACAGAAAATAAAGATGTTACCTATCGTTAATTTCTTAAATCAAGATGATCATGATAAATGGCGTTTTTTAACACTAGGTTTTGGAGACCAAATGGCGTGGCTAAGTGCGCAAACTAATGCTATGACTGTTGATGGAAACTACCATTCTGCAAGACGATTACCAGAATTAACCACACGACCAATAGAGCGTTTAGAAAACTCAAAATTTAAAGGTGTTGCCGGAATTGGATCACTACAGCAATTTTTAACAACGCCAGAGAAATACAATCTTAAGTACATATTTTCTAACGATAAGTTTTACGACCCCATCCTTTACTTTTGTGGCTGGCAACGTTTACGACAATTAGAAAATGGAATTATGGTTTGGGAACGCCTTAACATTCCGCCAGTATCTTCTATTTTACCTAAAGAAGATGTTGCCAAATGGGTGAAATTAATGTGGGGAATCATTCCGTTTTTAACTGTTTTAATCGCCTTTATTTTAAACATACAAATGCTTTGGGTTAATGCTTTAAAAACACGTATTAAACCAGTTCCAGATTTTTTAAAGTTTCCGACTACCTATAATAAGTTTAATAGAAATGTTTTAAGAATCACCCACGTTTGGTCATTAATTCTTGCCATAGCAGTGTTTTATGGCATCTACTTATTCTATCTAAAAAACGATTCGCAACGCAGTCCAGAAAATGCCATTATCGCATATTACGATGCTTTAGATTTTAAAGAATTTGAAAAAGCGCACAGCTTAATAGATCCTGAAAACAACTTACCAATAGCACAATATATGCTAGAGATATCGGTAACGGATGGTTTACTAAGTAGCTATGCAAAAATGGATGCTATTGAAACCGAAATTACAAAACGTAACGACAGTACTGTCTCTGCAAAAGTGACTAGTCAATGGATTACGCCTTTAGAGAAAATTGAAAAAATTGACTATAAATCATTATCAAGGCGTAAAGGGAAATGGTATTTACAACCAGACGATTTAAATAACGATTTACCTCCAGATCAACTATACTCTGATAATGCAACCAAGTATTTTAATCAAGGAAGACGCCGCATTACAACAGAAGCAACACACCATGAAGACATTTTAAAACAGCCTGTTTTAGAAGTTGTTTCAGCTAAATTAGTGCAGTATGATGGTAGTTATGCTATAATTGGAGAAGTCCAAAACGTAGATAATGTCCCTGCAGATGTTATTTTAAAAGGCACACTTTATAACGATAACAACAAGCAACTAGCAACGTATAATGCAAAGTACCACGTTAAGCATAAACTAATGCCTAAAGAGTCTAGTAGTTTCCGTATTAACTTTGAAGGTATTGCTTGGTCCAGAACGCAAGATTCTATTCCGGACACGTTTAATCCAGACGAATTCACACCTATTGAATTTGAAGAACAACCAACAAAATTTAACTTACAAGTTGCAGGAAATGTTTCGGGATCTGACTTATACAAAAACGTGGTGTTAAGTGCCATTAGCATTAAAGACAGTATTATAAACGGAAACTTATTTAATAGCGGTATCCAAGAGATTACAATCCCTCAACTTTTAGTAACTTACTATGACGAAAACAAAGACATGGTTTGGGTAGATCACCTATTTGTAAAAGAAGGTGTAAGACAACAACGTAAGCAAGATTTTGAATACCACATATTACAAGATGGTCAGGTGAAAATAGTTAATACAGACATGAAAAACATTTTTGTAAATGGTTTACCAAACGATGCCATTGCTGGAAAAATCGTCCCTAACAGAATTGAAAACCATAGCGATGCCCAATTACAAAAAATTGATCATCCTGATTTTAGTTATATTAAAATAGAAATTAACACATACATAGGAAGCCCAAATTAATGCTACTTAAACGCACATACATATTTGTTTTAGGTTTGATTTTATTATCATCGTTTGCTATTGTGCAACATAATGACGCTACTAACCCTATTCAATTAGTAACGACGCAAACAGATTATAATGTTGGTAAGCCAATTGTTTTAAAATTTACTGCTTCAGAAGGCGAAAAACCATTATTGTATTGTTCTAATAGTTATGGATCAACTTTAGTTTCGGCTATAGCCGAAGAAGGTACGCTTCAATATATAATACCGGAAAACATAATCAAAAAAATTGGCGTTGTAAACTGGATAGTATTAGACAAAAATAAATCTGCTGCCGGTCAATTTAATATTATTCCAAAAGCAGAAGTCGCAACCATGGAAACCTATATTGGACCTCCAAGTATTGAAGCCGGAGGAACAGACTACACCATGTTGGTAGTTATACCTACAGATTCTTTAGACAATCCTGTACCAACAAACACAAAGGTTAATGCTAGGTTTCAGTTTTTAGCTTCCGAAGAAAACGACGACATCTTTACTAATAATTTAATTGCCTGGAGAAACATTAATTCTAAGCGAGAAAGCGGACGGATGCTTGTCTCTTCTGAAAGTTTAGGAATTAATTCTAAAGAATTTACCATTAATGTATGGGCTGCAATTCCTACAGATTTTAAAATTTCGGCAAAACGACCACATAACTACGCCGACGGAAATCAGGTAACCACTTTTAATACCTCTGTAATTAAAGATAAGCAAGACAATGTGGTTAGCGATGGTACATTTGTTACCTTTTTTATAACCAACGACCACGGAAATATTTTAAAAACCACAGGAACGACTATTAATGGAGTTGCACACTCTAAAATTATTCACCCTGATTTTAAAGACAACTGGAGCATTAAAGCCTATGTTGATGGTATGGCAGAAAGCGATACAATTGCACTAAGTTACCAAAGTGTTATTGAAGATTTTGATGTTGCTTTTGCTAATAAAAATCGTGAAATTTTAGTTGGTCCTTTACAAAGTTTTATGGAGCAAATGATTCCGGATGGTTTACACGTCAAACTTTTAATTTACAAAGACAATGTGCTTATTGACACCATTATAAAAACATCTTTTAATGGGTATGTAACTTTTAATTTAAAGCCGGCTGTTTATCAAAACGACACGTATAGTTTTAGTGTTGAAACTGCTGGAATAAATAAAACATTTAATAACAAAAAACTATGGTAGGTCTTAATAAAAACATACTACGTACCATATTAATAATCTCATATATTATGATTGTAGCCTTAATTATATCCGGTATAAGTGCGCTTTTTAGTTACTTAAATACGGGAGCAGACAGAAGTACGATGCTACATACCGAAATACAAAAAGTTGAACAATACGCTCCAAAATTAATTTGGGAACCTTTAAACAATGAAGGTCGCCCAATGGATAACGAAAATCTAAATGCCTTACAAAACGATTATTTAGATGCTTGGTATGTCAAACAAGTGGCTTACAAAAGCAATAAAACTGCTGGTATAAAAGATTATTATACAGATAGCGCTAGAAAAAACCTATATGCATTTATAGCATTAAACAAAGCTGAAAACACAACCATTGAAGCCACAACATTAAACCATAAACCTACTTTAGAGTTTTTTAGTGAAGACGGGCAACTTGCTGTCATTACAGATAGAAATGTTGTAGAATATAAACGGGTGTTTAAAGCTGAAAAATTAGTACTAGAAACGACAGAAACCTCAACTTACAAAATGGTGTTTTTGCTAGAAGATGGATTTTGGCGTATTAGACATTTAGTTAAAGAAAATACTAAACCTTACGCACCACAAATAGCAAAAATTGAAACTGATAGTTTAATTATTAAAGGGATTAATTACTATCCAAAAGCAACACCTTGGAATATGTTTGGTGACGCTTTCGCGAAAGACACAATTGCCAACGACTTTAAAGTTATTAAAGACGCTGGCTTAAATTCGGTTAGAATTTTTGTGCAATATGATGACTTCGGAAAAGCTGATGTAGATCCAAAAAAACTAGAAAAATTAAAACAAACTTTAGATGCTGCGGAAGAACAAAACCTAAAAGTAGTAGTAACGTTATTTGATTTTTATGGTGATTATTCTGTAATGAATTGGACCTTAAATCAACGTCACGCAGAAACTATAGTCTCTACTTTTAAAGACCACAACGCTATTATTGCTTGGGATATTAAAAACGAACCAAACCTTGATTTTGAGTCTAGAGGAAAAGATATGGTTATTGCTTGGCTAGACAACATGATAGATTTAGTAAAATCTATAGATAAGGTACATCCTGTAACTATTGGTTGGTCTAATACCCAAAGTGCACCAATTTTAAAAGATAAGGTAGACATTGTTTCGTTTCATTATTATGAAGGCTTAAGCGAATTGGATGCTGCCATAAAAACGATGCAAAACCAAATACCAAACAAACCATTAGTATTGCAAGAATTTGGAATGTCATCTTATAGCGGATTTTGGAAACCATTTGGAAGCTCTGAAGAAGACCAAGCTAATTATCACAAAAAAATCCAAGAGATTATTGCTTCTAATAAGTTGCAATTTATGTCTTGGACTTTATATGATTTTGTTGATGTACCAAAAGCAGTTGTAGGTAGCAGACCTTGGCGTCGTAATACCCAAAAACGTTTTGGGTTTATCGATAAAAATGGTGTAAAAAAGGCGTCGTTTAAATATATTACAAACTAGTAATTGCTTATTTTTCTACTGTTTTTGTAATTCTTATAAAAACTAAAACTCTCAAATTAAGTAGGTTAACTTGAGAGTCTTTGATAATAATGTCAATAAACTGACACTTGATATATTATTTGTTTGGGACAAAAAAGGTATCGTATATTACTGTTATTCTAATGTTGTTGGTTCTAAAACCACTGCTTTTTCTTTTGTTTTTCTTGCTGTTTTACTTGGCGACTTTTTAGCAATAATAGCATCAAACTTATTTAAATACATGTCTGCAATTTTCTCCATTGGATACGCTGTTGCTGCTTGATAATTAGATTTCCCTAAAGCAATTCTGTGAGCGTCGTTTGTTACAATAGCCTCAATTGCTGTTGCTAAACTATCTACAGATGTAGGCTCAAAAAATTCACCTTTATAACCTTCGTCTTTTACTAATAAAGCAAGATCTCCTAAATCCGGCATCACTACTGCTTTACCATAACTTCCTGCTTGATGTAAAACACCAGAGCTTCCTGTTGTTGATGTATAAGGAAATACAACTACCGCACTTTCTTTAAATAAGGTTGGCACTTCATATTCTTCAACATACCCCGTAAAACGTACTTGCGGCACATGCTTATAATCTTCTTGGACTTTTGCTAAATAACCTGGCACATTTGGGTTGTCTGTTCCTGCAATTACAACTTCAAGATCTAATCCTGTAGACGCTCTTACTTTCTCAACCGCTTCAATCATACCCTCTACTTTTTTGTAGGTTCCAAATTTACCAAAAGTCATAACTTGTAAAGGACCTTGTGGTAAATCGTATTCTGGCTTTTCTTCAGAAATCTCAAAAGTTCCGTGCGGAATTAATGTCACATTTTTAGCTTTATATTTTTTCTCTAAAATGTCAACATATTTTTGCATTGTTACTGCAACCGTATCTGCCTGTAAGATTAACCTTGTCAAGCTTGTTCCAATAAAACCATATACTTTTTGCATGATTTTGCTACTTGTAAATCCTGCTGATCCTAAATCTACTTCTTCTAATATATTATGCAATAACACGATATTAGGAATCTTTTTTAGTTTACAAACCAATGGTAACATTAATCCTAAAGCTGCTGCTATTTTTTTATCTCCAAACTTCATGAATTGTAAGTTGAATAATACTGCATCTGGCTTAGTTTTACTTATAGCTTTAGTTACATTTAAAATATTTGTGTAACTATTAAAAGCCCAGCACTCTTTAACTGTAATCTTACAACCATCTTCTGTAAAAGCAATATCTTTTGCTCCTTCTGTTTTATCTGTTAATAAAACAATTTCAGTAACATTTTCTTTTTGTCTAAAGTGCTTTACTAAATGGTAAGCATACTCATTTAAAGTTACCTTACTTGGTGGATATGCTGTTACGATTGCTAGTTTCATTATTATATGTTTTTAATATATTGTTTCTTAATTACACTACAAATTTGCGTTATTAAAGAGACATATTCAGGTGAGTTTAGACAGGTTGCAAGTTACTGTAGACGAATGGTAAGAAAGTGTAGATTTGCAATTAAAAAAACACTTAAATAGACTCACTTTTAGAAGATTACGTTGTTTTAGCTAGTATTGTGGTTTGGTTGTTAATCAAGCAGAAGATTAAACAACCAAACTATTATAAAACAGAAAAAGCTGCAGTTTAAAACCACAACTCCTTCCCGTTTAATTTATATGAAAGACTAATTTAATATAAATTCATTTTTAGTTCTTCACTTTAAAATTAATTGTGAAGAAGCGCTCTGTAACCCACTGTAATAAAGTAGTGTTACATTTTAAATATACATAATTTACGGATATTTACATGTAAATTGTCGTAAACAAATACAACTCCTTACAAATCATTATAAAAAAAATAATTATTAAACTGAATTTAAACAGGTTGCATAATAAAACGGGCAAATAGTAAAACCAAAACTATTATAACACAGAAAAAGCTGCAGTGTAAACCGCAACTCCTTCCCGTTTAATTTATATGTAAAGACTAATTTAATATAAATTCATTTTTATTTCTTCAGTTTAGAATCAAACATGAAGAAGATTACCTGGATAACTAACAGTAACACCATTGCTATAATTTGCATGTGTACTACTTGCTCTAAACTTTCATGAAAAAAGATAACTAAGCCCATTTGTAACATTCCGAAAACTCCAGAGATCACAACAGGAATATATCTATCTAAAGACAAGTAGTAATAAGCAAATATGTTTGAGATAGCAAACAAACCAGTTGCTAAAGCGTACTTCCATAAAAGTGGAGCCATTGCTAAATAACTATCTCCAAACAATAAGGTAATTGCGGTTTCTGGAAACAAAGCGCAACCTATAACTATTGCTGTGGCAATTGCTGCGATGTAACCAACGTATTTAAATAAAATAGGCGCTGTTGCTTTACCTTCTTTTTTAAGCTGAACCACGGTTGGCAATAATAACATGACAAACATCCAAGCTACAAAGTACACAATACGACCTATTAAGGCTAATGATGCATATAATCCCGCATCGTAAGCATCAAAGTAATGTTTTACTAATAAGATATCACTATTGTTAATTATAATCTGTGTCAGCTCATAAAACGCTGTAATTATAAAAAAGCTTTTAACCTGTTTAGATTGGCTAGCTTCAATAGCAATTGATTTTTTAAAGTTTAAGTTTTTAAATTTGAAAGGCACTAAACCAAATCCAAAAGAGATTAAAATTCCGATAGCAATCACAACCGATGACTGTACATCAAGTAAAAAAATCAAGGCTAACGTAATTACTAATCGGCTTAGCATTTCAGCTTGATAAGTAATTGATAATGATTTAAATTCCTTTTTACCCTGAAATACCCCTCTGTTAACACTCATTAAAAAATAAAGTGGCACTCCTATTCCAAAAATGGTAAACATGCTAGACGATGACGTATTAAAAACCGCTTGTAATTGTCCTGCAAACACAATAATTAAAGCCCCTAATCCTAATCCAACAAACGTTGCGTTTTTATAAATTTTAGAGACAAAATTAGTAAACGTCTCGTTTTCAAAAATTACAGAAAACTTAGCAGTCACTAACTGAAACGTCATGGCTACAAAAGACAATACTAATAAAAAGGTAATCAGTACAGCAGCATCTGCAAACTCAGCAGGCCCTAATACACGTCCTAAAATAAGATTGTACAAGTAGTTCCCTCCGTTTACTGCCAATACACTTAGCATAAACAATTGCTCTGGAGATATTTTTTTCGATTTTAAAAGAGATAAAACTTGCATCTGATTAGTGGTTTAGAGGATAATAATAATTAGGCTACTTGTGGGTATTGGAAAGCTTCATAAATTTCTTCGCTTCTATTACCTTCCACAAAAAACATCTGTTGGTTTACAACACCATTAACATACATTGCTTTTAATATTTGCATCGCACATGGTTCAATTGTTGTCACTTTATCAATGTTTAAAGTCACATTTTTAAAAGCATTTAAAATAAATCCAAAATGTATTTTAAAGTTATTTACTGTTTTAGTATTTAATGTTCCTTCTAAAGTAACTGTGTTGTCTTGTTGTGTAATTTTAAATGCCATAATAGTAGATTTTATAATAGTTATAGGTTTGATTTGGGATTTGTTTTGTACTTGGGTTATGCGATATTCATGGTTAATAATTCCTCATATATATCTTTACAACCGCTTCCAACAATAGAAAACGTTTTGTTTTCAGTTTTTGCTTTTTTATAAATAACCTTTAAAGCAGCAACACCTTTTGTATCAATTTCAGTAACTTTACTAATATCAATCGTTAAGTTTTTTATAGTCTTAAAAGTGGTATTAACATGCTTTTCAAAACGTCTTGCTGTCATTGCATTTATTTTACCATCTAATATAAATGTGTTATCGTTTCTAAATATTGTAAGTGCCATAAATGTAATTTTTAAATTGTTTTGCTTTATTTCTGATACAAAGATGCAACTCAAACCTCTCAGATTCAGTTGAATTTCGACGAGTGGACCATTGGTGTAGGTGAATGAATCAAAATGAATGCTTAACTTGCAACTGATTAAAACCCAGAACATGAAAATCAAATCAATACACCTACTTATTATACTTTTAACCTCTGTTTTTAGCTATGCACAAGACATGCAAGAAGGCTTTACTTATCTAGAAACTGGACAATACGCTAAAGCGGAAACGTTTTTTAGCACCATCTTAAAAGATCATGCCGACAATAAAACAGCAAGACTATGTTATGGTCGTGCTATTGGTTTAAACGGAAAACCAGAAGAAGCCAACACCCTTTTTACAAATCTATTAGCAGATTACCCAACAGATTTTGAGGTGAAATTAAATTATGGCGAATCATTATTATGGAATAGTAATTTTCCGAAAGCAAAAACCTATTTTAAAAGCCTAATAGACGAAGACCCGAAAAGTTTTCCGGCCTTATTAAGTTATGCTAACACACTTTCTAATTTAAAAGAATACGAAGACGCGTTAACCTATGTCGATAAAGCGTTAACCGTTTTACCAGGAAACCCAAATGCATTAACCTCTAAAAAGTACATGTATTTAGGTTACGCATACCAGAAGCAACAAGCGCGACAATATGATGAAGCCGAAGCTTTATTAAAGAAAAACCTAATCTTGTTTAATAATGACAAAGACACGTTATTAAACTTAGCCAACCTCTATTTAATTGCCAACAGATTAGACGATGCCAAAGCAACCTATGACATTTTAGCCAAAAATCCTGAAAACAAAATAACAGCATTAAACGGTTCTGCTTTAGTCGCTCACTTAAACGGAAAAGAAAAAGACGCCTTACAATTAAGTCAACAAGCATATGATAGTTTAGACGATACAACAGATGCAACCCTAACACAACAAACTACAGAGCGTTATGCACAAGCTTTAATTTGGAATAAAAAATTTAAAACTGCAGATACGCTTATCGCGAAAATAGTTGAGACTAAACCTAATGAAAATTGGGTACTAGCATTGCGTGCTACCCTTAATATTTATAAAAGTGATTTTAAAAAGAGTGTTAAAGATTACGACCAAATTTTGGTTAACGATAGCACATCATTTGATGGTAACCTTGGAAATGCTAATGCATTAAAAGCTTTAGGTAAATATGAAGCAGCTTACACCTCTGCCGAAAACACATTAAAATTTTACGACAACCAAAAGGATGCTTCTAACTTTATTAAAAACCTAAACACAACATTTACCCCTTTTTACGAAGGAAAAGCATCTTACACCTTTGATAATGGAGATAACGAAGCTTTTGCTTTTAATAATAATTTAGAGTTTCCGTTTTCAACAAAATTTAAACTTTTAGGAAGCTACAACTATAGAAGTACAAATAACCCAGTGACTAACAACGAAGCAACATCGCATGACGCAAGCTTTGGTCTTTCTTACCAATTACTACCAAACGTAACTTTCAAAGGTACAGCAGGAATCACTTCTGCTAAAGCAACAACTAACGACTATACACAGTTATTAACGGATGTCTCTTTTAATATTAAGCCTTTTAAATTACAAGATTTAACTATTGGTTATAAACGCGAATTACAGAGTTTTAATGCTGAATTATTAGATCGTGAAATTGTACAAAACAACTTTTATGCTAACTACAGTTTAAACACTAATTTTAACTTGGGTTGGTTTACGCAGTACTTTTACACAAGCCAAAGTGATAGTAATGCCAGAAACTTATTGTTTACCTCATTATACTACAATATCTTACCAAAACCATCGCTTAAGGCGGGTTTAAACTACCAATATATTACGTTTAAAAACCAAGTACCTACAGTCTATTTCTCTCCAGAAACGTTTAATGCGGTAGAGGTTTTTGCAAACCTGATTAAAGATGAAAACATCGCAAAACCTAAAGAATGGTTTTACGAGTTAACTGCAGCTACAGGATTACAATATATAGAAGATGACAGTAGTCAAAGTACTTACAGAATACAAGGTAAATTAGGTTATAAATTCTCAGAGCGTTGTATGGCAAACTTATTTGGTACACGAAGTAACATTGCGTCTGCAACTGCTGCTGGATTTACTTTTAATGAAATTGGTTTAAGATTTAAATGGTTACTATTTGAAAAGCCTGTATTTAGGGATTAAAATAAATAATATTTAAAATAAGACATAAAAAAAACACAAGCCTCACGCTTGTGTTTTTTAGTAAAGGATAGTGCTATTAATTTATCCTCTATTCGCTTTTACTGGACAACCTATTGCTTTTGTTAGAGTAACCGTTGGTTTTTTACCAGCTTCTAATGCTTTAATCGCATCTTCTACATATTTAACTTTTACATCCTCTGGCGATTTAGAATTATCATCAATTGCACCAATATATTGGACTTTACGATCTTTATCCAATACAAATACGTGCGGTGTTCTTACGGCTCCGTATTGTGGATAGATCTTCTGTCCTTCGTCTACTAAATAGACAAACGGAAATCCTTTTTCTTTAGCTCTTGCTTGCATTGCTGCATAACCTTCTTTTTCATTTTCAGGACTATTTGGGTTAATTGCTATTACAGCATAGCCTTGTGGTGCATAGGTGTTATGTAATGCTATTAAACGGTCTTCGTATAATTTTGCAAAAGGACACTCGTTACAAGTAAAGGTCACAATATATCCTTTAGCATTTTTAATACTTGCTAAAGACACCATTGTTCCATCTACATTTTTAAGACTAAAATCAGTTGCAACGTCTCCAATATTATACCCTCCAATTTCTTCTAAAGTTTTAGTTTGCTCTGGGCTACCTCCTTTTGGCGGTCCTTTTCTGTCACCTCCATGTGGAGGACCTTTACGATCTCCATCAGGATGCTTACCATCCGGTCCATGTTTATGATCACCTTGCTCTAAAGCGGTGTCATTTTTATGATTCTCTTTGTCCTTACAAGACACTAGTACAATTGCACATATAGCAATCATAGATAATACTGCAGTTATTCTTCTCATCTTAAATTAGTTATTAATTGTATTATTTATTTCAGTTTCTAAATCAGATTCACTTTCAAATGAGCGCTCAAAAAATCCGCGCTTTGTATTATTAAAAATAATAGTATACGGTATGGCACCCGACCAATTTGGATCTATTTTATTTATCCAAGTATTAGCATCGGCATCGTCTAAAATCACCACTTTGTTAGTGATATTTTTTTGCTTTAAAAATGGTTTTAGTTTGGTTTCAATATCCTTAGGAAAATCCATACTGACTAATAACACCTCAACATCAGGATGTTTATCCGCATAGGCTTGGATATATGGTAACTCTTTAACGCAAGGTGCGCACCACATGGCCCAGAAATTAACAATGTAGGTTTTGCTACTATCTGTATATAATAAAGGTTCTAACTGGTCAAAGTTGTAAACAGGAATATTTGTATTGTTTGCAACCACAACATCACTTTTAGTATTGTTACAGCTTACTAATAAACAGAACATAACTAACAACACTAGTGGTTGTTGTAATTTTAGTTTTAAAACGTGTCTTTTTTCCAAAATCAAGAAAGGGTTAAAAACATAAGACTTTCTAAATCCAAGAAGGTTTAATTTGGGGTAGTTTTAATTCTGTTAAATTTTCAAAAAGAAAAAATATTAAGTCGTCATCTTTCAAAATGACAAGTTGTGTCAAAATACAATTAAAAAAAGAGCTATTAAAATTACAACTCTAAATGCAATGCGTCTAATCCTATCGAATAGATATTACCTGTGCCATTTTGAGCCCTATTAGCCATCACTTTAAATTCTTTTATAGAATTTATTTTAGATGAATCTACTACAACTCTTTCGCTTGTAAAATAGAAAGTGTTGCGGTTAACATCTACAAATGGGCAAAAATCTAACTTATCAGAATTAATGTCTTTTCCCATGTTTTTTGATGGACTCCAACGACCAGATTTATCTTTTAAACTATAATATAAATCGCCACCACCAAAGCCATCTGCCCGTCCATAAGAACTAAAAATCAACAAATTTTCTTCTGGATTAACATAAGCATTAAACTCGTAATGTTTTGTATTTATGGTACTGTCTAAGACCGACGGTTTTTGATAAACTCCATTTACTTTTTTCGACACAAAAAGATCTTCTTTACCTATCCCTTCCGGTTTTGTTGCCGTAAAATAAAGATTCCCGTTGTTGCTTAGTGAAGGGTAAAATTCGTCTTCTGTTGTATTTATAGTATTGTTCAATGGTTTTGGCTCGCCCCATTTACCTTCAGTCTTATGACTATACCAAATATTATAATCTTTACGTGTATTATCGTTATTAATTGGTCTATTGGATGCAAAAAACAAGGTATTCCCTTGATTTGTATAAAAAGGTTCGATATCTTGATAAACTCCAGAAAAAGAAACTAATTCAGGTTTACTCCAAACCCCAGCAACTTTATTGAGTTGTACTAAACTTCTTCTTTGTTGTTTATAATCTCCCAAAGTATACATTAATTGATTCCCGTCGGGAGAAACAGCTAAATCACGTTGATACAATCCTGTTGAGATAATACCGTCTCCAAATAACGTCGGTCTATTTTTAGTTTCTGCTAAATTTAGAGTCGTTTCTTGATTAGCATCTACCTCTTTACATCCTAAACAAATTAAGCTAATAGTTAACGCTAACACTGGTATGTATTTTAATCTCACGTGGTTTTAAATATATAAAAGGTTACTTTTTGTTGCCTAAATATACAACTTCAGGATGTTTTACGTCACTATAAAAAGAAGAAGACTTACTTACTTTTTAAAGCCAACCGTTTTATAAACCCACTCCATTACAAAGCAAAACACAATAATACCTAAGGCGACTAGCACTCCAGTAACATTAGTTTCAAATTGTTGGACAATAAGCGTACAAAAAGCTAACAGACACAATACACTAGCTATTAAATGTATGCTTTTTTTAGACTCTAATTCTTGATACTTTTTAAATCCTATATAGTTAACTAGACAAAAAATCAATAAAAAACCCGCACTTCCAGCTGTAGAAATACTTTCTAGATTAAAGACATTAACCAATATAATGGATAAAATTGCAGTTACTAAATACCCAATAGGTTTGCCCCAAAAAATATGGCAAAAATAACGTGGTAACTCTTGATCTTCAGCAATGTCATAGTTTACGCGTCCACTTCCTAAAATGGTTGCATTAATAGCAGAAAAAGTAGAAATCAAAGCTGTAATGGTAATAATAGTAAATCCTATCTGCCCTAAAGTAGGCGCTGCTGCTTGTGCCAAAACATAATCTTTAGCACTTGCTATTTTTTCAAAAGGTAAAGACCCAACGGTAACTATTGCAATTAATATGTATAAAACCACTACAAAACCGACTGCTCCAAAATAGGCTTTTTCTGTGTTTTTCTCACGGTCTTTTAAGTCTGAAATAGAATTGGCTATTAGCTCAAAACCTTCATAGGCTACAAAAATCACCATTCCTCCTGAGAGTAATAAAAAAGGACTTTCCCAATTACTTGGCTGTAATTGATGTAAATTTTCTGGGTGTAAGGAAAATCCATAAAATCCAAGGCCTATAAAAGCAACTAATATTAACAACTTTACTATAACCGCGACAGACTCAATACGCCCAACCAAACTTACACTTAGGTAATTAATGGCTAAGGCTAATATAATTATAAAGGTTTGACAGATACGCACATCCATTGCCTTCTCTCCTGTAATGGAAAATAACTCGGCTGCATAAGACCCAAATGCCGATGCGTATAAAGCTAGCATCACGATATAACTTATCCAAAGCAGGTTATTAATTCCTCCTGCAAAAACTCCGTTTCCAAATTGTTGATGCACAAACCTAACCGTCCCCCCATTTTCAGGAAACTTCCTGGATAATTTAGCATAAGAATAGGCTGTTAATAATGCAATAATACCTGCAAATAAAAAGGCAACAGGTGTTCCTCCTTTTGCTAATGACACCGCTAATCCTAGAACAGCAAAGATACCACCACCAACCATGCCTCCAATCCCAATAGAAATAGCGTCTTTTAATGTTATTTGTTTACCCATTAGTATTACGTTTTAAGTATTAAAGGTACAACTATTAAAAAAAAGAAAAATTAAATCAAATTTCACAAAAACCGAATGCTTTTCGCACTACAAAATAACTTAAAATACATTTTGTAAAATACTAATAACATAATGTTTTATCTATACAATTACATATTTCATAAAAAAAAAGCCACAAAAGAGATGTTTTTTAACGGATTATTTCACATTTAAACTACACTTAATATTATATTTGTAATCAACCAATTACGTTTTCGCTAAAAACAATCAATCCAACACTACAAAGCCCTAACTTTTTAGTAACAAACAACTTAACCATGAAAGAGCTCTATAATCAGTTATTTCAAAAACACAAGACTGAAGATAAGACTTCATTAACCTACATGGACTCCTTGCAAAAAGATATTGCAATTGGCTCTTGGGAAGTAAACCTACAAACGGATACCGTTATTTGGAGTGCAATGACCAAAACCATACATGAGGTAGAACAAGACTATCAACCTAACATAAAAGAGGGCGTCAACTTTTTTTTAGAAGGGTATAATCGTGACTTAATTAGTCTATTATTTGCTAGGGCTGTTAATGACCAACAATCTTACGACAGAGAATTTCAATTAAAAACAGCAAAAAACAACATAAAGTGGGTCCGTATTGTTGCTTATCCTGTAATAGAAGATAATAAAACAAAGAAAGTAATTGGTGTATTACAAGATATTACTGAAAAGAACAATACGCTAAATGAGCTTAAACTAAAAGAAGAACTTATACGCACAACTTTTGAACATGCTCCAAATGGCATGGCTTTGGTAAGTTTATCGGGCGAAATAATAACCTCAAACAAAACCTTTTGTGACTACTTAGGCTATACTGCAGAAGAACTTACCGGGTTTAAAATAAATAAACTTTCTCATCCTGGAGACATAGATATTATCCCTGCCAATATTAAAAATTTAATAGATGGGGTTTCTGACAAGTTTGAATGTGAAAAGCGGTATATCAAAAAAGATGGTTCGTATATAAATTGCATTTTATCGATATCTATATTAAGAGACGAAAGCAATAAACCTGTACACTTTATTTCTCACTTAATAGATATAACAGAACGTAAAGTCGCCCATAAAGAAGTAGAAACATTACTAACTACTACTAAAAGTCAAAATGAAAAACTTTTAAATTTTGCACATATCGTCTCTCATAATTTAAGATCACATTCTGGTAATCTAGAAATGTTATTAGATATAATGAAAACTGATTTACCAGAATGTACAGAAAACGAGTTTTTCCCCTTAATAGAAGAGGCTGTAAATAATTTAAGCGAAACGATTAGTAATCTAAATGAGGTATCCATAATAAACTCCAAAGAAAGTAAAGATTTAAAAGCGGTAAACTTATTAAAAACAACACATACTGCTTTAGCTAATTTTAAAGCTAGTATAATAGCTACGGATGCTAAAATAAACATAAGTATAGACAGCAATATATATGTACTAGTTATACCAGCTTATTTAGATAGTATTTTATTTAATTTAATATCTAACAGTATTAAATACAAAAGACCTGATGCAACACCTGTAATTAATATTAGCGCCCAACAAACCACCGATTTTATAAAAATAACAGTATCGGATAATGGGCTTGGGATTGACTTGAATTTACACAAAAAGAAAATTTTTGGACTTTATAAAACATTCCACAAACATCAAGAAGCAAGAGGCTTAGGGCTTTATATTACAAAAAATCAAGTAGAAGCTATGAACGGAAAAATTAACGTAAGTAGCAAACCAAATGAAGGAACAACGTTTACAATACATTTAAAACATGAAGCACATTGACACCACCTGCTTAATTGATGACGATCGCATTTTTATATTTGCAGCCAAAAGAATATTAAAAGCAACAAATTTTTGCAACAATTTTACCATCTATAATAACGGTGCTGAAGCTATAATTGGATTAAAAGCCATTATAAAGTCTGGAAAAAATATACCAGATTTAATTTTACTTGATTTAAACATGCCTATTATGGACGGATGGCAATTTTTAGATGAATTTATTAAGGTTGAAAACTCTAAAAAAATAACTTTATACATTGTCAGCTCATCTATAGATCCAGCGGATACTCAAAAAGCAAAAGAATATGAGCAAATTACGGACTTTATAGTAAAACCAATAACTAAAGATGCTCTTACAGATATAGTTAACACTATAAATACTAAATAATTATCTTAACAAAAAAAAGGCAAAAGATTTCTCTTTTGCCCCTAGCAGAAACCAATCGTAAAATGCTATTATTAGTTCTTAGGTTTCCACATCTATCAATCAAAACTATAATGAAAGCGCTATTTAACCAATAGCTTTAAGGGATTATAGTGTGCATTTGTGCTTGATAATTTACAGATATACAACCCTGAACTAAATTGTTCTCCATTTATTGCAATCTGATTTTTACCTACTTGTGTTTTTACTGTTCTATTAAGTACTACTTTACCTAATTGGTCATATATAACCAACTGTACCGTTTCCGATTGATTAGACACAAACTGAATACTTGAAGTGTCCACCATTGGGTTTGGGTATGCTGCAAGCGTATTAATTGTTTGCGATTCAAAATCGTTTACCGATAAACTATTACCTCTTGAAAAACGAACATCTTGTAAATTCATTTCTTTAGTCGTAGTTACCCCATCAGTACTTACCATTGTAAACACAATAGTTACAATATCATTAGCCTCTAACTCAGTATTTAAAGTCGATGTAAACTCTGAAAACATGATTGCATAACTTTCTAAATCCTCCGTTAAAGCAATTGTTGTTTTATATTGCTCTTCCCAAACTGTAATACTTTCCTTTACTAAAGTAATTTCTAAATTACCAGTACCACTTGCTCTTAGCTTAAAACTATTATAATCTTCAGACACATCTACTGCTTTAAAACGCGGTGTTAATGCACGGTATGCAGCAACATAAGTGCTAGTTGTAGCATTTAGTGCTACGTTTCTTTCTATTGGAAAATCTTGATCATCAAAAGTCATTGTGTTTTCTGAGATTTGATAATTGTTTACTGTTGTACTAGCTTCAGAATCATCAACTCCCCAAGGTCCATCAGACATAAATAAATCATCAGGTGTATTAACACCATCACCTATTCTAAAACCAATATCAAACAAGTGTCCTGTTGGCACTGTTATGTTTGTAATATAGTTTTCGTTTAAATCTAGGTTAGACGTTGTGTAATTAAAATCGTTAGTTTCTGTTGTTCTAAAACCAGAATCAAAGTTTACCATTGTTGTTGCATTGGTATTTATAATTTGAAGATCTAAAGCCCCATTATTATAATGTCCTTTTCTAACAAAAACTGTAGGAGGTGCTGACAATTGGTAATCTAAAATTGGTTTCTCAGTATCTAATAAGTTTAGAACCTCTTGTGCTAAACTGTATAAATCGTCTATCGAATCTGACCAAATTTGAAAGTTATAAAATGTAACATCCGTTTCATATAAATCTAAATTCCAGTGCGACTCTACTGCAAAATTAGCATCACTATTTTCAACTTTAGCGGATAAGCTTAATACATACTCAAAACTACCATCTTCGTTTTTTATAATAGACTTGATAAAAGCGAGATCGTTAATATCCATCGTTGACACAGTAATTAATTCAGCTCCCAATAACCTGTCGCAAATATACTTAGTGTGTTCATAAACCCCATTTTCTGTTTTTAAGGCTAAAACCGAAGCGATAGAAGCCCCATTTTGCATGTAGTCTACTGAATATACTTCTGTTGCATTAGTAATATTTAATAGATCTGTAGGTGTTGATTCTACTGCAAAGTCTTCATTAATTGTATTTAATGGCACAAAATCTTGTAATTCAAAACTGTTGTTTGCTGTTCTGTAAGCACTACCTGTTTGACGACTAGTATCTTTAGTAACACGCTTTGCTGTTTTTTGATCAAACTTATAACTGGTTTTAGCACGGTTAAAATTTCTTTTGTTAATGGCTTCAGACAATCTTCCGTTACTTTCTAAACCACCATCGTTAGCTGTTGTTGGAGGTGCAATCACTTCGCAATTTCCAAATCCAGAACAAGAAGGGTCTTCGCAATCAATTAACCCATCACCATCATCATCAATTCCATTGTCACAAATTTCTTGTAATACAGGAGCAGATGGGCAACGTGCACCATCATTACTAGCGCTTGAAGGTCCAAAAGCAAATAAATTAGAATCCATTGTAGCGCTTGGTGTTACATCTTGAACACTTTGTATTACGTAAACCGTTCCCGTTTGATTTGCAGAAACATAAAAACGACCGTCTGCATCAAAATAAACGGCACCGTAAGTATAGTCTAATCCTGATAATATTGGCACTTCACCTAAAGCCTCAACAACACTAGTTGTTGGATTAATACGATATAAAATATTTGAATTTTTTTCTACTGCATATAAGTTACCATCAACTGCATTAAATGCCCAATCATGTACACTTATGTTTTGTGATAACGTTTCTGTAGATAAATATTGTGTGTAAGTAGGAGAGTTTGGATTTAAATCCACTTTATAATAACTAGTTCCTCCGGCTTTAAAATAGTAAATGCCATCTGGGCTGATATCTCCAACATATTTATTACCCGTAGGTAATTCTGGAATTGTAAATGATGTTGTTAAAAAATCATTCCCAATTCTAACTATTGTGCTTGAAGGCGAACTTAAATACCCCCAAATAAAACCATCTGCAAGATTATAAGCTGTTGCATTAATATTACCTGGTGTAATATCTCTTGCAGCAAGATATGAATTACCTGATGCTAAATCAATTGCATAAACATCGTTATACTGAAACAAATACGCACTAAAATCGCAATCAAAAGGCGTGTCTTGCGCCTGACTTGTTACACCTAAAAGTAGTACAGCAAGTACTAATATTTGTTTTTTAAAAGTGTGTAGTTTTGTTATCATGGGGTGTATGTTTCTTGTTTACAATACAAATTTACTTTTTAAACCTGCTTGAAATGTTGTTTTTCGATTGATGTGTTCTAAGTATAGACCAATGGTAATTAACTGTAGACAAGCGCTTTTAAGATTATAGCTTAACAAAAATATTAGTGAAGTAATTTTTACCTTCGGCGTCTTGTTTTGTTGAAATCCCAAAATCTGTAAAGTCCGGATTTTCTATATTTTCTCTATGCCCCTCACTATTTAACCAAGCATTTACTATAGACGCAGCAGAACTAAAACCATAGCCTACATTTTCTGAAACTGTTTTTGCATTAACAGCATCTTTTAAGTTTTGAGAACGCACATAAAAATAATCGTGACTTGGAGCACCTTGACCAACCATATACTGGTTATGGGAAATAGCTTCTTTTGAAGCTGCATTTAAAATATTTAAAGGTGTTAAACCTTCCGATATTCTGTAAGCATTAATTAACTCAGCAATTTGATAATCTAATTCTGAATATTCTACATTTTCAACGGTTGCATTATATTCTTCTGGAATATCTAAATCATCTCCTTGAACTGAACATGACATTAAAAATGTACTTAATAATACTGCTGTGATAATTGCTAATTTTTTCATCGTGATTGGTTTATTTGATGACAAAACTAATTTGAAAGGCAGCCAGAATTATTGTTTTTCGATTAGCACAATTTTAAGTGTCGACGAATGGATTAAACACTAAGTTAAACCGCTTTAGATGCATTTAATCGGATATTTATTATAGTTTAAACGCAAAAAAAGCACTTCCTCGATTAAAAAACCTCAGGAAATACTATTTTAAAAATATTTAAAATGATAAAAATCAGCGCATTAAAGCAAGTTTAAACGCTTCATCAGCTCTGGTCTGTTAGAACGACTTACAGGAATAACGTCCTTTTTAATTAACACACTGTTGTCCTCAATATCAATAATTTTTTTAATATTAATAATATAAGAACGGTGTACTTTTAAGAATAAACTATCAGGTAATTTTTCTTCAATTTTCTTTAAAGTAGAATGCACTGTATAATTTTTATCTTCAGTTTTAACTTGGATATAATCGCCTTTAGCTTCTACTAAATAAATACTTGGAATATCTATTTTAATTAAACGTCTGTCAATATTAACATACAAGTCATTACCAGAGGACGTTTCTACTTTTTCAGACTCTGACACCGTTTTAACAGGTGCATCTTGTATAGCTTCAGCCTTATCAATTGCTTTTTGAAAACGCTCTTGCGTAACTGGTTTTACCAAATAATCTACAATACAATCATATTCAAAAGCTTGTATAGCAAAATTAGGATCTGATGTTGTTAGTACAATTTTTGGTGGGTTTTTAAGTGTTTCGATAAAATCAAAGCCTGTAAAATCAGGCATATGTATATCTAAAAAAATCAAATCCACCTCATTTTGATTTAAGTATTTTATGGCTTGCATTGCATTAGGAAAATCTTCTAAAACATTAAGACTTGGCACATTGGAGCACAATTGAGAAATAATCATTCTAGCTGTTGCTTCGTCATCAATAACAATACAATTCATAGTTTGGATTTAAAGGTCTACCAGATATTTTGTAATCGTTGTTAAAATAGCTTCAAACTGTTCTTTCTCATCAGATTTACCATCTTCAAGACTTAACTCGTATGCTACAGCAACTTCATATCCTTTTTCGAGCCCTAAAATACTAATTTTATGCTTAAGTTTATGCACATTGTCCGCTGCTAATTTATAATTTTTAGCATTATAGTTATCAAAATAAATTTGTTTCTCTTCTGGAAACTCTCTTTTTATAATGTCTATTAATTTTTGTTTGAAGGCTTTATCGTCTCCAGATAAGCTGTCAATGTAGGATTGGTTAGGCTGTTCCATTTGGGGCTTTTTTTAAAGTGAAATAAAACGTGGTTCCAATACTGACCTGAGATTCAAGCCATATTTTACCACCGTATAATTCGACAATTTTTTTAACAATAGATAATCCAATTCCAGAAGAATCTGGATTATTCTCTAACTTCTCAAAGGTTTTAAAGATTTTATTAAAGTAGGTCTCTTCAATACCTTTTCCGTTATCTGCTATGTGAAATTGCCAAGAATCTTCTTGATCTTCAACACCAATTTTAATAACTCCTTGGTCTTTATCGTTGTATTTTATAGCGTTACCTATAAGGTTTTGAAACAGTTGTTGCAATCTGTATTTATCCCCTTTAATTATAGGTAATTTAGTTTTTGTAATGCTAATATGCTCTGGTATCTGTGTGCTTTTTAGTATTTCTTGAACTAGATTATCAGCATCCACATCATATACTTCTATCTGGTTTTTTCCAATAGTAGAGTATTCTAAAATACCACTAATTAAGGTGTCCATTTTTTCGACATTAGTCCTAATAAGATGTAGTGACTGTTTTCCGTTATCGTCAAAAATCTCACTATAATCTTGTGCCAACCAGGTGGTCAAGGTATCTATACTACGTAACGGTGATTTTAAATCATGAGATACCATGTGCGCATAGTCACTTAGCTCTTGGTTTTGATGCGCAAGCTCGTTTAACATGGACTGTTTTTGTTTATTCATCTTAACAATTTCTTTGGTTTGGTTATCAATAAAATCCACCAAATTAGAACCTGTTAACTCCACATCATCCGCTTGTTCGTCTTCTTTTAAATTATAAAATTTTAAAGTATCAATTACACTTTTAAGTTTATCAATAACTTCTTTTTGCTCTTCTGCTTCGTTTTGTAATTTTCTATTTGCCGCATACAACTCGTCAGAACTAATAGCCATAGCTCTCTGAATCATGCTAGATTGCTCATCAAAATTACGGTACGAGCTATCAATAGCATCAAAAAACTCAGTTAAATCACTGTTGTTTTTTAATTCGTCATTTAAGTATTTTCGAATTTGTCTTTTTAATAATGAATTCATTATTCGCTTATTAGCGTTATCGTCATTGTTTGATTATGTAATTGACAACTAGTCTCTCCATGAAAAGGGGCAATTTCTCCGTAAGAATAAAACCCTGTAGTTACGGCGTCATTACCTATAACCTCAATAACCTCTTCTATTTCTTCTTCAACACGTTGGTCTAATACTAACTTTCTACCAATACAACTTACTAATATTGCTAGTTCCGGTTTGTTTTTTCTGTACTGTAAAGCTTGTGTTGCAGCACGCTCTGATGCATTTGCAATATTATCTACATTAGTCATCATTAGCTGTACTTTAGAGTTTTCCTTAATATCTCCAGCTAAAATCACTGCATTTTCTTCTTCGTTTATATTTAAAATAGACCTAACTATAGATTGACTTTCGTCCGTAGAAGTCACATTTAAAGGGTACAATAGCGCTGCGCCAGGTAAATCTTTAGCCTTGTCTCCAAGATACTTTTTGTATAAATCTAGAGCGGGTTGCCCATCTAATTCAAATAAAATATTGTCTTTAGACTTGGTAACAATACGTTCTGGACCGAAAGGCGTCCATCCGCCATGGATTGAAAAAGAAATCTCTAAGCTATCACCATAAAAACCTATGGCTACCAACTCTCCTTCTTTAGGGTTTTCATTATAGGCTGCTAAAGTTTTTTCAAAACGTGCATCATCCCCACATAAACCTCCTGTAATTACTAAATTGTCCTCAGTAGCAGAGCTCATTCCTTTGGTAAGCTGACTTCCATTAATAAAACTACCCTCAGAGACTACAAAGACATATTTTAAACCCTCTTGAGGTAATTGCTTGATTAGATCGCTTCCAGTTTTGTAACTGTCTAAATCCGCATTTAAAACATTGCTGGTTTTAATTATAAATTTACTTTTTTCAAATTCAACAGCAGTAATAGTAATACTATCTTGATTTACGGTATTTGAAGAAATCTCTGCGCAAGAAGATGCAAAAACAATATGTCCATCAGGAAACAATTGTCTAATATCTTCATAAACTGCTTTATCCTCTAACATGTATCTATTACCAAAGACTAAAACCAACGGTTCTTTTAAGTCTTGTTTTTCGATAACATACTCCCAATCTTTATTTTTATGTTTTACTAACTGTACTGTTTTCATTGTTCTTTTTTTAATGTGAAATAAAAAGTGGTTCCGACGTTTGGCTCACTTTCTAGCCATATATCGCCTTCGTGTAGGGCGATGATTTTTTTAACGATAGATAATCCAATTCCTGAAGAATCCTTACTTTTCTTTAACGAGTGGAATATCTTAAATATTTTATCGTGATATTTCTTCTCAATACCAATTCCATTATCTTTAATTGAAAATTTATAATGACTTTTTAAATCCTCTACATCAATAATAATGCTACCACACTCTTTATCTATAAACTTAACGGAATTACTTATTAGGTTTTGAAACACCTGTTGTAGTTTGGTTTTATCTCCTTTTACAATTGGTAAGTCACTTTTTGTTTCAATTTTTATATGATCTGGTATGTACAACATGCTAACCAACTCATTAACCATGTTATTTAAATCTACATCTGACTTTATACTGTTATCAGCTCCAACACTAGAGTAATTTAAAACATCTGTTATTAGCTGTTCCATCTTTTCTAATGTAGACTCAATAAGTCCAAAATTCTGGAGACTTGCGTCGTCTAAAATCCCTTTATTATCCTCTTTTAACCAACTAACCAAAGCATTAATACTGCGTAAAGGCGATTTTAAATCATGAGATACTATGTGTGCATACTCTTGAAGCTCGTCATTACTTTTTTCTAATTTCGCTAATAAATTTTCTTTTTGAAGTTCTAAATTTTTAATTTCAGTAATATCCAAATGTATCCCGATAGATCCAATAACCTCTCCATCTATATTATAATTAGGAGCGCCACTTATTAATAAATATTTGACTTCTCCAGCTCTGTTTTTAACTTTAAGTTCATAAGAACTTGATTGACCTTTTAATCGTTTCTTGTTTTCTTCTAAAACAATATCAGACCCACCATCTATAGCAAATAGCTCTCTAGCATTTTTACCTTTAACTTCTTCCTGAGAATAACCAGACATTCTTTCAAAACTCTGATTAACCATTAATATTTCTTCATTTTTATTAACTTCCACCATACCCAGGTTCATGTTGGCGATAATATTATAATACTTTTGTTTTTGCGCCTCTAGACTTTTTCTATACGTTCGGTTTAAAGTTACATCTTTAAAAGTCCATAAATATCCTTTAGATTTTTCTCCTATTACAATTGGCGTATAGTTCCGTTCTAAAATTTTACCATCCAACATCTCCAACTCATCACCAAGCACTACTTTTTTATCCGCATCAATAGCACGCATGCGCTCTATAAAAGCCTCTGGATTTTTAAACAATACTTTATTTTGCTCTGATGCAGCTTTACAGTCTATTCCAACTAAATCTTTTGGACTTGCATTTATTCCGAAAAGCTCACAAAATTTATTATTGGTAAGTACAATATTTCTGTTTTCATCTTCTAAAACAATTCCGCTGTCAAGATTAACAACAAGAGATGCTAATCTGTTTTCGGACTCTATTAATTTTTCTTCAGATTTTTTTTGATCTGTAATATCTCTAACCACTCCCTGAGCTGCTACTGGTTTTTTAGCTTTATCAAAAATAACACTAGCATTGATGTGCACCCATTTAACCTCTTTAGATTTAGTGTAAACCCTTGCTTCATAATCTTTAAAAAAACCCTTATCAGCTAACTCCATGAAGGATTCCATAGCGTATTGGTAGTCTTTTTTGTAAATTAGGTTTTGAACGTTTATATCCTCTACACTAATATCATATCCAAATAATTTTGTGGCAGCTTCATTAAACTTAATTACATTACCCTTCAAATCCATAACCACGTATGCATCTATAATGTTTTCGAAAACACCTTCAAGCTGCGAGGACTTCTCGTCTACTAGCTGCTCTAATCTTTGGGAGGTAAAATAAAGTTCTCTTGATTTTTCTTCAAGAATTTTCTCTGCAGCTTTTCTCGCTGCCTTTTCCCTTTTTAAAGCACGTTCTAATATTTCTGATTGATTTTGACTCATTAATTTTTATGAATAACAAATCTAACTTCCGTTCCGTCTTCTTTAATTTTTTGTAAATCTATTGTTGCTGTCGAATTAAAATGAGCAAACGTCTTATTCATTAACCCTAAACCAAAATGATGCATGGCTCTGCTTGAGGTATAAATCATTATTAAAGAGTTTTCTGTTTTCTCAACAACTTCAAACGTTGGTAATTCTGCATCTGGATAAATTTTCCTAACCTCGACATGTATATGATTTTCTATAGAAGATATCATCTCGATAGGATCCTTATAAGTCGCCAAAAGTCCTGGGTAACTGTTCTCAATCACACTAAAAAAGTGCTCTGCATAAACTAATAATAAGTTATCTATGGAAATCCCAGTGTTTTCGCTTAAATGGGTTAATAATTGAAGCATTTCAGAAAAACTATATGTCCCAACTGCGGTATATATACCTTCAGACTCTAATGTAGAGCTAGTGATAATATTATCTACCATTTCTAGACCAAACTTCTCTTCTACTAATTCTAAAAATTCTGTAAAAACTATTCCTTTCATTATCTAAACTACTATTAATTCATTAACACTCCAATACGCTAACACCCTTTCAATCTTACTTACGTAATCTTCATATTTTAAAGGTTTGATAACATATCCTGCAACACCTGTTTTATAACATTCTAATAAATCTTTTTGATTATTAGATGTTGTTAAAATAATGGTAGGAATATATCTTAAGACATCATCCTTTTTTAAAATTTTCAAAAATTCTATACCATTAATTTTGGGCATGTTTAAATCTAATAAAATTATATCAGGTAAGTTGTCTTTTTGCTCTAATAATTCCAATGCATCTTCTCCATTATTGGCTTCAATAATTGTATGATCTAGCTTTAAAGTTGAAATTGTTCTATTTAACTTCATTACTTCTATCATGTCATCTTCAATAAGAAGAATTTTAAGTTTTTTAATCATTACGAGGGTATTTGTTATGAATTACCCGCAAGGTACTTTAATAGGAAAGTCGTTTATTTATAATTCGCTTAGAACGATTGTAGTGTCGGTGGATAGCGTTTAAGTGTCGACGAATGGAAAATGAGTTGTTTTAAACTGCTTTACAATATTGAATAGATTCTATTGTATTAACCTCTGCACTGTACTTAATACGCGCTAATTCTTGAAGAAAACTTAACTTATAACTATCTTCTTTTTTATTGTCTAAGTGCATTTCAAAACAAGAAATAAATTCTAATTGTTTTAAGCTAGTGTGTAAATTTTGAAAATGTTTAGTTTTTAAATCTGAGGTCTGATTAATGCCACTATTTTGATTTAGAGGAGCTGTATTTATAGAAAATACTTTTGAGAGGATAGTATTTAAAAATTGAGTCATGGTAATGAATTTAAGTAATTAATTATATCAAAATTACTTTTATAACCACCTCCATTTTTTAATTTTCTTTAGAACCAAATTATATGTCGTTAAACCGCATTTAAGTATCGATAAGCAAGCTTATTTCTTTAACTCTAACTGCATTTTTTTAGTCATACCTTTAACTACCATATCATAAGAATGGTCTATTAACTGTAAGATAAATTGAGGTTTCAATTCTGATTTATAGATATAAACAGTATTCCAATGTTTTTTATTAGAATGCCAACCAGGCACAATACTCTCATACTCTGCACGCAGTTGTAACGCATACTCTGGATCACACTTTAAGTTTATAGATGCTAATCCGTTATCCCATTTTTCTAAAGGGAATAATGCAAACATTTTATCCAATACTTTAAAGACTAAAGTATGTGCATCAAAAGGAAACGTCTCTGTTACTTTTGGTTTACTTAAACAGTAATTTCTAAGTTGTTCTATATCCATAGCACAACAATATAAGATTTATTTTTGCTGTGTCGCTTTAGATTTTCGCGAAGTTTTTTTAAACACCTTATGATTTGACTTATCATCTAGGTTAATTAAAGCAGGAATATCTAGACTTATTAAAGTCTCATTGATGTATTGTAGGAATTTATTCATAACTTGAGGTGTAATTTTCTGATAACTAATGTATTAAAAACAAGCCTTAGCCCAAATAAATATAATCAAAATAATCGATACTTCAGATTAAAAGTAAATAATATCGATATAATAACGTTATTTTAACTTTAATTTTTCTCCAGACTTAAGTTTAAGCGCTGTATAATCCAACTTCCAACCTATAGTTTCCACAATGTTCTCTACAAGTAATAAAGACTCTAACGCCTCTTTTCTTGCTACGCTATACAATCCACTTTCCGGCACCTTATCTCTAATATGTTGTTTTGCCTCCTCACTTAAATTAGTTAGATCTGTGGCTTCAAACTTATTAAAATAACCATCTTTTTTATCGTAGTAATTAATATTAGTCTCGATAGACAAGATTTCTGGTTGCGGAAAATGACTGATAG
The DNA here is from genome assembly GCF_002836085.1 of Olleya sp. 1-3. NCBI lineage: Bacteria > Pseudomonadati > Bacteroidota > Flavobacteriia > Flavobacteriales > Flavobacteriaceae > Olleya > Olleya sp. 1-3. The sequence goes on from NZ_PJBW01000001.1 coordinate 137,117, forward strand.
TTACTGTCTTTTTTTTATGATTTGAAGTTAATTCAATCTTATTAAAATCATAGCCAACATAAGCTTTCGCATTAATAACTACTAACGCTTTTTTCTTACTAGATACTAGTTTTAAAAAACGCTCTTTAACATCTTCATAGTGGTAGATTTCGGCAAAATCGCCTTCTACAGTAATAAACTTACAGACCTTTTTAATTTTGTCTAATAAGATTACAGATTGCGCTGATACCTTTTTTTTAGATTGTAAGTGGTTGTATAAAGTATAAATACCTAATCCAACAATACCGCCTATAATTAATGTAAAAAATGTTTCCATCTATTGTTCTATTTTATATAAAATGGGTTTACTTGGGGTTGCATCGTTTTCAATTGGTGCAATTTGAAGGTTTAAAACATACTTACCATCCTGAACTTTGTTTGGCACATAAATAAACTCCGTTATTGTAGCGTCTTTTCTAATCTTACCATTAAAATCCCAAAAGGCTTTGTGTGCTAATAATTTACCATCATCCTTTTCCTTGTCTACACTTGGTAAATCTATAAGTAAATGTTTAACGCCTATTTTTCTGATAAACAAGGCTGCTTCCTCTGTTAAATAAGGCCAGTTGGTATTGGAATACTGTCTAGATTTTTTCTCTTTAGTATTAGGCATTGTCCTAATAACTAAAGCCTGTGGTTTGCGTTGTTTTAATAAATATTGAAGCTGCGCCTTAGAAATAACCTGATCTTCACCTATTAATTCTGGTGCAACAGTAATGACTTCAGCTAAAAAGAAAAACTGTTTTAAACATTTGTTTACACTATAAAACTGCTCCGTAATATGACCAACACACTCTGTATGCGTCCCGTGTGCATGCGGATTAAATTGAATATTATTAAAGTTAATGGACGCACCTTTTTTAACACTTGCAGTCCAATCATTAACCACAACCGGCTCAATCTTTGGTTCGTCTAAATACCAAGCATTCGCATTGGTTTTTGACGCCCGAAGTGGCATTGATATATCTAAAGGTTGTGCTAAATTTACGGTGTACTTTTTGGTGTTTATGGTTATTGTAGAAATCATGTTAACTGTACTTGTTTCTGTGAGTTTTTAGGTTTTTTAAGTATGAGAATAGAAAATACAAATTAATACCAAAACGCGAAAATTAATTCAGCATAAATAAGTCCGAAGCAATCCCATCACTAAGAAACTTACCAGTTTTTGTTGTTTTTAAGTTGTTATCCTCAATATACAACATTTGTTTATTCACATACTGATTAGCTTGTTGCAACAAGTATTCCAAAAAGGGTTTTCCAAATTGTTTTTCGACCGCTGTTAATGAGACCCCCCAAATAGTGCGCAGTCCTGTCATCACAAATTCGTTATACTTATCATTTAAACTCAAAACCTCAACCTCTAATGGTAATTGCTCTTGGTTAATTTTAGTAATGTAAATCGTATTATTTTTTACATTCCAAGCACGTTCATTTCCATTAAAACTATGTGCCGAAGGTCCGATGCCTAAATAAGGCTTACCTAACCAATAGGCGCTATTATTTTTACTATAAAATCCTTTTTTTCCAAAATTAGACAACTCATAATGGTCAAAACCTGCCTGAGCTAGAGCTTCTATTAAAATATGAAACTGCTCATGCGCCAAGTCGTCATCCACATTATCAATTACTCCTTTTGCTATAAAACTAGCCAATGCTGTTTTAGGCTCCACCGTTAAGGCGTAACTAGAAATATGTGGCACTCCAAAGCTTAGTGCTGTTTGTATATTTTCTAACCACTCTGCATTGGTACTGTTTGGTATACCGTAAATTAAATCTAAACTTATGTTATCAAAATATTGGGTTGCTAGTTGTAAACAGAGTTTAGCCTCCTCTGCATTGTGAGCCCGATTCATTAAAATTAAATCTTTTTCAAAAAACGATTGAATACCAATACTTAAACGATTAATAGGGCTTTTTGCCAATGCCATTATAACGTCTTCATTTAAATCGTCAGGATTGGCTTCTAAAGTAATTTCCGAGTCATCGATAACTTTATAATTTAAATATACAGCATCAATAAGATATTGCAACTCAGCAGTAGATAGTACACTTGGAGTACCTCCTCCAAAATAGATAGTTTCTACTGTTGTATTTTTAAACTCGTCTTTACGCAGTTCTAATTCTTTGGCTAAAGCCGAAATTAACTGATCTTTCTTTTTCATTGACGTCGAAAAATGAAAATCACAGTAATGACAGGCCTGCTTGCAAAACGGTATGTGTATGTATATTCCTGACATTTAGTTTTTAATAAGTATTGGTGAGGGTCTTCTCGTTTTAAAGTAGATTTCTGCTTAAGCAGAAATAACAAACTACTTTTTTACACGCTTTTCATTCTGTTTAACAAAAGCACTCCAACCGGTATAACTTTTACCAATCTCTACACGTCCTTGATTATAAAAATGACACACAGCTGCTCCAAGTCCATCCATTGAATCTAGATTTTTTGGTAAGGTTTTAATCCCTAACATACTTTGCAACATTTTTGCAACTTGCTCCTTACTTGCATTTCCGCTTCCAGTAATAGCCATTTTAATCTTTTTAGGCGCATACTCTGTTATAGGCACTTCACGACTCAAACCAGCTGCCATAGCAACACCCTGAGCACGTCCTAACTTAAGCATACTTTGTACGTTTTTACCAAAGAAAGGCGCTTCGATAGCAATTTCATCTGGATGATGTGTTTCAATCAGCTCTATGGTACGTTCAAAAATAAGTTTCAGTTTTAGGTAATGATCATCGTATTTTTTTAAATCTAATTCGTTTAACTGAATCAGACTCATTTTTTTATTTACCACTTTAATCAAACCAAAACCCATGATGGTTGTTCCTGGATCAATCCCTAATATAATTTGTTCTTTGCTCATTTAATTACAAGTATAACAACCACTTAATGACACAGCCACACCAACGGTTACGGTTAACATATTACCATTAAAAGACCCAAACCCTTCTGTGATTGGATCAAAAGCATCTGCGAATCCTATAATATAAGATCCATCAACAAATGCGGATACTGTTCTACTGATCCCATAATGAAATTCCATTCCAGCCATTCCGTTTAAAAATGACGATTTATTATCGCCATAATCTCCTAAAGGTTTTATCATAGAATATCCGGGCCCAATATGAAAGACAACTCCAGTCTCCATTGGCAAAAACACAAAATCTGTGCTCGCGTCATACACAAACTGTAAATTAACACGCGTGTAATTGGTTTTAAATTCTGGCGTATTATCTGCATTTACAAAACGATGATATCCAAAATCTAATTTAGCTCCTAGTTTAGGTGTAAACATATTCTGAACGCCTAAATTTATAGTCGGAAAATTAATACTATTTGCTTCAAAAGGAGCAACTAACCCTTCTTGAGATGGACTGTTAATACCAACCGCAATAAGCGCTTTCCATTTACTAGTTTCTATTTGAGCAGTTACTGTACTTACAGTAAAAACAGTTATTAGGATAATACAATAGTGTTTGATTGTAGATAACATTGTGTAATATTTAGTTTAATTTGCAAGCGTCAACATTGGCGCAACTATTATGCACAGCAGCTTGCCTTACAAAACTAAACAATTCTTTTTTGTACTTATTAAATTAAGCATAGTTGTTGGTGCTTTTTATTTTATATATCACAAACTAACTAGAACTGACAGTCTAGATGTTAATGGTTTTTTTCAATTTTTAAAAGACAACAAAGTGTTTTCGATTAAAAATAGTGTGCTTTTAGTCTTTTTAAGTAGTTTAAACTGGTTTATTGAAATCATAAAATGGCGTTTTTTAGTGTCTAAATTAAAAGCGCTCACTTTTTTTGAAGCTCTAGAACAAAGTTTAGGATCACTAACTGCATCCCTATTTACACCAAACCGTATTGGAGAATATGGCGCCAAAGCCATCTATTACTCAAAACCCTATCGTAAACACATTTTACTAACCAATCTGATTGGTAATCTAATGCAAATGACAATTACCGTTGTTTTAGGAGGTATAGGTTTTGCCTTTTACTATAAGACTTATCCCATTAGTATCGATTTTTTAAAAATATCAAGAGGGATTTTAATCATCCTTAGTATTGCAATACTTTCCATTATCGGGATAAAAAAAACGAAGTACAAAATAAAAGGATTTTCTATTAAAAAAATCAAAGACTACCTAGCAACATTAGGTACTAATTACATTACAATAGGCTTATGTTTATCCTTTTTGCGCTATGCTGTATTCTCTTTTCAGTTTTATTATATTTTAATCCTTTTCGGAATAACACTAAGCTACCCAGAAAGCATGGTTATAATCACAAGTCTTTATTTGTTAGCTTCTATAATTCCGACCATTTCAATATTTGATGTTGTTATAAAAGGAAGCCTAGCCATTTATCTTTTTGGAGCTGCTAATGTTACCGAATTACCTGTTTTAAGTTGTATTCTTTTAATGTGGTTATTAAACTTTGCGCTGCCAAGTATATTTGGAAGCTATTATGTCTTAAATTTTAATCTCTCAAAACTCAATTCCTAATGGAAATTACGATTATTATCATTATTTTACTGTATCTATTTTTAATAGGTGTTTTTGTCATAGGCTTTGATAAAGTTAAAGAGTATAGACTTAGAGAACTCGCTCCAAAAACGACCTTTACGGTTGTTATTCCGTTTAGAAATGAAGCCGAAAATCTCCCTAAATTAATAGCTTCACTTTTAAACTTAAATTACCCAAAAGACTTATTTGAAGTCCTTTTAGTAAATGATGACTCCGAAGATCAATCGGTTGACATCATTCAAAAACACCTCTCTCAAAATAAAAGCAATCGTCTTTTTATTAAAACAATAGACAATCAAAGACTAACACAATCACCTAAAAAAGATGCGATAACAACTGCAGTTACACAAGCTAAACACGAGTGGATACTAACGACAGATGCAGATTGTACCGTACCTAATTATTGGTTAGACAGTTTTGATAATTATATTCAAGACCATAGTTTAAAAATGCTTGCTGGACCAGTCACTTACAACAGTAACAACAGATTATTTAACGCCTTTCAAACTTTAGATTTTTTAAGTCTAATTGGAGCAACAATAGGTGCTTTTGGAATCCGTAAACCCTTTTTATGTAATGGCGCTAATTTAGCTTACAAAAAAGATTTTTTTACAAGCCTAAATGGATTTGAAGGCAATAGTAATATTGCTAGTGGTGATGATATTTTTTTAATGGAAAAGGCCTTAAAAGAAGATAAAAATGCTGTTCATTTTCTAAAATCCGAGCAAGCCATTGTCAACACTGCACCACAAAAAAATATTAAAGATCTACTCTCTCAACGCATCCGATGGGCCAGTAAAACAAGACACTACAACAACACCTTTGCCAAAATTGTTGGTTTACTAGTTTTAATAGCCAATGCAAGCATTGTTATAAGTATTGTGTTAACAGCCTTAGGCTTATTTAAAACAAAAACTTTTGCTTATTTGTTTTTTATTAAAATTGCTATTGACTATTTACTACTTTATAAAACCAGTCAGTTTTTTAATAAACAAGAGACGCTAAAACATTATGTTTGGAGTTGTTTTATATATCCTTTTTTTAGCGTGTATGTTGCTTTTATAGCCTTATTTACAAACTACAAATGGAAAGGAAGATCCTTTAAAAAATAAGGACACTCTCCTAAAAAATCATACTTTAGTATCAAACTAACCTATGCGCTATTTAAACAAAACGTCTAACCCTGCCTTTTCAAATTATTTTTGGAAAGCACAGCCACGTGCTACAAAAAAAATGACCGTGACCGGTATTCTTATTAAAACACTGTATTGTTTATTAATAATTAGCAGCATTGTTTTAGCAAGTTGGAAACTACACACTAACGGTACAAGTATTAAATGGTTTACGTCAGGCGGAATGCTTGCTGCTGTTGTTATTAGTATTGTACTATCTGTTAGACAGCAATGGGCACATATATTAGTGCCATTATATGCTGTGGCTAAAGGTTTTTTTCTAGGCGGAATTACTGTATACGCACAAACACAATTTCCTGATTTACCTTATCAAGCTATTGGCGTGACACTAATTACCTTTTTTGTGGTGTTGTTTTTATATCAAACCAAACTAATTGCAGTAACCAATCGTGTAAAAAGTACTATTATAACAGTCTGTAGTAGCATTTTTGTAACCTATGTAATCTCATACATCTTAAGCTTTTTTGGAATACAATCTTTTATTTGGGGAACCTCATGGCTTGCTATTGGATTTAATGTCTTTGCTGCGTTATTTGCTGCCCTCTCCTTACTACTGGATTTTGATTATATAGAAAGACAAAAAAATAAAGCACCAAAATATAAAGAATGGCTAGCCACCTGGGGACTTTTAGTAACCATTGTATGGTTATATGTAGAAATATTAAGACTTATGAAAAAGTATGCGATCAGGTTTTAAACCCTACTCGTCAACCTTTAAAATTATAGGCAACTTAAACTGTGTTTTAACTTGCTGACCACGTTTTACCGCTGGAAATATTTTAGGCAAGGTGTTTAAACTTTCTGTTATTGAAGCTTCTAAATTGGGGATTTCATGGGTTGTTAAACTGTCAATTTCGATAGAATTTATTTGTAACTCTCCTTTTTCAGAAATCAAAAAAGACAACATAATTGTATCATTAACATCTTGATTAACAATAATGGTTTCATTTTGAAGACTTTCAGAAATATGCTTGGCTAACGTGGTTTCAAAACAATGTTTAATTTCTTGTTTTATCTGCAAACTTTCACAAGCCAAAAAACTAGGATAATTATCTACTTCGTTCCAATTAAAGGTCTTTAACTCTTCTTGATAAATAGCATCAGAGGTTGTTTTTTTTACGTCAAAATACTGGCAAGACACCACTACAAAAAAGAGTAAAAAAACAGCTATTTGTTTCATAATTAACTAATATAGCGGAAAAATACAACTTTTTTAGATGACTAAAACTTACTTACTAGTTTCTCTTAACTACAAATAGATTAGAATACGTTGTATCGTCTTTTGAGATTTTTAAAACGTAGATACCATCTTCAAGTTTGTCGACGTTTATTTCTTCGTTTAAATCTCCTTTTACAAAACGTTTTTTATACTCTTTTACAAGTACACCGTTTGTCATGTAAACAGCAAAACTATATTCACCTTGAATTACTTCTTTAAAAGACACGTTTAATTTACTTACTGCTGGATTTGGAAATAAGCTTATGTTTTCTTTAGATAATGATGATACTGCCTCATCACAACATACTATTTCCTGAACCACTTTGCTAGTCTTAGCACCTAAGGTAATGGTTTTAATTAACGTCCTACCATCTCTTAAAATTGTAAATCTTACCGCATCAAAAGGCTGGTATGCTTTAACAGCATTCATGGCATCACCACGTCTGTTAACAGCTTCACCATCCATAGCTAAAACCAAATCATATGGTTGTAATTTATTGTCAGCTGCTGCTGTACCTTCAATTACTTTTAAAATAATAACCCCTTTATCGGTCTTACTTTCTTTATCACAAGGACTTCCAAATTGCACTCCTAAAAAAGCTGTTTCGTAAACAATTTTATCAATTGTACACGTGTTTTTGCAATCTTGATTTATTTGCGCATTTGCTACAGTTGTAAAACATAATAACACAAAAACTAAAGGTAAAAATCTTTTCATACTAAACTATTTTTTTAAGAAATATGAAGATATAGTATTTTTCATACAATTATATAAATCAAATAAAAAAACTTTACTTTATAGATAAAATTCGTTGTTTTTCAGACCAAAAGCATGATTTACAAAACAAAGTTTGATTATTCGGATTTATTTTGAAAGTCTTGACTTTTTAATTCAGCAAGCTTTACGTTTAAAATTGGTATGTATTTACTACCAGGAAATCGTTTATTAAACGACTCTACCTCCTCTATTTTCGTGTCCATATTTTTATAAAACACCAACTTAGTATAAACCCTATAAAAATAAGCTGCTTCAGACCCAGGATTTTCTTTTAACGCTTTAGTAAATGCCTGAATAGCATCTGCATGTTTTTCTTGTAAATTATAAACAACACCCAGTTTTATATAAACCTCATCTAAAGGGTCTTCTTGCAATTTAATAGATTGTGATATATGCTTTTCAGCTAACAAATACTGAGTATTGCGCTGATAGTTTAATCCCAATTGATAGTGATTATAAGCGTCTTTAGGATCCTTTTCTAACGCCTTTTCTAAATAGGTAATAGCCTTGCTATAATTATAAACTTTACCATAAGCATACCCTAGTTTTTCGTTAACAAACTTTGTAGTTTCTCCTAATTCTAATAGTTTTAAAAACTGAGCTATCGCTTTGTGATAGTCCTCTTGCAGATAGTAACTTTGCCCACCAAGTGCGATTAGTTTTTTATTATTAGGATATGCTTTTAATCCTGTTTTAACATAATATTCAACTTTATCAAAGGACCTGTTTTTTAAATTATATTTAGCTAACTCATATATCGCTTTTTGGTTTGAGTCATCTAACTCAAAAACATTAAAAAAATAATCTTGAGCACTTATGTACTGCCCTAAAGCGTTAGACACTACACCTAAATAATATTGATAATTAGGATTATCAGCATCTGTAATAGCCAACTCTAATAGCAGCACTTCAGCCTCTTGCAACTTACCGGTTTGTATTAGTAATTTACACAGTTCAAATTTTAATAGCGCATTGCTCCGATTACTGTTTAATGCTTTATTATAATATGTTATTGCTTGATCATAATTTCCTAAAAACACATATGATTTTGCGATTTGTTGTGAATATGGTAACGCGTCTTCAAGCTGGTTATAATAACTAATAGCCTTAGCATAACTACCATAATTATACAAGCTATCTGCCACAGCCAAAACATTGGTTTGAGCCTTAGCATTAAAAAAAAATAACAGTAAACCTATAACAATAAGCAGTCGCTTCATTTAATTAATTTTAAAAATAATTGGCAAAGCATAAGTAACGTTTACCGTTTTACCTTCGTGCATAGCTGGAGTAATTTTCGGCAAACTATTAATTACACGTATAGCTTCTGTTTCTAAATCAGGATGAGGCGCACGCGCTTCAACATCATAAACCAAACCATCCTTATCAATTCTAAACATGACATTAATACGTTTTACGCCTTTTACTAAGCTTAAATCTTTCCCTAATTTTGTATTAAAATTAGTTGCAATATGTCGTGTCACTTGGTCTGAAAAGCATTTTTTCTGTTCAGATTTACCTGTTATTGACTGGCAAGCCTCAAACATAGGAGACTGATCTAATTTTGAAAATGGCACCTCTATTTCCAAATTTCTAGCATCATCTACATCCACATCTTCTACGATGGTCATTACTCCAACATCTTCACCAGTAGTCGTTACTGCAACATCTTCTACAACGGTTATTACTTTTGGTGTTATTTGATTACTATCTGAATCTTTTGATACGGGCTCCCCATTGGAACAAGAAGAATACACTAACATCCCTAAAACCATAGGGATTATTAATAAATACTTAATTAACTGCGTCTGATTTGATTTTGATTTTTGTAACATAATGATTCGTTTTTTGATTAATGATTGTTTGAAAAATGGATTGATAAAAGCACAGTTTTTAACACTAAAAACCTGCTGTAATAACTGTTGGTAATATTCTGTTTTACCAACTTTTACCGCATTGTGATCGGCAATATATTCATGTAGATTACTTATTCTATTTTGATAGAGATATACTAATGGATTACACCAAAAACCTATTTTTAAGGCTTCAAACCAAAGTAAATCCAAGGTGTGTTTATCGTTGGCATGACTACGCTCATGTGCTAAAACATGATGTATTTGGTCTGCTGAAAGCATATCTCCTAAACACACGTAATTAAAAAAAGTAAAAGCAGAATCGGAGCCTTTTAAAGTTACAATGGTAAGACCATCTTCTTTAGCCTTGGGATTAACTGCTATTATCCTTATTATTTTAATTAACTTGATTAGAAAGAAGACTAGCATTACAACCGAAACCAAAACATATAGATTAGCTATAGCGCCTAATGAAGCTGACCAATCCCCATTAAAACGACTTGCTTCTGAAGCTACTTGTCCAGTATTACCAATTAAAACTTCTGGTAAAGCAACCATATAACTGGTTGGAATAATCTTATTAAACCCCTCAATTTTCACAAAAGGAATAACTAAAGACAATACAGACGTGACTAATAAATAAACTCTGTTATAATTAAAAAACGTACCCTTTTTTAAAAACAGATCATAAGCCACTAAAAACAGTAGCTGAAACAGTATCGTTTGAAAAACGTAGTACATCATAACTATTCTTTTTTATTGATTTCATTTAAAACAGACTCCAACTCATTTAAGCTAATGTCATTTTTTTTAACAAAAAAGGACACCATACTTTTAAACGAACCCTGAAAATAATTATCCACAAGCTTATTAATAGACTGGTTACTGTAATCTTGCTTTTTTAATAATGGAAAATACATATGGCCTTTCCCTTGCTTTTCATAATCTACAAAGCCCTTAGACTCTAAAATTCTAACAATAGTAGAGACTGTATTATAAGCAGGTTTTGGCTCAGGAAACTCTTCTATTATTTGCTTGACGTTAGCTTTTTCTAACTGCCATAAAACTTGCATTATGTCTTCTTCTGCTTTGGTAAGTGCTTTCATTTTTTGTAACTAAATTATTAGTTGAATAAAACAAATATAACTAAATATTTAGTTTAAACTAATAAATTAGTTATAAATATTAGATGTAAAATGTTTTTAACAGCTTTAATAACATAAACTTACATTGAAATTTAAACTTGTATTGTTTATTATTAAAATAAAAAAATCACACAAATACTATTGAAAGTTGAAAGACAAAAAGGTCTAAAATACACAAAGCAACATCGAGAGATGTTGCTTTGCATTGTGTAAATGTAAATAGTGCTATTATATTCAAACGGAAGTTTGAAAATGGGAATAATATTAACTTATATTAAGTTACATCAAATATACTTAATCTTATATTTAGCTATTGTGGTAAAAACCACAGCCTTACTGTGGTAAAAACCGCACGTCTTATATTTTATAAGTCTTTTCAGACTTTTATAAAATCAAAAAAATACTAAATTTTAACATTTAACGCTATATATACCCCTTTTCTTTAGCTATTTTTATTAGAGAATCGTCTTTACCATCGTCTATTACAAATAAATCTTTTAGGTTTTTTTTACGCTTTTCAATAGCACTTAGCGTGATACCCAAATGCGCTACCAAATCTTTTGTTCTTACCCCTAACGATAAAAAATGAAGCATTTTATGGTTTATCTCATCCACTTCTATAGGATTAAATATACTACGCTTAATAATATTATTTATAGTTCCTGTATAAAACGGAGGGTTAGTCTGAATAACTTCAAATGCACTTGCTAGCTCACTTGACGTTAAATCACTTTTAATTAAAAATCCGTCTGGGTTTATGGTCTTTATTATACTATGTATACGATACACCTCATTAAACATAGTTAAAATCACAACTTTAGCCTCTGGCTGTGTTAATCTAACATGCTTTGCTAAATCTTCTCCTGACTTATATATACCATCACTTGACTCTGGAATACTAATATCAAAAAAATACATATCATAGGGTTGCCCCATATTTTTTGACTTTAGTATTGCGGACATCGCAGAATCACAATCCGTTGCCACATCAATATCTAATATTTGATCTTCTTTTTTTGTTGCTAATAAAATATGTTGGTAACCTTCAATAATCATTGGATGATCATCTACCATTAATATTTTTAAAGTACTACTCTTCATAAATTGGTTGATTAACTAGTAAATATCGGGACAATAATTGTAATATCAGTGCCTTTTTGCTTTTGACTTGTAATTAAAAGCTTCCCTTTTATTTCTTGCACTCTATCCTCTATATTTTTAAGACCTATCCCTTTTTTGGACTTATACATATCAAACCCTTCACCATCATCAGTTATATTAAAGACTAAATTAGTGTCTTCTTTTTTATATGAAATAACAACTTTAGTTGCTTGGGCATGTTTATACGCATTCTGCATAGTTTCTTGTAAAATACGATACAGATGGATTTTTACCGTATTATCTAAAGCATCCCAATTAATACTATCATCTCCAATAAATGAATACGCAATTTTATAAGCTCCCATTTGCGTCTCAACCAAGGTTTTTACAATATCTAAAAATCCCGCTTTTTTGATAAAATCAGTGTTTAAATCATGCGATACTTTTCTAATATCGTCTTCTATATTTTTAAGTTCGTTTATGTAATGACTCCTTTTATCAATAGCCTCAGTATTGACACTTAAATTAAGACTATCTAAGCTTAATCGCACACCAAATAGCTTTCCTAAAATTCCGTCATGTATATCTTTGGATATTCTGTTTTTTTCTAATTTTCTAGCCTCGTCAATATTGTCTTGCTGTGATAACATCAAACCATAAATTTCTTGATTTGCTTCTTGTTGTTGACGCTCTAATTGCAATTCTTTATTTTTTTCTCTTTGTGTTATTAATATATACAGAAACAATAAGACCATCAAAAGACCAATAGAGGTAATGATTAAATACAACCGCTGTCTTGACATTTCCTGATTTTCTTCTACGATTTCTGCAGTTTCTAATTCTATCCTAGCAAACTTATTACGAATGGAGCGCTCAGCTAAGACCAAACTATCGCTCAGCTTTATATGTTCCATTAAATAAGATCTAGCGGAGTCTTTATTTATACTTGCTTTTGTAATAAGTGTTTGGAGAATATACTCATTAGCATTAATCTTTTTTGCCATTTTATATGACAAATCATTGTAGTATTTAGCTGAATCCTGTTTACCAACTGCATGTAAATACTCTGCATAATAAGCACCTATAGACATCGTAGTTAAATCATCATTCGCTTTTTTTACATTGCTAAGGGCTTCTGTAAATAATGGATTTATGGTAGCATCCATCGGATCGATTAAATATGTTGTATACGCTAAATTAGTCTTAATAACAGCATATAGTGCTAAGTCGTACGCTTTCAATCCGTCATCCTCAAGAATTTCAAGATACTTTTCTTTAGCTTCTGGATATAATCCTTTTCGTCTATAAACGGACGCTATATTAGTATTTGAATACAATAAATCATAATACCGATTTTCATTACTAATTGTATTAGCATAACTAACCGCCAGATCATTATATTCTAAAGCTTTATCATATAGTTGTAATTGAGCTGAGATAGTTGCAATTAAATTATGAATAGACCAAAGCGTATCTAAGTTATTATCTGTTTTTGGTAGCTTTTCAACGACCAACTTAGCTTTTATCGCGTTAATTTCAGCTCCAATAAAATCTCTTTCAGAAAGTTGAATACTAGCCATATTGTATAACAATTCGGCTTCTTTTTCATAATTTTTTAAATCACGATACATTTTATATCCTTTATAAAAATACTCGTAAGCACTATCTAATTCCGCTTCAAGATTATCGATGTAACCTAAAATATAGTAAGCATCGGCAATAGCGAATGAATCCCTAATTTTTTTGGCCAATTCTAAATTTTCAATATTTATAGATTTAAGAGGCTTAAAATCATCTTTAATAAGATATAATTTAGATAAACTTTTATTACTATTAAGTATCGTTGAATCCGCTTCTTTGTTCTTAGATAGTATAACTGCCTGTTTCGCATACTCTATCCTAGAGAGCATATCTAAGCTTTGACTTTTAGATAAATTTCTAAGCCTAAAAATAGAATCTAAATTTGAACCTGCTGGTGCCTTTTGAGCCAAACAGTAAATTGAGAATAGTAAAATGAATAAAAATCTAAACAAAGAGGTCATTATTGTTAACTTCTCAAAGTTAAAACAATTAATTTATTAGACGATACGTAAAAAAAAGCTTTTTAATTAAAATCAGAAACTATCTAGAATTAGCCCCTTAGCCATTTGCAGGTTTTTTAATTTTTGTTTTATCTATTAACACTAATAGCTTAAGATCTGGCGTTTTTACTTCTTTATTAGTGTTTTCCTTAATTGGCTCTGTAGTGTCTAATGCGCTTACACCTGTTAATAATCCGATTGAAAAAAGTGCTACTAATGTAATTTTTAGGGTTTTCATAATATTGATTATTTATAGTTAACTATTGATTTATTAAAAACGTAAATACAACAAAATTTAAGCTAAACAGATTAGCTTACTATAAATCACACACTTACAAAAAGGCATGTTCAATAAATTAATTAATTAATTAGCTTTAGAATGAATATAAAAGTAGAGGGAAATTTTAAAGCTGAACGAAAATAGACTTAAGAAAAAGAAATATACTAAATAACTCGATGTAAAGCAAATAACACCGACAAAACGTTATAAAATAAAAAAGCATCCCAATTTTCTAGAAGAAAAAAGGAAAGCTTTCCATCGGTTCAAGCTATTAACTAGCTTTCTACCAGTTTGATGGACTACTACATCCATCAAAACAACACAACTAAATTTTATTGCCAAAAAAAGCTCCGATAAATCGGAGCTTTTAGCAATTTTTCGCGGTCTGGACGGGATTCGAACCCGCGACCTTCGCCGTGACAGGGCGACATTCTAACCAGCTGAACTACCAGACCGTTGCGTTATTGCGAGTGCAAAGATAGGCTTCTTTATGGATGTACCAAACTTTTTTACACTTTTTTTTATTTTTTTTTAAATAAACTTTTCTCGTTCCACCATATAGCTGGTTAAAACAGCATCAAACGCTTGGTTTATATCCGCAGCAACATACTTAATCTTGTACTGTAAACACTTCATTTTCAATTCTTCAAAATAATCAAGCACCGCTTTTTCATAATTTTCCTTGACCTGATCCGCATATAAGTTAACAAAATCACCAGTTTCAATATCAATAAATCTTTTTGGCTTATTATTAAAATTAAAGTTCATTTCTTTAGCTTTATCATAAACATGAAACAAAACAACCTCATGTTTATTATGTTTTAAATGTCGTAATGCTTCAAATAATTTAATCTCATCTGCGGTTGTTTGAAACATATCGGTAAAAACAAAGATTAAAGAGCGTCTGTGAATTTTTTCTGCAATCTCATGCAAATAGGCATAAGTTTCTGTTTGCTTGTTTACAGGCTTTGATTTGACCGCCTGCTCCAATTGATGGATCAACATCTGATGGTGACGTTCACTCCCCTTTTCAGGAGCGTAAAAATCATACTTATCACTATATATACTTAATCCTACTGCATCGCGCTGCTTTTTTAATATATGCATTAAGGATGCAGACGCTAAAGCTGAAAAAGCAATCTTATTTAAATTATCAATGGAAAAACTATCCTGTTCTGGATAATGCATGGAACTACTGTTATCTAAAATAATATGACAACGCAGATTAGTCTCGTCATCATAACGCTTAGTATACAGTTTATCTGTTTTAGCAAACAGCTTCCAATCTATATGACGTGTACTTTCGCCTTGATTATAGATTTTATGCTCTGCAAACTCTGCAGAGAAGCCATGAAACGGACTTTTGTGCATTCCGGATATAAAACCCTCAACCACTTGCTTAGCTAAGTGTTCGAGGTTTTTAAATCCGCCTGCTTTATTAAGTTCGTCTTGTAATTTCATTATTCTGCTATACCGTCAACAATACCGTAAGCAACACTCTCATCTGCACCCATCCAATGGTCACGATTAAAATCTTTCAATACTTTCTCGTATGTCTGACCACAGTTATCTGCTAAAATATGCGCGCTTAACTCTTTAGTTTTTACAATTTCTTGAGCTGTAATCTCAATATCACTAGCTTGTCCACGTGCACCTCCACTTGGTTGGTGTATCATTACTCTTGCATGCGGTTGGATAAAACGTTTCCCTTTAGCACCAACAGATAACAAAATAGACCCCATAGACGCAGCTAAACCAGTACAAACTGTAGACACATCACTTTTTAGACCTTTAATACAGTCATACATTGCAAATCCAGAAGTTACATAACCACCTGGGCTGTTAATATACAGTGTAATATCCTTAGTCTCTAAGCTATCTAAATACATTAAGCGATCTATAACATGCTTTGCCGATTTATCATCTACCATTCCCCAAAGAAAAACTTTACGTTCTTCTAACAATTTTGCATCAATAGCATCTTGGACTTTTATTGTTTTACTCATTTTCTATTTTTTTGTTCGTTTAAACATTATCTATTTTCAAAATCACTTCTAAAATAAAGAACCACCTTAATATTAAAGGTACTCTTATTATTATAAAAGCCATTTTGTAAATGTACTTTTAAAATAATTATTTCTAGTTTCATCTAAAAATAAAAAAGGTTTGCCATTACAGCAAACCTTTTATCAATACTTTAATAAAATTGACCTATAATAAAGCGTCTAATGCTTCAGAATAAGCTGTTTTTGGTGCTACACCTACTTGACGCCCTACTACTTCACCATTTTGAAATACTAATACCGTTGGGATGTTACGTACACCATATTTTGCTGCAAATTCTTGATTTGCGTCTACATCTACTTTACCTACAACAGCTTTACCTTCATATTCAGTACTTAACTCATCAATGATTGGTCCAACCATACGACAAGGTCCACACCAAGCTGCCCAAAAGTCAACTACTACTGGCTTATCGCTTTTTAATACTGTTTCTTCGAAGTTTGCATCTGTGATTTCTAATGCCATAATATTATGTTTTAATTGTGTTTTACTACGTGTTAATATGCAATATTAGTCAAAAATAATGCGAAAGCTTACAACCTAACAATTTGTTTTACCTATTGTAGCATTGGTTTGCTTTATCCCTTTTACAGGGAATGAACGCCAGAGCCCTACTATTTTCAACATCTTACAGAATAAAGGAAGATGCTAACAACCTCTTTTATTGATTAATCAAATAATGAATCTGTTGCTCTTGCAACTCATTCAGTAACTCATTAGTCACTTGTATTTTTTGCTTTCGACTAATCATTGTTAATTTAATTTTATCTCTATTATCATATACTAAAAAGTTAAGCGCATGATTACCTGGATGCATCGAAATTAATTCTTTTAAATATTTGATTTTTTCAGCTTCAAGCTCCTTAATATTTAACTGTATAGATATTTTTCTAACATTTTTCTCCATGACATCATGTAATAACTGAAAGCTATTAAACTGTAATCTTGGATCACTCTTTTTACCAGTATCACGATTAACCCAACCTTCTCTAACAAAAGCCTTAACGTGTACAAATGTGTTTTGCAATAAAAACGGACGGTGTTTTAGATACTCTTCTCCAAAGACTCTAAACTCAAACGTATCGGTATAATCTTCAATGGTAAACATTGCCCAACCTTTACCTTGTTTACTTACACGATGTTGTACATCTGTAACAACACCTCCAAAAGTAATTTCTTTATTAACGTGTGCACTTAAGTCATTAAAATCTGAAATTGTTCCATTACAAAACGATTTCATTTCTGTTCTAAAGTCATCTAAAGGGTGTCCTGAAATATAAACCCCAACCACCTCACGTTCTCGAGATAGTTTTTCCATGGTTCCCCACGTTTCACATTCAGGAATCACTGGCTCTTCAATCTGTACATCACTATCTGCACCAAACATGCTTACTTGCGCAGAGTTTTCATTTTCTTGATGCTTAGCTCCGTATTTTATCGCCTTTTCTAAAAAGGTTAATTCGCTACCATCTTTAAAAAAGTATTGCGCACGATGTGTATCTCCTAGCTCATCAAACCCACCAGCTAGTGCCAAGTTTTCAAATGCTTTTTTATTAGCCGCACGCAAATCAATACGTTTTGCTAAATCAAATATGGACACAAAAGGCCCATCTTCTTTTCTATTATTAACAATAGTCATTACAGCACCATGTCCAACCCCTTTTATGGCACCCATACCAAAACGCACCGCATTGTCCTTGTTTACAGAAAACTTGTAGTAAGATTCATTAACATCAGGACCAAGTACTGGTAGCTTCATACGCTTACACTCGTCCATAAAAAACGTCACCTGTTTGATGTCATTCATATTATTGGACAGTACCGCAGCCATATATTCGGCTGGATAATGCGCTTTTAGATACGCCGTTTGATAGGCAATCCACGCATAACACGTCGAGTGCGATTTGTTAAAGGCATAACTAGCAAAGGCTTCCCAATCCTTCCAAATTTTCTCAAGCTTTTTAGCATCATGCCCCTTAGCACTGGCTTGCTCAATAAATTTTGGTTTCATTTTATCCAAAACTGCAATTTGCTTCTTACCCATGGCCTTACGCAGTACATCGGCTTCACCCTTTGTAAAATCTGCTAAAGACTGCGACAGTAGCATTACCTGCTCTTGGTATACTGTAATTCCGTAAGTTTCTTTTAAGTACTCTTCCATTGCTGGTAAATCATACTCAATATCCTCATCACCATGCTTTCTACGTACAAAACTTGGTATGTATTCCATTGGACCGGGTCTATACAGTGCATTCATGGCAATTAAATCGTCAAAAACGGTAGGTTTAAGATCTTTTAAATGCTTCTGCATTCCAGGAGATTCATATTGGAATACACCAACCGTTTCTCCACGTTGAAACAGCTCGTAAGTCTTTTCATCATCCAGAGGAAAACTATCTGGATCTAATAATATATCATGTTTAGCTTTAACTAATTTTACGGTGTCTTTAATAAGCGTTAACGTTTTAAGACCCAAGAAATCCATCTTTAACAGCCCAGCATCCTCTACTACAGAGTTATCAAACTGTGTGACATATAAGTCTGAATCTTTTGCCAAAGCCACTGGCACGAACTTAGTAATATCGTCCGGCGTAATAATTACACCACAGGCATGTATCCCTGTGTTACGGACGGACCCTTCTAAAGATCGTGCAATATTTACGGTTTCGGCAGGTAAATCATTTCCTTCCGAAATATTTAAAAGCTCGTTAATTTTCTCTAAATCTTCAGCTCTAAACTTTTGTCCTAACTCTTTTTCGGATAAACCGAAAATTTTGCCCAGTTTAGACATTGTAGGAATCAGTTTTGCAATCCTATCTGCATCAAATAAAGGTAAATCTAATACACGTGCTGTATCTCTAATCGAAGACTTTGCAGCCATCGTACCGTAGGTAATAATCTGGGCTACCTGACTACTTCCATACTTTTCGATAACGTAATCCATAACACGAGATCGTCCTTCGTCATCAAAATCAATATCAATATCGGGCATACTTACACGATCCGGATTCAGGAAACGCTCAAAAAGTAAGTTATACAATAACGGATCAATATTGGTAATCCACAAACAGTAAGCAACTACAGATCCTGCTGCAGACCCACGTCCTGGACCTACAGAAACGTCCATTTTTCTGGCTTCGCGTATAAAATCCTCTACAATCAAGAAATACCCAGGATATCCTGTTTTCTCAATAACGCTTAGCTCAAAATCAAGTCTTTCAATAACCACATCGGACAACTCTTCTCCATATCGCTTTCTAGCACCAACATAGGTTAAGTGTCTTAAAAGCGCATTCTCACCGCGTTTTCCACCATCAATTTTATCCTCCTCACTGGCAAACTGTTCCGGAATATCAAACGCAGGTAATAATACATCCCTAGCTAATTGATACCCTTCAATTTTATCCACCACTTCTTGAATATTAGAAATGGCTTCCGGCACATCCTTAAACAAACTCTTCATCTGGTCTCCAGACTTAAAGTAGTATTCTTGGTTAGGCAATCCATAACGGTATCCTCTACCACGACCAATTGGTGTGGCTTGTTTTTCACCATCTTTTACACACAATAAAATATCATGCGCATTAGCATCACTCTGCTTGGCGTAATAGGTATTGTTAGAAGCTATTAACTTAACATCATGTTGTCTTGCTAATTTTATTAAAACAGGATTAACACGGTTTTCATCTTCTTGACCGTGACGCATCAGCTCCACATACAAATCATCACCAAAGGTTTCTTTCCACCAAATTAAGGCTTCTTCTGCTTGATTTTCTCCAACATTTAAAATCTTACTCGGTACCTCTCCATATAAGTTACCCGTTAAACAGATCAGGTCTTCTTTATATTCTTCAATAAGTTTCTTATCAATCCTTGGTATGTAATAAAATCCATTAACGTAGGCATGAGATGATAACTTTGCAAGGTTGTGGTATCCATTTTTGTTTTTTGCCATTAAGACAATTTGATACCCATTATCTTTTCTGCTTTTGTCTGTATGATCTTCACAAACAAAAAACTCACAACCAATAATTGGTTTTATTTCTTTAACTGTTGTTGTGGTTCCGCTAGCTGCTGCTTCTTCTATTTTAGCTTTTGCGGCTTTATTATGTTTATTAGCTGCATTTACAAAGTGAAATGCCCCCATCATGTTGGCATGATCCGTTAATGCTACTGCCGGCATACCATGCTCTGCAGCAACTGTAATAAGATCAGCGACACTCATTGTTGACTGTAATACAGAAAACTGAGAGTGGTTATGTAAATGCACAAAGTCTACAGTTTGTAGATCCTTGATATTTTCTTTAATCTCCGCCGTACTAATCTCGTTAGTGTCCTGCTTTTGTAATTTTTCTTGAATTTTAGCACTTTCCCTTTTCAGGTTAATATGCTTTAATCCTATTAACTGTATGGTTTGCGGATTTGCTTTATTAAATTGCTCGAAGTATTCTGGAGCAACATCTAACTGTTCTTTAGTATATTTTTTTAGACGTATTAATTCTAAAAAACAACGTGTTGTTGCCTCTACATCGGCAGTAGCATTGTGCGCTTCTCCAAAAGGTTTATCAAATAAAAACTGGTGTAACTCAGTTAACGTTGGTAATTTAAAACGCCCATAACGTCCACCAGGTAATTGGCACAAGGCAGCTGTTTGCTCTGTACACGTATCTAAAACCGGTAATTCTTGTAGTGGATTCTCTACGTTTCCACGCACAAACTCGGCACCCATAATATTCAAGTCAAACTTAACATTCTGACCGACCACAAATTTGGCTTTACCCAATGCGATATTAAACTTTTCTAATACGTCTGATAAAGGGATTCCTTGTTGTTGTGCTAATTCTGTAGAAATACCATGAATCTTTTCCGCATCATACGGAATATTAAATCCATCAGGTTGCACTAGATAGTCCTCATGCTCCACACAATTACCCATCTCGTCATGCAATTGCCAAGCAATTTGGATACATCTAGGCCAATTATCTGTATCAGTAATTGGTGCATCCCAACGTTTAGGTAATCCGGTGGTTTCGGTATCAAATATTAAATACATGTGCGAGTTCTTAGAAGTTTTTGCTCAAAAATACGAGCCTATAAAAGTACGTAGAATTAATTTTTATTTAAAGTGAAATCACAAACAGTTGTAAACAAAAAAAACCAGCGCGTTAACACTGGCTTTTTATAGTCTCTAAAACACGGTTTTAGGATACTAACTCTTCATGTACTTTTTCTGTATTGATGGCGGCTTGAATAGCATGTCTGTGTTTTGCAATTAAGTTATCAATAGTTGGTGGCAGATTATTTTCTTTCAATAACGTATCATATTCTTCCAAGCTAGCCTCTTCCCCTTTGATGGCTTCTTCTATAATAGCCTCTTCGTTATTTGAAGAAAATACGGCTTTTAAACTCATCCAATTTCTGTGCATAGCACCTTTAAAACTTCCCGAATCTTCTGGGATTTGTCCATACTGCAAGATTTCTGTTCTTAATTCTTTAGCAAACTGGCTACGTTCTGACGCGCGTCTTTTAAAAAATAATTTTAACTCGCTACTTTCTACATTATCAATTGCATTAAGATACCCTTTTTCAGCATCATAATTTTTAACTAATAATTCGTTTAATTTTTTTGAAATTTTTTCTCTGTAATTCATTTTATCTCTATCATTTTAAATTCCAATAACCTTCTTTATAGATGTGTATTGTTTCTCATCTTCCTATTCAAGATACAACAAACAACAGCTGCTGCCAAGGGTTTTAACAGGGTTTATGATAGCCTTAAGAGTATTTAACAAAAAAAAGCCAACACAAATGTGTTGGCTTTTTTATATCTATTTTAGTGGTACTTAATTACTACAATCTCCTAATCCGTTAATTAATGCTTGTATTGCACCATCGTCATCTCCACAAGCTGCTTTTTTAACTTGAAGTGCTGTTTTATAAGCATTACAAAAATCTGTATACTGTACCCCAGCTGGATCTACATTATTTAAATTAGTCTCAGTTGTTAACGCTACTGCTGTTGCATTAGCACAAGCTACATCCGCACCAGTATTATCAACTACTGCAATATTTAAAATTGGGACATTATAAAAATACCCTCTATTAAAATTTTCTGACGCAAATCCTGTACTATCAAACCCATTAAAAGTGAATGTTCCAGAAACTGTTCTTTCAATTAAATTAAACTCTGTTAATACAATAGTACCCTCTGATGGATAAATCTGCACCTCTGGATTTGGAATATTATTAGTTGTATACACCACACCAAAATCATCTTGATATACTGCAGAAGACACCGTATTACCAAGTTCATAGGTCCCTTCAATAGTATTATCTATTTTCAGATTAATAATACTTTCGTTTCTAATTCCGGTAATTATTAAATTCCCTGAAGTATCCACATTTGCTCTAAAACTATTGGCTTCCCACAATTCTGAATTGTTATAACCGATAAAGGCAGGCGTATTAAACACCAAATCATCTGTACAGGAGGATAAACCCAATACAAAGACCAGTAGGTATATTATTTTTTTCATTCGTTAGTTAGTTATTTACAACATCAAAAATATAATAATTTATTTTATAACGTAGATTTCCTTTAAAAACTTGAAAATTAAAAAATTATACTATCTTTGCAGACTTATTAATAATAGAGGTCGCGAACCTCACAAATTAATTACATATGCCAGTAAAAATTAGATTACAAAGACACGGTAAAAAAGGAAAACCTTATTACTGGATCGTAGCAGCTGATGCTAGAGCGAAAAGAGATGGTAAATACCTAGAAAAATTAGGTGCTTACAATCCAAACACAAACCCTGCAACTATCGAATTAGATGTTGATGGAGCAGTACAATGGTTACAGAATGGTGCACAACCAACTGATACAGCAAAAGCTATTTTGTCTTACAAAGGAGCAATGCTTAAAAACCATTTAGCAGGAGGAGTAAGAAAAGGCGCTTTAACAGAAGAGCAAGCTGAAGCAAAGTTTACTGCTTGGCTTGAAGAAAAAGCAACTAAAGTAGATGCTAAAAAAGATGGTTTATCTAAAGCGGAAGCTGAAGCTAAAACTAAAGCTTTTGAAGCAGAAAAAGCAGCTAATGAAGCTAGAATTGCAGCTAACGCTCCAGTTGTAGAAGAGGCTCCTGCTGAAGAAGCAAAAGCTTCTAACGAAGAAGAAGAATAAAAATTATTTTTTATACTTTTAAACTCCGATAATTTTTATCGGAGTTTTTTATGCAAAAAACTTTTCTTATGGATATTAAAGACTGTTTCTTTTTAGGTAAAATTGTTAAAAAATATAGCTTTAAAGGCGAGCTACTTATTAAGCTAGATACCGACGAGCCCGACTTATACGAAAACTTAGATTCTATTCTTGTAGATCTAAGAGGTACACTAGTCCCATTTTTTATTGAGAGTTCTCAATTACACAAATCAGAATTACTACGTGTTAAGTTTGAGGACGTCGATACAGAAGGTGATGCTGATGCGTTAATAAAAAGCGCGACGTATTTACCACTAACAGTATTACCAAAACTTGCAGATGATAAGTTTTACTTCCATGAAATTATTGGATTTAAAATCGAAGACAAAACCTTTGGTCATGTTGGTATCATTACTGGAGTTAATGATATGACTTCTCAATCTTTATTTGAAATTGATCGTGATGGTATTCAGATTTTAATCCCAATGAACGATCAGTTTATTTCTAAAGTAGATAAGCCAAACAAAACTATTTTTGTTGATACGCCTGAAGGATTAATTGACTTATATTTAGAAGAGTAACTTCTTTTATGCTCAATTTATTTCAGTATCGCACCCAAAAATAATGAGACCCTGAAACTAGTTCAGGGTGACGTAGTGGTAGTAAAACTATATTTATTGATGCTTTTGAAGCAATAATTGACCTACGACTAAAACAATAACCCACGTCATGCTGAATTTAGTTCAGGGTGACGTAGTGGTAGTAAACTATATTTATTGGTGCTTTTGAAGCAATAATTGACCTAAGACTAAAACAATAACCCACGTCATGCTGAATTTAGTTCAGTATCACATCAAAAAATAATGAGATCCTGAAACTAGTTCAGGATGACGTAGTGGTAGTAAACTATATTCATTGGTGTTTTGAAGCAATAATTAACCTACAACTTACAAAATAACCCACGTCATGCTGAATTTATTTCAGTATCGCAACCCGAAAGAATAAGATACTACAACACATTCAGGATAACACAATATGAGTAAGCCTTTTCAATTTAAACAATTTAACGTCCAACAAGACCAATGTGCCATGAAAATTGGTACCGATAGCGTATTGCTTGGCGCTTGGACACCATTAGATACTAATCCATTTTCTGTATTAGATATTGGTGCCGGAACCGGTGTATTATCTTTAATGTTAGCACAACGTAGTCACGCACAAGTGATAGATGCTTTAGAAATTGACGAACAAGCTTATGAGCAATGTGTAGATAATTTTGAAACCTCACCGTGGGCAGATCGTTTGTTTTGTTACCATGCAGATTTAGCTGAGTTTGCCGAAGAAATTGAAGACAAATACGATCTTATTATCTCTAATCCGCCATTTTATTCTGAGGATTATAAAACAGACAACACCCAACGTGATTTAGCTCGTTTTACAGACGCCCTTCCCTTTGATCATTTACTAGAAAGCGTATCACAATTATTATCAAAAGATGGGGTTTTTACGGTAATCATTCCGTTTAAGGAAGAAGCTAACTTTATAACATTAGCTTCTGGCGTTAACTTATTCCCTAATAACATCTTGCGCGTTAAAGGGTCCGATACTTCGGAAATCAAAAGGAGTTTGCTAGCGTTTTCTTTCCGCGAAAGCGACATAAAAACAGAGACTTTAGTTATCGAAATTGAAAGACATCAATACACTCAAGATTATATAAATTTGACTCAGGATTTTTATCTTAAAATGTAATTGGGTTTGGTGGTTTCTTTGAGACCCTTCGACTGCGCTCAGGGTGACATTGGTTGTGCTACGGGTTATAGTTTTGTTGTGATTTGGAGTTATTGGATTTTGTTCTAAAATGCTAAATATGTTATTATTTGCAGGTAAATAAAAGGATTCGTAAAAAAATGCCTTAATTTTTAATATAATATTGCGTTCTGCAAACGATTTCGTTATTTTTGTTAGGAACAATAAGCTACATTAACAGTTTATTTCTAACACAGACTAAAATGAAACCAGATTTATTTGAAGCTCCAGATTACTATAATCTTGACGAACTTTTAACTGAAGAACATAAATTAGTACGTGATGCTGCTCGTGAATGGGTTAAGCGTGACGTCTCTCCAATTATAGAAGAATATGCTCAAAAAGCAGAATTCCCGAAACAAATTGTAAAAGGATTAGCAGATATTGGTGCTTTTGGACCTTATATTCCTGTAGAATATGGTGGTGCTGGTTTAGACCAAATTGGTTACGGTTTAATCATGCAAGAAATAGAGCGTGGCGATTCTGGTGTCCGTAGTACAGCTTCTGTGCAATCGTCTTTAGTAATGTATCCTATCTGGAAATATGGTAACGAGGCACAACGTCAAAAATATTTACCAAAATTAGCTAGTGGAGAATGGATTGGTAGTTTTGGTTTGACTGAGCCTGACCATGGAAGTAATCCAAGCGGAATGACAACAAACTTTAAAGATATGGGTGATCATTATCTTTTAAATGGTGCAAAAATGTGGATCTCGAATTCGCCATTTTGTAATATTGCTGTCGTTTGGGCAAAAAATGAAGAAGGTCGTATTCACGGTTTAATTGTAGAGCGTGGCATGGAAGGGTTTACAACACCAGAAACACATAACAAATGGTCGCTTCGTGCATCTGCTACAGGCGAGCTTATTTTTGATAATGTTAAAGTACCTAAAGAAAACTTATTACCTAACAAATCTGGATTAGGCGCACCATTAGGCTGCTTAGATTCGGCACGTTTTGGTATTGCTTGGGGTGCAATAGGCGCTGCAATGGATTGCTACGATACTGCTTTAAGATATAGTAAAGAACGTATGCAATTTGGTAAGCCAATTGGACAGTTTCAATTACAACAAAAGAAACTAGCTGAAATGATTACCGAAATTACTAAAGCACAATTATTAGCTTGGAGACTTGGTGTTATGCGTGAAAACGGTACAGCAACCTCAGCGCAAATTTCTATGGCGAAACGTAATAATGTAGATATGGCATTAACTATTGCCAGAGATGCTAGACAAATGCTAGGTGGAATGGGAATTAGTGGCGAATACAGTATTATGAGACACATGATGAATCTTGAAAGTGTTGTTACTTACGAAGGGACACATGATATCCACTTACTAATTACAGGATTAGATGTTACAGGATTAAATGCTTTTAAATAGTTTTTATAATTAGATATTATTAAAATGCACATCTATTTGATGTGCATTTTTTTTATATTATTTTTACTTATATGTTTTCAGGAAAAAAGAAATTAGATCGCGCTTACAAACAAGCTAAAGTGATTGCGTTTGACGATACGTCTAAGTTTATATTATTTAGCGATTGCCATCGGGGTGATAATAGTTTTGCGGACGATTTTTCTAATAATAGAAACATCTATTACCACGCCTTAAAACATTACTATGTTAAGGATTTTGATTATGCCGAACTAGGTGATGGTGATGAGCTTTGGGAAAATATCTCATTTAATGCCATATTAAATGCCCATAAAAACGTGTATATGCTTATGAAACAGTTTCATAAAAAAAAGCGTCTGCATATGATTTGGGGTAATCATGATATGGTGTACCGAAACCCAGAGTATGTCAAGAAAAATCTATCTACCTTTTTTGACCCTAAAGTAGGCAAGGATGTCGAGCTGTTTAAAGACTTGACTTATAACGAAGCGATTGTTTTAAAACACAAAGACACCAATCAAGAGGTGTTTTTAACGCATGGGCATCAAGCCGATTGGTGGAATTATACCTTTTGGAAATGGAGCCGATTTATGGTGCGTGTCCTTTGGAAACCCTTAAATGTTATGGGTATTGCCGATCCGACAAGTCCTGCTAAAAATTACACCGAACTTATTAAAGTAGAACGTCGTACCAAAAACTGGATTACTGCCAATAATAACCTAATTACTATTGTTGGTCATACCCACAGACCCCGTTTTCCTGAACCTGGTGATGTTGCCTTTTTTAATGATGGTAGCTGTGTCCACCCAAGAAGTATTACTGGTATTGAAATTGAAAATGGCGCTATCTCTTTAATCAAATGGCAAATCGCAACCAAAGAAGACGGAACATTGCAAATTGTACGTGTGCTTTTGGAAGGTCCGAGACGTTTGGTGGATTATAAGGGTTAGTAAAAAACAACTCGCATTACTAGAACTAAGGGCTTGGTAATCTTCTAGATTATAACTAACAATAAACAGATTGCTTCACTGCGTTCGCAATGACGGGTTACTTTGAATCACATCAGAACTATAACACTAAATACTCTTAAATAAAACGATACCCCATCTCGCAAAAATTCCTCACTTTAGTTAAAGGGAGGTGGTTTTGGTGTAACCAAAAGCGGAGGGTTTACCTTAAACGCGAAGCAGTTTTTTATAGTATTCAAAATTTGCCAGAAAACAGATTGCTTCACTGTATTCGCAATGACGGGTTGCTTTGCATTACAAACAGATTGCTTCACTGTGTTCGCAATGACATTTCAATTATGATTCTGGCGCCAATTCTACTTCCAAACCTTCCATTTCTGGTGTCATTTGGATTTGACATCCTAATCTTGAATTGTCTTTTACATCAAATGCTTCGCTAAGCATAGCTTCTTCATCGTCTTGCATTTCTGGTAATGGCGTATCACTTAACACATAACATTGGCAAGAGGCACACATAGCCATACCACCACAGATGCCGATAGTCCCTTCTGGAGCAAGCTCGTAACTACGTACGACTTCCATTAAATTCATAGCCATATCTGTTGGTGCTACTATTTGGTGTGTTACACCGTCTCTGTCTGTTATTTTGATATTTATATCTTGTTCCATTTTTTTGCTATTTACGCAGACTGGGTTTGCTTTACTTTTATTTAGTTTGTTGTTTGGTTGTACTACCTTTTTGGGGTAATGTTACTCAACTTTTTTTTTACTTGTGTGATCCTGAAACTAGTTCAGGATGACATTTGTTGTTGCTATTGTGTTTTATTGTTCACTTTGTGGGTGACTTTGCTTTTTTTACTTTGCTTGTGTGATCCTGAAACTAGTTCAGGATGACGTAGTGGGTGTTATTGTGTTTGATGTTACTTTGTTGTTATGTTTTACTACTAACGACCCTTCGACTGCGCTCAGGGTGACACTTGATGTTGCTATCGTCTTTTATTGCTAACTACCCTTCGACTGCGCTCAGGATGACATTTGATGTTGCTACACTATATTACCTACTGCATATCAAATTTAATGCCTTTTTTGATATAAAAAAAGACCTCACTGATTTTAAAATCTATGAGGTCCAAGTCTTTATATTTTAGATTTTAAAAATCTTAGCATTACTTTAATCAATTGCTTTTACAACTGCTTTTGGTGCTTCTTTACGTGTTCCGTCAAATCCATCCACACCACTTACTGTTGTATACTTTAATACGTAACGTTTTCCTGGATTAATGATTTGATAGGCTGATTGACACATTAATGTCGCCTCATGGAAGCCACAAAGGATTAATTTTAATTTTCCTGGATAAGTGTTTACATCTCCAATAGCATAAATCCCAGGTATATTAGTTTGATAGTCTAAAGCATTATTAACTTTAATGGCATTTTTTTCTATCTCTAATCCCCAGTTTGCAATTGGCCCTAATTTTGGCGATAAACCAAATAGAGGCACAAAATGATCACATGGTTTTGTAAACGTCTCGTCACCTTGCTTTACAACAATAGCTTCTACTTTTCCGTTACCTTCTACTCCAACAACCTCAGCGGGTGTGATTAGATTAATTTTACCAGCGTTTTTAAGTTCTTGTACTTTTTCTACAGAATCTAAATGCCCTCTAAACTCGCTACGTCTGTGTATTAACGTTACTTCTGATGCGATATCGCTTAGATAAATACTCCAATCTAAAGCAGAATCTCCTCCACCTGCAATAACCACTTTTTTATCTCTGTAAAACTCAGGTTCTTTTATAATATACTCGACACCATGATCTTCAAAACTTGCTAGATTATCAATTGCTGGTTTACGAGGTTCAAAACTACCTAAACCTCCTGCAATTGCTACTACTGGTGCTTGGTGTTGTGTGCCTTTATTAGTGGTTACTATAAATGAGCCGTCCTCTTGTTTTTCTATGGTTTCTGCACGCTCTCCCTGTGTAAATCCTGGTTCAAATTGCTTGCATTGCTCCATTAACTTATGCGTTAAATCGCCAGCAAGAATTTCTGGATAGGCAGGAATATCATAAATAGGTTTCTTTGGATAAATCTCTGAACATTGCCCACCTGGTTGTGGTAATGCATCTATTAAATGACATTTAAGTTTTAATAATCCTGCTTCAAACACTGCGAAAAGACCCGTTGGTCCTGCGCCTATTATTAGTATGTCTGTTTTAATCATTCTGTAACTTTTTCTTAATGGTCTTTAGCTTTTGGCTATTGACTTTTTAAACATGGCTTACTGCTTTGCGCTAACAAAGGTAAACTAAGCGTTTGTCTAATTTTATGACTTTTGTTAGCTTTTACTCCTGCGTTAGGGGTGGAATACTTCGACTACGTTGAGTACAAGTTTACTACTTGAGCACCTCGCAGAGTGCGATTAGTAAGCAGCCGATCCTTGTGGTAACGTCCAAACTATTTTTTACCCTACGTTAATGACACGCTCTATCTGTGGTGCGTACTTTTTGATGGTCATTTCTACGCCTGACTTTAACGTCATTTGGTTGACACTACATGAGGTACACGCGCCTTCTAACTGCACTTTTACTTCGTTATTTTCTATTGACAATAGGGTGATATCACCGCCATCGTTTTGTAAAAAAGGACGAATTTCTTCTAGTGCTTTTTCTACGTTTAGTCTTAGCTCTTCTGTTGTCATTTATTTTTTATTAACTGCAGAACATCCTGCCATAGTGGTTATTTTGATAGCTTCGGTAGCTGGTAAATTATCGTTTCTGTCCACAACTTGCTGCACTACATTTTGCGTAATTTTTTCAAACGCTTTTTCTAATGGTGTTCCGGTTTGCATTGCTGCTGGACGACCAACATCTCCTGCCTCACGAATACTTTGTACTAAAGGTAGCTCTCCTAACAATGGTACTTGTAAGTCTTCTGCTAAGTGTTTTGCACCTTCTTTACCAAAGATATAATATTTGTTATCTGGTAATTCTGCTGGTGTAAAGTAAGCCATGTTTTCTATAATTCCTAAAACCGGTACGTTAATACTTTCTTGTTGGAACATTGCAACTCCTTTTTTAGCATCTGCCAAAGCTACTGTTTGTGGTGTACTTACAATTACTGCTCCGGTGATTGGTAGTGATTGCATGATACTTAAATGGATGTCTCCGGTTCCTGGAGGCAAGTCCAATAATAGAAAATCTAACTCGCCCCAAGCAGCATCAAAAATCATTTGATTTAATGCTTTGGCTGCCATTGGCCCTCTCCAAACGACTGCTTGATCTGGTTTTGTAAAAAACCCGATAGATAATATTTTAACCCCGTAGTTTTCTACAGGTTTCATTTTTGATTTACCGTCTACTGTTGTTGATAATGGACGCTCTGACGCCACATCAAACATAATTGGCATTGATGGTCCGTAAATATCAGCATCTAAAACACCAACTTTAAAGCCCATTTTTGCTAATGTTACCGCAAGGTTTGCTGTTACTGTAGATTTACCTACCCCTCCTTTTCCTGAGGCTACAGCTACAATATTTTTGATACCCGGAATGTGTTTTCCCTTGATTACATTAGGTGCTGACTTTTCTGGTGCATCTACCGTAACGTTAATTTTAATCTTAGCTTTTTCGTACACGTTTTTATGGATGGCTTGTAGAATTTCTACTTCCGTCTTTTTACGTGCTTGAAGTGCTGGGTTTTTTATTGTAATGTCTACAATAACCTCGTCTGCAAAAGTGACAACGTTTGTTATTGCTCCGCTTTCTACCATGTTTTGTCCTTCTCCAGGAACGGTTATGGTTTCTAAGGCTTTAAGTATGTCTTGCTTGTTTAATTTCATTTTTTTGCTAGAAAAAAAGAGATTAGAAAGGAGAACTTGGACTGTTGTCGCATTCTCAAAACCAACTCTTGATAATAAATAACTAATTCAGAATGATTCTAAAGTGCAAAGATACTACATAAAGCTTGAAGAATGAAGCGCTAGGTTTGTTGTTTTTTATGGTGTGATAGTTACAATTTATGATGGTGGTTTGGGATTTTAATAAAGAAAATGACTCTATTTTTATACAAACAAAAAAATTACAATTACTATCAAAAAAGCCGGCAATACAGCTATTTAATCAAAATCTAGAAAGATTAGTTTTCTTTTACCATTTGGTTGTCCATTTATAGTCTCTGAAAGTCGGGCTTCCATTGCAACTACCTGTTCTACTTTATCAAATTGAGAATAATTGATCTGCCCATCAAAGGTATTAGAATAATACACACGGTCTGAAGACATTAACTTAACCCTTATTTTAGTATTATAATCTCCAGCATATCTTTTTACCGTAGACACAATACTATGATTTGGTTTTAACAAATAGTTTTCAAATCCGCTTCCACAAATAAACCCCGGAACATAATTATATTCAATAGGTTTCCAATCTCCATTTTTATCTTTTGCCTCTAATAATGTATACAATCCTCCGTTAAGAATAGAGCCTGAAACCACAGTGTTAGCCTTACTATTATTTTGGACAAAAACAAGATAGGTTGCAAAATGCTTACGCTCTCTTATAGCTTTTAACGCTTTAGTCTTGGTTCTAAAATCTGCATAGGAAAAATCCGCATAAACATAGTCATAACTTTCAGAGACGGAATTATAGGTTGAATCCGTAATTTTTGGAGGTGGCGGAGGCGTAAACTCAGAAAAAAGAATATCCGACGTATGAAAATCTGAAGCACTAGCATCTACATATACGGTTATACTATCACTTTTTAAATCTTTCCAATTACCACTATAATTTTCGGGATTATAAATTGAAGTCTTAGACAAATCCAAAGTGTCTTTTATATTTAGTCCGTAAACAACGGAACTAGACTTTAACATCTGCTTTGAGTTTAACTGAATAATAGTATCATAAGCAGCTGTAAGTACAACTGGGTAATTTGATCGTTCCTTATCGTTACATGCTGAAAGCACAATAAATAAAACAAGTAATGTTAGGGGATAATTTTTCATGAGAACTAATTATCAACAATTATTCCGAAAGTAACTCTGAAGGATTCCAAAAGTGAGTCTCTAAGTTTTGTATTTGGTTATCGATAACCTCAATGCCTTCGCTCTCTAATAATTGTTGCATTAGATTGGTTCCATCAAAATGATGTTTTCCGGTTAGCAAGCCTTTACGATTTACTACGCGATGTGCGGGAACATCTTTACTGTGTGAACCATTCATGGCATACCCTACCATTCTAGCACCACGATTAGCGCCTAAATAATTAGCAATAGCACCATAACTTGTGACACGACCATGGGGGATTTGACGTGCTACCTCATACACTCTTTCGAAAAAATTAAGTGTTTCTGGTTTCATATTACTAGTAGTCTTTTATGATATTTACTAGCGTCACAACAGCTATAATACCTGTTATGGAACCAATAATATAATTCATGTTTTTTTGCGACTTTAGTTTTTCGTTCTTGATTTTTTTCAAGAAAAACACATAGCAATATAACATTACAAATGTCCCTATTGCTGCTCCTGCCACATAAGAGGTAATATTATAGTTATCTAGTGTGATTAGTCCTAAACTGGCCAATGTAACACTCATATATGCTTGATACGGAATAGGAAACACGTTTAAAGCAGACAGAAACATACCGTAAAAAAACTGACTACGTTTACTTTTACGCTCGTCTTCTTTATGTGGTTTGGCTTCTTTTTTTGCTAATAGGAAAAAATAAACGGTGATAATTACAAATAATACAAATGCTACTTTTTGTAACATTTGCACTGTTTCTGGGTTTCTACTTAAATAACGCGCAAAAATAACAGCAATTAAGGTTTGTACGATTACAATAACGCAAACGCCTAACGAAAATACTAATCCACGACTATACCCTTCTTTTATACTAATTTTTGCAGCGGTCATGTTTAGCAGACCAGGCGGAATAACGCCGACTAATGCAATACATAAGCTAATAAAAAAGGTAATTGTTAAATTCAATAGTTAGTTAATTTTAAACCGAATATACGTAATTGGTTTGTTTTGCTCTAAATAGATACTCTCATAATGTGTTTGAATGTCCGTTACTTCTTCCGGACTTCCTTCTTGTCTGTACACATCGTTATTAGCATGTAGCACCTCGTGGCCTTCTCCATGTAATAATCCAAGGGTATACCCATGCATAAACTCTGAGTCCGTTTTTAGATTCATGATACCATCTGGTTTTAAAATGTTTTTGTAACGTTTTAAAAATGCAGAATTGGTCATTCTATGCTTTGTGCGCTTATATTTTATTTGTGGGTCTGGAAACGTAATCCAGATTTCGTCAACTTCGTTTTCTGCAAAAACAGATTCTACCAACTCTATTTGAGTACGGATAAAGGCAACGTTTGGCATCTTATCTTCTGTTGCTGTTTTGGCTCCTCTCCAAAAACGCGCCCCTTTAATGTCAATACCAATAAAGTTTTTGTTTGGGTATTTTTTACCTAAAGCAACACTATACTCTCCCTTACCACATCCTAATTCTAGGACTAAAGGATTGTTGTTTTTAAACACGTTTTTATTCCAGTTTCCTTTATGCTGGTAAACCTCGTCTACTAATTGGCTTCTAGATGGTTGAAACACATTATCAAAGGTTTCGTTCTCTCTAAATCTTTTTTGCTTGTTCTTGCTACCCACTTCTTAACTATTTGTTATTTCTGGCGTAAAATTAAGGAAATATAGTTAAGTAGGTTTATGATTACCTTTGATTTTGATATTTTATGCGTTAAGGATGGAAGTGACATCCTTTTTTTGCTGCCATAAATGGCAAAAAAAGATATAACGGACAGCCTGACCTTTTTAGGTAACGCCCAAATTACTATAATGAAAAAACGAATTCTTATTGCACCTTTAAATTGGGGAATTGGTCATGCGACGCGTTGCATACCGATAATACATGCTTTGATTGCAAATGGTTTTGAGCCCGTTATTGCTAGTGATGGTCAAGCGTTGCAATTATTGTCTAAAGAATTTGAGCAACTTACCTTTATAACGCTGCCTGCATATAACGTTAAATATTCTAAGTCTAAACAGTGGTTTAAATGGCACATGCTGTTACAATTACCGAAAATTAGAAAAGCGATTAGGAAAGAACATGCGTTAGTGGATCAAATTATTTTGGATTATGATATCCAAGGGATTATTTCTGACAATAGGATGGGTGTGAATTCTAAACGTGTGCCTTCCGTTTTTATCACGCACCAATTAAATGTAATGAGTGGCAGTACGACCGCATTAAGCACTTTTTTTCATGACCGTTATTTAAATAAATTTGACGCTTGCTGGATTCCTGACTTTGAAAACACACCTAATTTAAGCGGAAAACTTGGTCATGATTTTAAACCTAAGGGATTACAACTACATTATATTGGACCGCTAAGCAGATTAGAAAAAGAGGCTTTAAAGCCGAAATATGACTTGATGGTTTTGTTGTCTGGTCCTGAGCCACAACGTACCCTTTTAGAAGAACAACTGTTATCTGATTTGATTAATTATAAAGGAAAAGTTGTTTTTGTACGCGGTAAAATTGAAGCAGAACAGACCGTGATGCACGAAACGCCTTTTACTATTTATAATTTTATGCAGACTGAAGAATTGCAAAATGCAATTAACAGAAGTCAGCTTATTATTTCTAGATCCGGGTATACAACAATTATGGACTTGGCTAAACTTGGTAAACAAGCCTTTTTTATACCAACTCCAGGACAGTTTGAACAGGAATATCTAGCTAATTATTTAGACAAAAACGGGACTATTGCTAGCTGCAGTCAATCGGATTTTACGTTAGACCAACTAGACCGTGTGACTAATTATAGTGGCTTTAAGAGTTTTGAAAATACGATTGATTTTACACACTTGTTTTCGCTTTTTCAAGCGTAAAAGAGAACTCACTACCGATATTAATTTCGCTTTCTACGTATATTTTTTCTTCGTGTGCCTCTACAATATGTTTGACTATTGCAAGTCCTAATCCTGAACCACCTTCTTTACGTGATCCACTTTTATCGACTCTGTAAAAACGCTCGAACAATCTTGGGATATTTTTTTTCTCTATCCCTTCTCCATTATCCGTAACTCTTACAATAACCTTGTTTTTAATAAGCTTTTCTATGCTTACTTCCGTAGTTCCTTTTTCGCGCCCGTACTTAATTGAGTTAACAATTAGATTAGTAAGCACTTGCTGTATACGCTCCGCATCACCAACTACCATTATTGGATGCTTGTAATGCATGTCAAACGTTAGTGTGATTTTCTTTTTAGCAGCTTTCATTTCTAACAGCTCAAAAACACTTTGCACTAATTGTATAATATCAAAAGGGGCAACATCTAAACTTAAGTCTCCAACTTCTAATTTAGTTATCATGTCTAAATCTTTGACTATATAAATTAGACGCTCTACTCCTTTATTGGCACGCTCTAAATATTTTCCAGAAACATTAGGATCATTGATTGCACCATCCAACAAGGTTTCTAGATAGCCTTGCACGGTAAATAGCGGCGTTTTAAGCTCGTGCGAGACATTACCCATAAATTCTTTACGGTACTCTTCACGGACTGTTAGGGTTTCGATTTCTATTTTTTTGTTTTTAGCAAATTGATCTATTTGCTGCGTCAACGTTGCCATGTCTGTCGTGATACTATTTTTTCTAAAACTGACAGACTCTAACAATGTTAGGTCTTTATATATTTTATTGATCCGTTTGTAGATAAACTTCTCAACTCTAAATTGGGTAATTACAAACGAGACGCTAAATGTGGCAAATGCAAACAATAAGATCTGCCCAACGTTTAGTGCATACAACACATACAAAAAGACACTCATGAGTAGTGTTAAAAAAACAGTGATTAAAAACGATGTTTTTAATGCAAATTTATACGTCTTTTTTAATTTCAAAATTACTCTACAAATTTATAGCCAACACCTTTGACTGTCTTAAAACTTTGGTCTCCAATTTTTTCGCGTAGCTTACGGATATGCACATCAATGGTACGTCCACCAACAACAACCTCGTTACCCCAAACACGATCTAAAATATCTTCTCTTTTAAAGACTTTACCTGGTTTTGATGCTAATAAAGATAATAGTTCAAACTCTTTTCTTGGTAACACAATTTCGGTTCCGTCTAAAACAATTTTGTACTCTTCTCTATTAATAACTAAGTTACCTATAGTCATTAAAGACCCCGCAGGCTCTTCAGATTTTAAACGTCTTAATAGTGCCTTTACTTTACTAACTAATACTTTTGGCTTGATTGGTTTTGTAATATAATCATCCGCGCCAGCATCAAATCCTGCTACTTGAGAGTAATCCTCTCCTCTAGCAGTTAAAAAAGTAATTAGTGTACTACTAAGCTCTGGCAGTTTACGGATAGCCTCACAAGCTTCAATACCGTCCATTTCAGGCATCATAACATCTAAAATAATAAGTTGTGGCTTTTCTTTTTTGGCTTTTTTTATAGCCTCTAAACCGTTTTTAGCAGTTGATACTTGATAGCCTTCATTGGTTAAATTATAACCAATAATTTCTAAAATATCTGGCTCATCATCGACTAAAAGAATTTTAATGTCTTTTTTGTTCATAGACTGGAAACTTG
Source organism: Olleya sp. 1-3 (assembly GCF_002836085.1). NCBI lineage: Bacteria > Pseudomonadati > Bacteroidota > Flavobacteriia > Flavobacteriales > Flavobacteriaceae > Olleya > Olleya sp. 1-3. The sequence goes on from NZ_PJBW01000001.1 coordinate 174,410, forward strand.
AATTTAATTTATAGTTATGTTACGGTAAAGATAAAGTTATTACTAAAACTTTTAGTTTTAAAATGATTAATAACATTAACATAACATAGCTATTATTTTTAAGTAATTATAATTTACTCAAAATCAAGCACCAACTACCCTTCTGACTTTCAAAGCTTTAATAACTGTGTTATTAAAATGTAAAACTACAGTCTAAAAAACAAAAGAACGATAATTACTACAAAATTCTCCTTATCTTTAGTACCTAACTTTTTAAATTACAACTATGAAAAAACTTTACACTTTACTTTTTACTTTAACAATTATGATGTCCGCTAACAGTGTTTTGGCACAGGGAATGGAGACTTTTACAAATCTTGGTCTCTCAGGAACGTCTTATGTAGACGGATCTTTTGTGGGTGACGACGCCGTAACTTGGAACTACATCCAATGTAGAGATGAGAACGGAGATAACAACAATTCTGGAATTGACGGTAAAGGGATTATGTTAAGACGTATTTCTGACAACAGTGCAATTTCTGCTCAATCAGGAGCTAATGGTGTTGGCGCTGTTACCTTTAAACTTTACAAAGGTTTCACTGGTGGTGGTGACAGACAAGTGGAATTATTTGTAAACGGAACGTCTTACGGAACCTCAACACCTTTTGACGACTTTACTGAGCATGTTTTTACTGCAACTGGTATTGACGTTACAGGAGATGTTGTTATTGAAATTAAAAACATTACTAGCAAGCAAGTTATTGTGGATGATGTGACTTGGTCTGCATCTGGACAAGCACTATCTACAGATAGATTTGAAGCTACAGAATTTGCGATATTTCCGAATCCTACAACGCAAGGTTTTGTAACTATCAAAACTACATCAAGCCAACCTACAACGGTTGTTGCTTTTGATGTTTTAGGAAAACAAGTTTTAAATACGGTTTTAAAAACTAACCGATTAGATGTGTCTGACTTAAATGCAGGTGTCTATATTTTACAACTAACACAAAACGGAACTACGACAACTAAAAAATTAGTGGTGCAATAATTATTAAACCTTAACATTTTTAAAGCGTTGCTAATAGCAACGCTTTTTTTATTTTCAATACTTTTGTGTTTTATAATAACATGACCCTTACAAACGACATATTTAACATTACTTCAGACGCCCAATTTAAAGCTGCAGCTTTAGAGGTGTTCCGTTTTCAGTTTGAAAACAATAACATTTATCGCTCGTTTTGCGATTTACTGTATGTTAACCCCAGTGATGTTTCAGAATTACATCAGATTCCTTATTTACCCATTCAGTTTTTTAAATCACACGCCGTTTTAAGTTCTAAAGCCCCTATTAAAACAACGTTTACTAGTAGTGGTACCACAGGACAAGTTACAAGTAAGCATCACGTCACTGATTTAAGTGTGTATGAGGCCAGTTTTAAAAAAGGGTTTGATCACTTTTATGGCAACATTGAAGATTACACCATTTTAGCACTATTGCCTAATTATTTAGAACGCGAAGGCTCATCCTTAGTGTATATGGTAGACCATCTAATTAAAGATTCTAACAAACCAAAAAGCGGGTTTTATCTTAACAATTTAGAGGAATTAAAAGACACTTTAATAGCACTAGATACAGCTGGAGAAAAAGTGTTACTAATAGGCGTATCTTTTGCGCTTTTGGATTTAATTGAAGCCCATCCTTTTAGTCTTAACAACACTATTATAATGGAAACTGGCGGGATGAAAGGACGACGCAAAGAATTAATACGACAAGAATTACATACTATTTTAAAACAAGGTTTTGGTGTGGATGCTATCCATAGCGAATATGGTATGACCGAGTTATTAAGTCAAGCTTACTCCAAAGGACATGGTATTTTTAACTGTCCGCCTTGGATGAAACTATTAACTAGAGATACAGAAGATGCTTTAACCGTTTTTGATAGCCCAAAAACAGGTGGTATTAATGTTATTGATTTAGCAAACATTAATTCTTGTAGTTTTATTGCTACTCAAGATTTAGGAAAAACTTACGCCAATAGAGACTTTGAGATTATTGGTCGTTTTGACAATAGCGATATTAGAGGTTGTAATTTAATGGTTTTGTAAGGCCATTAAAAAACCACGACTAAAGACTTATGAAAAAGAAAAATTAGTTTTAGTTGATTAACTGATTTTATAAAAAAAAAGCCTGCTTAAATTTAAGCAGGCTTTTTTTGTGACCAATTATAATTAAATTGCTTTAATTATAAAGGTGCTTTTCTTACCTCTATTAATCACAATATACTTATCGTTAATTAAATCCTGAGTCGTAATTGTATACGCATCTGTTACTTTATCTTTATTTACAGATACTGAGTTTTCTTTTAATGCACGACGCGCTTCTCCGTTACTTCCTAAAAAGTCAGTCTCAGCAGATAATGCCGCAATCATATCTAAACCAGCTTCAATTTTATCCATTGACACCTCAGCTTGTGGCACACCTTCAAAAACGTCTAAAAACAAGCTCTCATCCAGTTGTCTAATTTCATTTTTAAAATCTTTACTAAATAATATACCTGATGCTTTTATAGCGTTATCTAATGCCTCTTTAGAATGTACAAACGTCGTTACCTCTTCAGCTAATCGTTTTTGTAACGCTCTAAATCCTGGATTTTCTTTATGTTCTGCTATTAACGCTTCAACAGTTTCTTTATCTAAAAAGGTAAAGATTTTGATATACTTTTCTGCATCTTCATCAGAACTGTTTAACCAAAATTGGTAAAATTTATAAACACTAGTTTTATCGACATCTAACCAAACATTACCACCTTCACTCTTACCAAATTTACTACCGTCTGCTTTTGTAATTAACGGGCAAGTCATAGCGTAAGCCTTAGCTTTCTCGTCACCTACATTCATACGTCTTACTAACTCTGTACCTGTAGTAATGTTTCCCCATTGGTCACTTCCTCCCATTTGCAGTTTGCAATTCATGGTTTTGTGTAAATGGTAAAAATCGTATCCTTGGATTAATTGGTAAGTAAACTCTGTAAAACTCATTCCTACATTACCTTCTTCTCCTGACAAACGTTTTTTAACGCTATCCTTAGCCATCATATAGTTTACTGTAATACGCTTACCAACGTCACGTGCAAAGTCTATAAATGAAAAGGTTTTCATCCAGTCATAATTATTAACTAAAACTGGAGCATTTTTAGCGGTAGAGTTAAAATCTAAAAATCGTGATAACACGCTTTTAATTCCTGCTACGTTATGGTTTAAAGTTGCTTCGTCTAATAAGTTACGCTCGTCACTTTTTCCTGACGGGTCACCAATCATTCCTGTTGCACCACCAATTAAAGCCACAGGTTTATGTCCTGCTTTTTCTAAATGTACTAATATTATAATTGGCACTAAACTACCAATGTGTAACGAGTCTGAAGTTGGATCAAAACCAATATAGGCAGAGGTCATCTCTTTATCAAGTTGCTCTTCGGTTCCTGGCATGATATCGTGTACCATCCCTCTCCATCTTAATTCTTCTACAAATGCGTTAGCCATTTTAGTGTGGTTTTAGTTTTGAATTGGCAAAGATAAAAATCGTGTTATAAACTACATACAATATCTAATATTTATTACCTTCGGGATATGATTTTAGTTACAGGAGGAACTGGTTTGGTAGGCGCACATTTATTATTTAAATTATTAAATGATAATCAATCTGTACGTGCTATTTATAGAACTGAGAAAAAATTTAAAACGGTTAAACGTATTTTTAGTTATTATACTAAAAACCCAGAGGTCCTTTTTAATAAAATTGATTGGGTTGAAGCTGATTTAAATGACATCCCTTCCTTAACAGAGGCATTTGTAGGTATAGACTATGTTTACCATTGTGCTGCATTTGTTTCTTTTGAACCTAACAAATTTGATTTATTACAGAAAACCAATATTGAAGGAACTGCTAATATTGTCAATTTTTGCATTGCTGAAAAGGTAAAAAAACTCTGTTACGTGAGCTCAATTGCGGCTATTGGAACGCCTCCTATTGCAACTAACCAAATTACTGAAGACACAGAGTGGAATCCAGAATTTGATAATAGTGTTTATGCTATCACTAAATATGGCGCGGAACTAGAAGTATGGCGTGGGACGCAAGAAGGGTTAGATGCTGTAATTGTAAATCCGGGAATTATAATTGGACCTGGCATTTGGAATTACGGAAGTGGCTCTTTAATTACTATGGTTAATAAAGGCATGTCTTACTACACAACAGGAAGCACTGGATATATTGATGTGAATGATGTGGTTAATTGTATGGTGCAATTATTAAATAGTCCTATAAAAAACGAACGCTATATATTAACCTCAGAAATACTTACGTTTAAAGATTTTATATACAAAACTGCAGCACACTTAGGTGTTACACCTCCAAAAAAGGAAGCCTCTGCTGTATTATTAGCTATTGGATGGCGTTTGGATTGGTTAAAACACAAACTAACAGGAAAGCGTCGTATATTATCTAAACAAACAGCACAATCCGCTTTGTCCACCAGTCAATTTAGTAACACTAAAACAACAGCTGCTTTAGACTACACATTTAAAACCATTGATCAAAGTCTAAAAGACACCATAGCCTGTTTTAAAAAACAATAAATACGAGGTTATTCTTTCTTTAAAGGCCCACTTGGTGCTTGTGGCTTTTTTTCAAACTTTTTCTTTTCTTTCTTTAGCTTGTCTTCTTTTATTTTTTGTTCAGCCTTATAACTAGTTCTTAAAACCTCAAGTCTTTTTTTAACAGTAACGTACATCTCGTTATATTTTTCAATATCGTACGCATAATAATTATTACTATTAGCGAATTGAGCGCTATCTATTTTATGTTTATTGTAGATAAAAGTATCAGGAACAATCCCTCTATTTTCTAATTCTCTTTTGTTAATACCTTTAGCCGAAGACATAATTGTTAAATCCAATAAGACATCCACCATTTTATCCTCGCTTAATAAATTTGCAGGTTTTTCTGGCTTTTGCACACCATAACACGACACAAAAAATAAAACGATAAGACTATATAGTAAGATGTTTGGTTTCAAAATAATTATCTATTAAAAGTTAAACGCTTAGCATAATTTGTTTCGTAAAACTTAAAGTTTTTATAAGCCAAACCACCATTTACAAATGTATGTGTAATTCTAGATTTAAACGTCGTACCCTCAAACGGAGACCAACCACATTTATATAATATATTATCTTTATTAACCGTCCATGGATTATTAAGATCTACCACTACTAAATCTGCATAATACCCTTCTCTAATATACCCGCGTTTTTCAACTTCGAATAAAATAGCTGGATTATGACAAAACTTCTCTACAATCTTCTCGATAGATATATCTCCGTCATGGTACATCTCTAATAATGCTGGTAATGCATGCTGTACTAACGGTCCTCCAGAAGGCGCTGATGTATACATGTTAGACTTTTCCTCAAACGTATGCGGTGCATGATCTGTTGCAATTACATCAATTTTATCATCTAATAAAGCCTTTAATAACTGTGCTCTATCATTTTCTGTTTTGACTGCAGGATTCCATTTTATTAAGGTTCCTTTTTCGTCGTAATCTTTATCACTAAACCAAAGGTGGTGTATACAAACCTCCGCCGTAATTTTTTTATCTTTTAACGGTATTTTGTTATCAAACAACTCCGTTTCCTTTGCTGTAGATAAATGGAACACATGTAAACGCGCTCCTGTTTTCTTAGCTAACTCTATTGCTTTAGAAGATGAGATATAACATGCTTCTTCACTTCTAATTATTGAGTGAAAGTTAACCGGGATATCATCACCGTAACGTTCCTTATAGATATCAAGATTTTTTTTAATAGTTGCTTCATCTTCACAATGCACAGAAATTAATAAATCTGTACTTGTAAATATTTTTTCTAAAATCTCTGGATTATCTACTAACATATTCCCAGTAGAAGATCCTAAAAACAACTTTAATCCAGCGACCTCTTTTTTATTAACCTTTAAAATTTCTTCTAAATTATCATTAGTTCCACCAAACATAAACGAATAATTTGCCCATGCTTTTTTAGACGCAATTTCAAACTTATCGTTTAACTTTTCAATAGTTGTTGTTTGCGGATTAGTATTTGGCATCTCAATAAAAGATGTAATACCTCCAGCAATAGCAGCTCTTGATTCGGTTTCAATATTTGCTTTGTGTGTTAAGCCAGGCTCTCTAAAATGAACTTGATCATCTATAGCTCCAGGAATAACATATTTTCCTTCAGCATCAAAAACGTTGACATCTGCTGATTTTGCGCTAATAGACGCGCCTATTTTAGTAATAAACTCACCTTCAATTAAAATGTCCCCATTAAAAATTGTGCCTTCATTAACAATCTTTGCATTTTTAATAAGTGTTTTCTTGTTGTGCATCTTCTAATTGGATTTGAATAAACTTTTAAACTTCATACTAATAACTCCAAAAATAGCTTCAGAAATTATACTAGAACTTAATTTGGATTCTCCTTTTGTTCTATCTGTAAAAATAACTGGTACTTCCACTATTTTAAACTTTTTCAGGTAGGCATTAAATTTCATTTCTATTTGAAATGCATACCCAACAAATTTTATTTGCTCTAAATTAAGTTGCTCTAACACTTGTCTTTCATAGCATATAAAACCAGCGGTTGCATCCTTAACTTTCATCCCGGTAATTAACCTCACGTACATTGATGCACCATAAGATAAAATGACACGTCCTAAAGGCCAATTTACAACGTTAACACCTTTAACGTAACGAGAACCAATTGCTATATCAGCCTGACCAGTATGACAAGCCTCGTACAAACGTGTTAAATCTTTTGGATTATGAGAAAAATCTGCATCCATCTCAAAAATATATTGGTAAGCTTTATCCAAACACCATTTAAAACCGTGTATGTAAGCGGTACCAAGACCTGATTTTTCTTGTCTAACTTCTAAAAACAATCTATCAGGAAACTCCTTTTGTAATGCTTCTACTTTTTTAGCCGTTTGATCAGGAGAATTATCGTCTACCACCAGAACGTCATATGCTTTTGGAAGTGCAAAAACAGCTCTTATAATAGCTTCTATATTCTCAATTTCGTTGTATGTTGGTATAATAACTACAGCGTCCTGCATCAATACTATTTAAAATTTAAGCAAATGTACATTTTTATAAAATTACATAATTATAAAAATTACTTAATTATTTATCGTTTTGATATTAAAAAACAATAATTTTATCCCATGCTTAGAAATAGTAACAGTGTAGATGTTTTAACCCTAACCTTACTAGGTTGCCTAATTATAGTGGCCTTATCTAAGATGTTGTTCCCTAAGCGATTTAACCAATTTGCCACTTTACTTTTTAATAATAGGTATATTAATCAATACAATAAAGACCAACAAATTGTTGACACATTTGAAGAGCTTCTATTTGCAAACCTGATAGTAAACTTAGGTATTATAGTCTATTTATTTTTACAGAACAACCAAATAAGTACTGCACCGCTAAATCTATTTATATATACGGCTGCTATTGGACTATTTATTATTGTCAAAGTTGTTTTAGAAAAACTAATTTCTAACATATTAGCAATAGGTCCAATTATAGATAAATACAACTTCCAACGGATCAGTTTCCGAAACTTTGCAGGACTACTATTACTACCTATAAATGCCCTATTAATTTATACTGTTACACCAAACAACACTATGCTAATAACAACCTTAGCTATACTGTTTTTGATTATTATTTATGGGGTGTTTCTATTTATTAAAAACAATCTTAATACCTTTAAAAAGAGCTTGTTTTATTTTATTTTGTATCTTTGCACTCTCGAAATTGCACCTTATATTGTTTTATATAAAATTATTACAAATAATAAGGTCTAAATTAAATGATACACCATATGAAAGTGAAAACCATTTTAGTCTCACAACCAGAACCTAAAATAGAAAATTCGCCATATTTTGATCTTTCTGAGAAGCAGAAAGTTAAAATTGACTTCAGACCATTTATTCATGTTGAAGGTGTGCCATCCAAAGACATCAGACAACAAAAAGTAGACTTAAATAACTACACCGCTATTATCTTAACCAGTAGAAATGCAGTCGATCACTTTTTTAGAGTTGCTGAAGAAATGCGTTTTAAAGTGCCCGATTCTATGAAGTATTTTTGTCAGTCTGAGGCTGTTGCCTATTACCTGCAAAAATATGTAGTCTATAGAAAGCGTAAAATTTATGTTGGAAAACGAAATTTTGCTGATCTATCCCCTTTAATTAAGAAGTATAAGGACGAAAAATTTTTACTACCTACAACTGATAAATTAAAGCCAGAAGTACCGGAAATATTAAACGGTTTAAAGATAAATTGGAAAGAAGCAGTATTTTATAAGACTGTAATTAGCGATTTATCTGACTTAGAAAATGTTACTTATGACATTTTAGTATTTTTTAGTCCAAGTGGTATAGAATCTTTATTTCACAACTTTCCTGAGTTTAAACAAAACGACACTAAAATTGCCGTATTTGGAAACACAACCATTAAAGCTGTAGAAGAAAAAGGGTTACGTGTAGATATTGCTGCACCTACACCAGAAACACCATCAATGACTATGGCGCTTCAAAAATATATTGACAAAGCAAATAAAGGTAAATAAACCTTTAATTTTTATACATAGTAAAAGCGCTAATTGAAAATTTCAATTAGCGCTTTTTTAGTTAAGATTTCCTTTAAAGGTTTTTAATTGACTATAAATATTAATTCCACAAAGATTCCATCTTAAGGTCCCATACACAACATACTCAATATTATTATTTATAGTATTTACTTGAATGGTTGAAACTTCCCATTTATAACCAACCACAAAACCATATAATGACGTGTATGCTTGATTGGAAAAATATTTACTTGGAAATATATTTACCTTGATTTATATAATATAGAAAATCCATATCAATACTAAACCTTAAATTATTCTCTCAGATTTCACATTGTTTTGTATGGCATCATCTTTTAAAAACACTACAGTATTATCTTTTTTATATGTATTTGTTTCTGATATAATTTGTAATATTCCACAATTACAATAGCAACAGATATACTCTTAAATTTTGGATTAAAAATACGCTTGCCTTTTATTATAAACCCAAATATTAAATAGATAAAATAAAATTGAATGGCTACGTTTAAAATAGACCAAAATAAATATAACATAGGTTAATTTATATTAAAAAAGGCGCAATATCAAATTAATGTACTGCGCTCTTAATTTAATTATTTTTAGTTGAATCTATAATTATATTTGGTTTTCCAAATGTCTTAGATACCAAGCTATCCATAAATTTTTTCCCATCATCAACATTATCCACCTTTATCCCTTGTTTAGGATTTTTACTTCTGTCAATCTCAAAATTAAAGTTTTTATCTTTTCTAAAAATATATTCAAGTTTAAGCATAGCTTTTAACTCACCTTCAGTATATTTATTTAAATAAAAAGAATCAAGTCTTTTTATTAATCTACTTGGTTTTACTTTGTTATTTAACGATTTAGATAATAGAAATAAAATTGAATCTTTTTGTTTTATTTTTTTAAATTGATTTTTATTTACATCTAGTGTACTTTTAATTAGAGAAATACTGTTTCTTTTATCTTTATTAGATGCAAATGGTTCAATTGGTTTACAGTTGAATAACCACATAAATAAAAAAATATAAATAATAAAATTATTTTTCATGATTTAATTTATATTATATAAATAACTTAAATTAGATAAATACTCACTTGTAGAATACTGATACACTAAAGTTATTTTAGATAATTTAACTCCTTTAACTGGGTAACCATTTATGTTGACACCAATTTTTAATCTACCTAAAACACTAATTTTAATTTGGTCATATGCCTCATCTATTTCAACAACAATACCATCTGGATCATTTGGATCCGAATCATCTAGCTGTTCCCAACTAAATAAACTTTCATTTCCTTCTAAATAAGAATTTACAGTAATCACTTGTAAGCATTCAAGATCGTTGTTATCTTCAGGAACCATAAGTTTTACTGCTGAAAAAATTCTTGCTTCAGGAAAACTTGAAATTTCAAAGGGATGAAAGTCTCTTCTAATTGAACCTTCCTCAGAAATAGAAGTTGAATTTTGAGAAGAAACGTTATCGATTAATCCTTCTATAAAATCATTTGCATCCTGAGCTCAAGAAAAATAAGGTAAACTATTCAAATCTAAATCACAATCAATTTGATAATTACCAGCACCAAAAAAAGTAGTAAGTTCATTAATTGCAGAAGAAGGCATATTTAATAAACAATCTAAATTACCAAAAGCAACTCCAGTAGTATTATTAGTTGTGCAACCAGTACTAAGACTGCTAATAGGTTGACTGTTTTGTATTAATGTCCCTGTAACTTCTTCACAACCATCATTATAGTCATAACCACCTCCATTTGTTGTTTCATTACTTCCATCACTTTCATCTGGGAAGCTATCACCAAAACCACCACTTGCGTATACTGTACTACAACCTTCATTAGAATCAAAAAAAAATGGACCATTACATTTAGATGTTCTGATGTGCGGATCTCCATCAGAACCACCTCCTCCATCATTTGTACAATACTGTACAAGAGAAAAAGAACATACTTCCACAAAAGAACCACGTGTATTATCTGGTGGTATTGTAGACCAAACAACCTCTCTGTCTAATGTGTATTTAGTTTTATCACCTTGAAAAGTGGTAACATCTAAAACCAGATCTCCTTCTGGTGTATAATTATTTGAATTTGTAGACCAAGTTGCATCAGGTATATATCTAATAATATAAGCAATATAATCTTGTCCTGTTTCAACCAAATGAAGGTTTTCTAAATACCCTGTAGTTTCAAAATTGGTATCTATATCAAAAGTATAAGTGCTAACATTAGTAGTATTGGTAATTTGGATAATATTTTCTGTTAACACATTGTCTAGTCCTAAAATCTATATTTGAAGTACTGAGTCTTATTCTTTTAATACTTTCGACAATTGGTTTTAATTTTAAAACATTATCTAAAGTGACCGTTTTATAAGTTTCAGCTTGATCGTTGTCAGTAATTAATAAATCGTCTTCTTTTTGACAATTTTGAAATAGAAATACAACACTGAAAAATAAAACAATTTGTTTGAATTTGCTCATTAATTTGCTTTTCATTTAAAATAAAATTTAATTTTAAATTAATTGAAGTCAAAACTATTTTAACTTCAAGCTATATAATTATAATTAGGGAGATGCATTTTAACTTATAAGCGCTTACAAGTTAAAATAATAATTTACTAAAACTAAGTTAGCAAAAATTAAACAAAGTAACTGAGGTTAAAACCACAAGACTCTTGAGGTTTTAACCTCAGTTATCATACATACCGATGCTTTACAAAGGAATAAATTTTTTAAATTTTAGATGAAATGCACTTAATTTTGATCTTTACTTATTTTTTACGCAAAGTAAAAGCGCCAATTGAAAATTTCAATTGGCGCTTTTGTATTAACACTTTATCTATTACTATTCAGCGTAACGTTGTGGTCCACCACGTCTAATTTCTTCGCTTGCATAAGATTCAAACTTCTCAAAATTCTCTCTAAATGCATTAGCTAGTTTAAATGCTGTTTTGTAATATGCTTTATGATCACTCCATGTCGCTCTTGGGCTTAACACCTCATCTGGTACACCTGGACAACTTCTAGGTTGCGCTACACCAAATACAGAGTGGATATGGTAATCTTTATAATTATACAGCCCTAAATCTCCATTAAGCACTGCGCTAATCATAGCTCTAGTATACTTTAATTTAATTCTGCTTCCTACACCGTAAGACCCTCCTGTCCAACCTGTGTTAATCAACCAAACGTTTACGTTTGCATCCTTCATTTTCTTGCTTAACATCTCAGCATATTTAGTTGGATGTAATGGCATAAAAGGCGCTCCAAAACAAGCAGAAAAACTTGGTACAGGCTCAGTAATTCCAGCTTCAGTACCAGCTACCTTTGCAGTATAACCAGATATAAAGTGAAACGCTGCTTGTGCAGGTGTTAATTTAGATATTGGAGGTAATACTCCAAAAGCATCTGCAGTTAAAAAGAAAATATTTTTAGGGTTTTCTCCTGTAGATGGTACTCTAATATTTTCAATATGGTTTATTGGGTAACTAACACGTGTATTTTGTGTAATAGAAGTATCTTCAAAATCTACTTCTCCTTTGTCATTCATGATAACATTTTCAAGGATAGCACCTTTCTTGATTGCTCCAAAAATTTCTGGTTCTTGTTCTCCTGATAAGTTTATTACTTTAGCGTAACACCCTCCTTCAAAGTTAAAAACAGTGTTTTCCGCAGTCCAACCATGCTCATCATCTCCTATTAAACTTCTGTCAGGATCTGTAGATAAGGTTGTTTTTCCTGTTCCAGATAATCCAAAGAAAATAGCTGTATCACCATCTTTACCAACATTGGCACTACAGTGCATTGGTAATGTGTTTTTGTATACCGGTAAGATAAAGTTAAGTGCAGAAAAGATTCCTTTTTTAATTTCACCAGTATAACCAGTTCCACCAATTAAAGCAATTTTTCTAGTAAAGTCTAAAATCGCAAAATTATGTTGACGTGTTCCATCAACTGCAGGATCTGCCATAAAACCAGGTGCGTTAACAACGGTCCATTCTGGATCAAAACCTTTAAGCTCTTCTTCTGTTGGTCTTAAAAACATGTTATAAGCAAACATGTTACTCCATGGATACTCATTAATAACACGAATGTTTAATTTGTAGTCTTCATCAGCACAAGCAAAACTGTCTCTAACAAAAACCTCTTTGTTAGATAAGTAATCTGTTACCTTATCATAAAGTTTTTGAAACTTATCAGAATCAAAAGGGATATTAATATCTCCCCACCAAACTTTATCTTCAGTAACACTGTCTTTTACAATAAAACGATCCATTGGCGATCGCCCTGTAAATTCACCTGTATTTACCGCAATAGCTCCTGAAGAGGCTACTTTACCCTGTCCTTTTTCTAGGATAGCAGCTTGTAATTCTTCTGGTGATAATTGGTATTTTACTTGAGCATTTTTGATTCCGTATTGTTCCAACGCAATCGTTTTCGTAAATTGGGTATGGTCTACCATAATTTATGTTTGTTGTGTATGTGTTGTTTGAGTTGCAAAGTTAAAATTAATAAGATAATAACGCCAAACAAAACTCAATTATTCTGTTTTAAGTCTTAAAAAGTTTGTCAACAGTACTATCCAAGCTATAATTAAAAACAAACCTCCTATTGGCGTCACAAATGCTATAGACTTAAAATCAAAACCGGTTAAAACATTTGTTGCTAAACCATAAATTGAACCTGAAAAAAGGATAACACCTACTAATATTAAATAAAAAATAGTGCTTTTAGCTTTCTCTGTCAGCACTTTTTGGCTAGCCACAATCAAAAGTAACAGGGCATGATACATTTGATATTTGACCCCTGTTTCATAACTTACAATAGACTCCGGAGACACCAAACCTTTCAAGCCATGTGCACCAAACGCACCTAAAATTACACTTAACAATCCAAGGATGGTTCCTAATATTAACATTTTCTTATTCATAATAAATTATATAATTCGCAATTAACCCCGTATAAATTTTCTACATTCGTAATTCAAAAATACTCAACAAATCTCATTATGCGAAAGATTTTAGTCATAGGTTCAGGAAAATCCACTTCATATTTAATTAAATATTTATTAGATAAATCAACCACAGAAAATTTACAAATTACCGTTGGTGATTTAAACATAGAAAGTGCTAAAAAAATGATTGGTACTCATGCCAACGCTTCAGCAATTACTTTAGATGTCTTTGATGCCAACTCTAGAGAAACAGCGGTTAAAAATGCCGATATTGTTATCTCTATGTTGCCAGCACGTTTCCATATAGAAGTTGCAAAAGACTGTGTTACTTTTGGAAAAAGCATGGTTACTGCGTCTTACGTCAGTGAAGAGATGCAAGCACTTGACCAAGCTGCAAAAGACAAAGGCTTAGTCTTTATGAACGAGATTGGTGTAGATCCAGGATTAGACCACATGAGTGCTATGCAAGTTATTGATGGCATACGCGAAAAAGGTGGTAAAATAATCCTTTTCGAATCCTTTACAGGAGGTCTAGTAGCGCCAGAAAGCGACAACAATTTGTGGAATTATAAATTTACTTGGAACCCAAGAAACGTAGTTACTGCAGGTCAGGGTGGTGCTGCAAAATTTCTTCAAGAAAACACGTACAAATACATCCCTTACAACCGTTTATTTAGACGTACCGAGTTTTTAGACGTCGATGGGTTTGGACGTTTTGAAGCCTACGCCAACCGTGACTCTTTAAAATACCAAAGTGTATACGATCTAAATAATGTCAAAACATTATACAGAGGGACCATGCGTCGCGTTGGTTTTTCTAGAGCATGGCAAGTTTTTGTTGCCTTAGGGATGACAGATGACAGTTACACAATAGATGATAGTAAAAACATGAGCTACCGTGATTTTGTAAACGCCTTTTTACCATACAGCCCAACAGACTCTGTAGAGCTTAAATTTAGACATGCTTTAAAAATAGATCAAGATGATATTATTTGGGACAAATTTTTAGAACTAGACATTTTTAGTAAGACAAAAATGGTGGAATTAGACAAAGCAACACCAGCCCAAATTTTACAAAAAATACTATTGGACAGTTGGACCTTAGACTCTAAAGACAAAGACATGATTGTAATGTACCATAAGTTTGGATATGAGCTAAATGGTAAACAACATCAAATTGACGCCACTATGGTTACCCTTGGAGAAGACCAAACGTACACCGCAATGGCAAAAACCGTTGGACTACCCGTAGCTATTGCAACTTTAGCCATATTAAACGGTAAAATAACCACCCCTGGTGTACAAATACCTATTACAAAAGAAGTATACACACCAATCTTAAAAGAACTAGAAGACTACGGAATTACATTTAAAGAAACCGAAGTCCCATATTTAGGCTACAATCCTTTAAACGTATAATAATTGGGCGTTACCACACAAAACTTACAAGGTTTTTGGACCTTGTAAGTTTTATTTAGGTCAGGCTATCCGTTATATCTTTTTTGCTTCTAATGGCAAAAAAGGATGCCACTTCTATCCTTAACGCATCAACCCAAAGGGCGTGCAAAAATCAAAGTTTTAGTTTCAGTTTAAAATAGTTTACTTAAATTTATCTTTTAAACTATAACTTAAACAACTTTGAAAACCACAAACAATAACATTATTATAGACGGTATTGACAAAAAGATACTTCGTGCCTTAATGCAAGATGCCCGTACACCTGTTTTAGAAATTGCACGACAAGTTGGTATCTCTGGCGCTGCCATACACCAAAGGTTACGTAAGTTAGAAAAGTCAAAACTTATTGCTGGATCTAAATTTGTTATAAACCCAAAAGTATTAGGCTATACCACTATGGCATTTGTTGGTATTTACTTGGACAAAGCTATGAGTAACCCAGAAGCTGTTAAACACTTAAAAAAAATACCAGAAGTTTTAGAGTGCCATTACACTACAGGTAACTGGAGTATTCTTATCAAGATATTATGTAAGGATAACGAGCATTTAATGCACCTACTTAACAACGACATACAAAGTATAGCAGGCGTATCAAGAACAGAAACCTTTATATCCTTAGATCAACAGATTGAAAGACAGATAAAAATCTAGTTTTAAATAACCTATAAGCAAAAAAAACACCTCAAAATTTATTTAAAATTTTGAGGTGTTTTGCGTTAAGGATTGAACGGTCTGTCTGAGCTCCTCGCAGAGAGCGAGTAG
The DNA here is from genome assembly GCF_002836085.1 of Olleya sp. 1-3. Lineage (NCBI taxonomy): Bacteria > Pseudomonadati > Bacteroidota > Flavobacteriia > Flavobacteriales > Flavobacteriaceae > Olleya > Olleya sp. 1-3. Next base: position 190,298 of record NZ_PJBW01000001.1, read on the forward strand.
TGAAAGCCTGACCTATTTTAGCTATTAAAAGCTAAAACAGGTAACGCCCAAATAGTGTTTAGTCTCTTGACATAAATATTCTAAGTACATACCAGAATAATAACATTAAAGAGGCAAATAAACCTAATGCTGCCGGAATATAATCTTCTGTTGTGTACTTGTCTTTTATTTGTGACGTTTGATATAGTATTGATCCTGCTGCTAATAAACACATGGCTCCAGAGAACCATAATCCTAAGTCAAAACCAAATATAGCGCCTGCTATTATTAACCCTAGTGCTATAAAAAACCCGATAGTTAATCCTGCTTTTAAAAACGAAAAATCTTTGTTAGTCAACATAACTACCGCTGTTAATCCTGTAAATAAAGCAAGGGTTACTAATCCTGCTTGTTGCAGTATCTCTGCTCCAGACTCCATATAAGAAGTCGCAATATATATCATAGGGATAAAAATAAAAGCTTGTGCTAAAATGTAAATAGCATAGGCCAAATATTGCTTGTTTTTATCTCCAGTTTTCATCGCTGTACTTTCCGCATAGGTCGTTACAAACATAAACCCTCCTAGTAGTAATAACCATTTGATACCAGTCGCCATAGACATCATGAACTTTACAATAGTATCACTTTGTAATAATAAATATTCAAATAATACAAATGCTAAAACACCACCCGCTACATGGGCATACGTTTTTTTGTAAAATGCAGTTCTGTCTGCGTCAGAAACAAGACTTAAATGTGTGCTTGCGCCTTGATAATTGTCATGATTATTTTCCATAAAATGTTAATAGTATTAATTGGTTACTCAAATGTAAAAAAAGAAACCGAATTTTAATTATGTTGTTGTCTAATTATCTTTTAATCGCGTCTTCCTAAAATTTGCATGGCCCAATATAACAACGATGCTAATGCACCAATAGCTGCTACTAAATAGGTTCTGGCTGCCCATTTAAGTGCATCTTCAGAGCCTTTATACTCTTCTGGCGTCACCATATTTTTAGCCTTTAACCAAGCTAATGCACGGTTACTTGCATCATACTCTACCGGTAATGTTACAAAACTAAATAAGGTTGCAAAACCCATCATTACTAAACCAGCAATGGCTACATATTGTCCTGCTGCGCCCATAGCTTGACTTGCCATTAAGACCAATCCTCCCATAATGACCCATTGTGACATTTTTGATGTGACTTGTACCACTGGCACTAATTTAGAACGCATAGTTAAATAACTGTAAGCTGTGGCGTGTTGTACAGCGTGACCAACCTCATGAGCTGCTACTGCTGCTGCTGCTGCATTGGCATGACCATAAACAACCTCGCTTAAATTAACGGTTTTATTTGTTGGATTATAGTGGTCTGTTAATTGTCCTTTTACAGAAATAACCTCTACATCTCTTATTCCATTATCGGCAAGCATTTTTCTTGCAATCTCCGCTCCTGTCATTCCGTTGCGTAAATGTACTTTAGAGTAAAACGCAAACTTACTTTTAAGTTTACCGCTTACTAAAGAGCTAATTAAACCTATAGCTCCGATTAGTATAAAATACCCCATTTGTCCTGAAAACATATTCTTTTAATTTTAAAGTTGATATTATAAAGATAGCAAAAAGTGAGCCAATGTATTAGCGCGATACTTTGTCAGTTATTGTTTAAAAATGATAAAAGGCATTTTCTAAATGCTCGATATTAAATTGCTTATTCTGTTTTACAATTGCAATAATATCAAAACGGACCTCAACATCTAATTTATTGGATGATACATAGTGATCTACAGCTGTGACTAAACGTTGAATTTGTTTGGGTTTTACAAAGTCTTGAGGATTACCAAAAGTAGATGTTGATCTTGTTTTGACTTCTATTATTGCCAAAACATCTTCTTTTTGAGCGATAATATCAACTTCGGCTTTATTAAAACGGTAATTACGTTCTAAAATAGCATACTTATTGTCTATTAAAAAATCTACAGCTAATTGTTCGCCTTTTTCTCCAAGCTCATTATGACTAGCCATCTATTGGTCAAATACTACTGTCGATTTAGTTTTCTCAACTTTTAATGAGACGTCTCGACCTAGGATTAATGCTCTGTTATCTTTTTCGTGTCCTGCTGGCATATTAAATGCAATCGGAAAATCATAATCGGACAACGCATCCAAAATTAATTGCTCAATAGACGTCCCCCAGAGTGTTGTGTTTTTTCGCATTCTGCTCATATCTCCAACAATTACACCTTTACAATTATCAAAGTACCCTGCACGCTTTAAACTTTGTAACATACGATCTATATGGTACTTATATTCGCCTATTTCTTCAATAAACAAAATCTTTCCTGAGGTGTCCAAACTTTCTTTAGATCCTAACATGGTATGTAAAATAGTTAAATTACCACCTACTAAAGGTCCTTTTGCTTCTCCCGTTTTATTATAGGTAGACCCTTTTAAAGTGTAACTTAAAGGCTGACCAAAAATGGTGTTTTTAAAGGTGGCAATACTTTGTTCAATATCCGATAAATTAGAAGGTAAACTAACAGCCATTATAGCGTGTAAAGTTTGCACTCCTAAATTATGTATTTGATTATGTAGCGCAGTAATATCACTATACCCAATAACCCACTTTGGTTGTTTTAAAAACTGAGTATAATCTAATTTATCTAAAATCCTTACGGTACCATAACCGCCACGAGCAGACCAAATAGCTTTTATTTTAGGGTCATCCAAAGCACTCTGAAAATCTTCGCAACGTTCTTGATCTGTCCCCGCAAAATGATCTGCCTGACTAAATACGTTTTTACCAATTACAACATGAAGCTTCCAGCTTTCTAAAAGTTTTTTAGCGCGATTAACTTCGTCATTTCTATTTTTTAAAACACCAGAAGGTGCAACAATAGCAACAGTATCTCCTGCTTTTAAATAAGGTGGTTGTATCAATTTAGTTTCAGTTTTATTTTGTGCTGACGCTGCATTATTTCCGAAGAAAAAAATAGCACAACACATAATCAGTAGTAATCTCTTTTTTGCCATATTGTAAAATTACATTTTTTTTCTAAATGGCTATCAAATTGCGTATTTTTACGGCTTCAAAAGAAAATAAAGATGTCAAAAAGATATACAATTACTGCTGCATTACCTTACACTAACGGACCAATACATATCGGCCATTTAGCAGGTGTGTACGTGCCAGCAGATATTTATGCTAGATACAAACGATTAACGGGTAACGATGTTGCTTTTATTTGCGGTAGTGATGAGCATGGTGTGCCAATTACTATAAAAGCAAAAAAAGAAGGCGTTACTCCGCAACAAATTGTGGATAGATATCATAAAATTATAAAAGATTCTTTTGAAGAATTCGGTATTACTTTTGACAATTACTCGCGTACATCTGCCAAAATACATCATGATACTGCTTCTGAGTTTTTTACAACCTTATATGATAAAAATGAATTTGTTGAAGAAGTTTCAGAACAATTATATGATGCAGAAGCTAATCAGTTTTTAGCGGATAGATTTGTAGTAGGAACATGTCCAAAATGTGGAAATGAAGAAAGTTATGGTGACCAATGTGAAAACTGTGGAACTAGTCATAACGCTACAGATTTAATTAATCCTAAATCTGCTATCACAGGAAACGTACCAACATTAAAAGAAACAAAACACTGGTTTTTACCTTTAAACAAACATGAAGCGTTTTTAAAGGAATGGATTTTAGAAGGCCATAAAAAAGATTGGAAATCTAACGTTTACGGACAATGTAAATCATGGATCGATGATGGACTAAGACCAAGAGCCGTAACTAGAGATTTAGACTGGGGTATTCCTGTACCTGTGCCTGGAGGCGAAGGAAAAGTACTTTATGTTTGGTTTGATGCGCCAATTGGTTACATCTCATCTACTAAAGAATGGGCTGCTAGAGAAGGAAAAGATTGGGAACCATACTGGAAAGATAAAGACACTAAATTAGTACACTTTATTGGTAAGGATAATATTGTTTTCCATTGTATTATTTTCCCTGCTATGCTTAAAGCAGAAGGAAGCTATATTTTACCTGATAATGTACCTGCCAATGAGTTTTTAAACTTAGAAGGTAAAAAACTATCGACTTCTAAAAACTGGGCGGTTTGGTTACCAGACTACTTACAAGATTTCCCGAACCAACAAGACGTCTTACGTTACGCTTTAACAGCAAACGCACCAGAAACTAAAGACAACGATTTTACTTGGAAAGATTTTCAAGCAAGAAACAATAACGAGCTAGTAGCAATCTTCGGAAATTTTATTAACCGTGTGGTTGTTTTAACTAACAAATATTACGGAGGCGTAGTCCCTACACCTTCTGCTTTTTCAGTAATTGACCAAGAAACTTTAGCAACAGTAAAAGCATACCCTGCAGTTATTGAAAGCTCTTTAGAGCGTTACCGTTTTAGAGAGGCAGGACAAGAGTTAATGAATCTTGCTAGACTTGGAAACAAGTACTTAGCAGATGAAGAACCTTGGAAACTAATAAAAACTGACGAAGCTAGAACACAAACCATCATGTATGTTGCGCTTCAAATAGCTAGCGCTTTAGCAACCTTATCAGAACCATTTTTGCCATTTACATCTACTAAACTAAAAACAATCCTTAATACTACAGAAAATGCTTGGAGTGATATTTCTACTAAAGACGTATTACTACCTGCAGCACACCAAATAGAAAAAGGTGAGCTATTATTTAGTAAAATTGAAGACGAGCAAATACAAGTACAGTTAGACAAATTGGAAGCTAGCAAAAAAGCAAACGAAGCTGCTAATAAAATAGTCGAGCCACAAAAAGAAGAAATTAATTTTGATGACTTTACTAAATTAGATCTGCGTGTTGGAACTATTTTAGAAGCTGAAAAAATGCCGAAAGCAAAAAAGCTTTTAGTATTAAAAGTAGATACTGGTATTGATGTCAGAACCATCGTATCTGGAATAGCAGAACACTTTAAACCTGAAGATGTCATTGGTAAAAAAGTAACCGTTTTGGTTAATTTAGCGCCAAGAGCACTACGTGGTGTTGAAAGTCAAGGTATGATTTTAATGACTGAGAACGCTGAAGGTAAATTAGTATTTGTAAATCCCGATGATGCTACTGTTAATAATGGGTTGCACATTAGTTAATGATCTTAAAACCTGTTTTAGATTTTTTAATTGGTGTTTTTATCTGTGCAATCATTGCACTATTAGGAGTGTTATTTACTAAAATAATAGCGCATGGTTTTGGGTTTTTATTATGCTTACCACTAGCACCAATTAGTGCAAATTATTTTTATAAAAAAAATAAAAAACAAATTGCCTATGGTATAATTTCCGGATTAATACCCATAGGCATTTTAGCTTTTACAATTATATCATTTAGCAAACTTCACTAATACCACATTATTACTAATACCTAAATTATGAGATATTTATTTTTAATCCTTTTTTGTTTGTCAAGCATAAACACCTATGCTCAAAAAGAGTGGCTAATTAGTAATATAAAAACAGAATCTGATTTTTTAAATCCACGTGATATAATCCCTTTAGTAAATGAAGACACAAAAGATATTGTTTTATTTTTCACTAACAGAAAAGTAGTCTTTGGGAAACTATACAACCAAAACAAAGCATTAATTGGATCTATAAATAACATCAAAATTCCTAAAAAAGGAAAAGTTATTATTGGTGCAATTTATAACAATGATACTTACACACTCTTTTTTAGCAACACCAACAAAACGCATTTTAGTTCGGTTTCTATAAATTTTATTACAAATAAATTTAATATTACAGAAGACTTAAATATTAAGCTAGACAAAGAAAAAATAGTTGAATTCCTGGTGCGTAAAAACAAAATACACCTCCTTACAGTTAGTAAAAAAAATGACGTATTAAAAACCTTAACTATAACAGAAAAAGGAGTAATACAATCTTTTGAATATGATTTATCTAAAGAAAACATTGTTAATAATATTGATCAAGACTACCCACTTTACCCATTGCTATTTGGCAATCCGTCTTATTCTACAATAGAGATCATTAATAATAACGTACCTAATAGTTTAGAACAAACAAATGCTATTACTAAACTATATCTAAATAACAATACCCTTACTATAACAAGTAATCTTTTTGATAAATCTACTTATATTATAAGCTTAGATTTAGAAACTAATACTTATAATTTTCAAAATATAATAAACACTGGCTTTAATGATAGTCATAGAGGCGCCAACTCCAACTCATTTATATACAACGACAAACTTTTAACTATCTATTCAACTTTAGACCACTTAAGTTTTAGCGCTTACAATCTAAAAAACTTAACGCTTTTAAAAACGTTTCAAATTAACAAAGAAGATAAAATAGACTTTAAAAACACGCCGATAATTCAAGAAGGAGGCGAGTTTGACAATTACAGAGAACTTGAAAAAAATTCTAAATTTCTAAGAAAAATTACACAATCAAAAATTGGAATTACAGCGTATACAAAAAACAACCAATTAATTATAACTCTTGGTGCTAGTAAAGAAATTGCCGGCAATAATTTTGCAATGGTTAATTTTGGATTAGTTGGCGGTATAGCATTTGGGTTATTAACTAATAACCTTTATAATTACTCACAAACAAAGTCAACACGAATTAGTTGTTTATTTGACGACAATCTAAATCATATAAAAGGACGTATTCCTTTAAACGATTTTGATAAAATTGAAAACTTTAAGCAAGACAACAATGCTTTTAATAATCCTAATTTACAAACTTTATTTAAATACAATTCTAGTTACCTTCTAGGTAATTATGATAAAAAAAACGGTTTGTATTCTCTATTCAAATTTGATTTTTAGTTAAATAAAACTCACCAAAACAAGTTATTACTTTAGGTAAAATGGAAATTATATAAAGCATGAAAATAATCATGTAATACCAAACCTTAAAGAGGGTTGCATCTTTGTATCATAATCAAATCTAATATTATGAAACAAATTGTAACCGTCTTATTTTTAAGTTTACTGTTAAGCTGCGGCGCTTCAAAAACAGTCAAAGAATCAAGACAAACTATAAAAGGAGAATGGGTATTAAACACCATTAATTACAGTCAAGCAGGCACTTATAAAGTATCCCTTTTTAATGATGTATCCAAAGCATGCTTTGAACAAAGCACGTGGCAATTCATTCCAAATAATTATTCTGGGACTTACACTATAGATAAAACAGCTTGTAATGCTGGCACACGCAACTTCAACTTTACTATTCAAGAAATAGATGAAGCAACTGGTTTATACAACTTTCTTTTAAAGCCAACGGATGCAAAAGGTAAAAGCGAAAGCAATCAAGGCTTTAGACTAAAACTAGCACAACTTTCTGACACTACCATGATGTGGCAACAAACAATTACCGTAGACGGAGCACCATTTACAATTAATATGAACTTTTCAAAACTATAAAACCTATGAAATCAATATTTAATAAAATAACAATCAGCGCACTTACACTAGTATTAACAATTAGTTTTACAAGCTGCAGCAGTGTAAAAAATGCAAATAACAAACAAAAAGGAGGCGTGATAGGCGCGACTGGAGGCGCTATACTAGGTGCTATAATTGGTAACAACGTTGGAAAAGGTGGTAACGGAGAACTTGGAGCTGTTATTGGAGGTGTTGTTGGTGGAGGTGCTGGAGTCTTAATAGGAAACAAAATGGACAAGCAAGCACAACAGATCGAAGAAGAAATCCCTGGAGCTGTCGTAGAGCGTGTTGACGAAGGTATCGTAATTACTTTTGACGAAAATAGTGGTGTTTATTTTGACACTGCAAAATATGGTGTCAATGCAAAATCTCAAGAATCACTAAATAAACTTGTTGGCGTTTTTAAAGAGTATCCAGACACTAATATTTTAGTTGTGGGACACACAGATAGTGTTGGTAGCGAAGAAAACAACTTGATATTATCAAAAAACAGAGCTAATGCAGTGACCAATTACCTAACAAGTCAAGGATTGAGTAGTGCCCGTTTTACAACCAATTGGTTTGGAGAACTACAACCAACTAATGATAATAGTACTACCGAAGGGCGTGCAAAAAATAGACGTGTAAATGTGGCTATTTTACCAAATGAGAAGATGATTAACGATGCAAAAATGCAATCTGGCGAAAACTAGAATTAATTTCGATTTTATTCGGAAATTTACACAGAGTTAAATATATTACCAGACCTTATTAAATTTTATAATAAGGTCTTTTTTTGTGTTTAAAAAGCATAAAAAAAAGCCCCCAGTATCAAAAACAAAGCTTAACCTATCTAAGATGAAATTTAAAACAATAATATTACTTGCTCTATTTGCTGTAATGTCTTGTAAAACTAAACAAGAAGTCAAATCAACACCGCCATTCTCGCTATCTGATAATTGGTTATTAAAAACGGTAGCCTATCAAGATCCAAATCTTTTTGACACGATTGTACTTTTTAATGACGCTACTAATCAATGTTTTAAAGATAGTATTTGGGAATTTAAACCAACCAGCAATAGTGGTTCTTATTCTATAAACGATCTTAATTGCTCTTTCGGTTATCGTAACTTATGGTTTAAATTTTTAAAAACAGACCAGCAAACAGGCATAACACATATTACGTTAAGAGCCGAAAACAAGTCAGGAATGATTAAAAACCATAACATAAAAATAACTAAACAGTCTACTACTGCCATGCAATGGAGCTATTCCATTAGTGTAAAAGGTAAACGACGCACCGTTAATATGTTATTTGAAAAAGTATAATTGTCATAATTAACAAGACCAAAACAGCGCCATAATACATGCTAAAATATATAATATCTAAAACCAGACTACCGGAAAAATCTGTAAAAAATACGTTAGACTTGCTTAATCAAGATGCAACAATACCGTTTATTTCGAGATATAGAAAAGAAGCAACTGGAAATTTAGATGAAGTTCAAATTGGAGATATTGTAAAATATAAAGAAGAATTTGAAGCCTTAGAAAAAAGAAAAAAAGCAATATTAAAAGCACTTGAAGAGCAAGGTGTTTTAACTGATGCTTTACAAGTCAAGGTCAAAGCTTGTAATGACTTAACAACGCTTGAAGATTTATACTTACCGTTTAAAAAAAGCAGAAAAACTAAGGCAGAAACTGCAAGAAAAAATGGGTTAGAACCTTTAGCTAAAGTTATCATGTCTCAAAATGCAAACGATGTGGAATCTATCGCATTTAAATACGTAAAAGGCGACGTTAAAACAGTGGACGACGCTTTGGAAGGTGCAAGACATATTATTGCAGAATGGATAAACGAGCGAACAGATATTCGTAATAATTTACGTAACCAATTGGAGCGTCATGCTATGATTTCCACAAAAGTGGTAAAAACTAAAAAAGAGGACGAAAATGCTCAAAAATTTAGAGACTACTTTGAGTGGGAAGAAGCATTAAGTCGCATCCCTTCGCACAGATTATTAGCCATTTTAAGAGCTGAAAAAGAAGGGTTTATTAGAGTAAAAATTGAAATAGATAAAATAAAGGCGTTAGAAAATATTGATAGACGTATTATTAAAAGCGAAAATGCCTGTGCAGATCAGATTGAACTAGCCATTAGCGACGCATACAAACGACTATTATTCCCATCTTTAAGTAATGAAGCGTTACAAAAAGCGAAAGAGAAGGCGGATGAATCTGCTATTTCGGTATTTGCAAAAAATTTAAAACAACTATTATTGGGTTCGCCTTTAGGCGAAAAACGAGTATTAGCAATTGATCCTGGTTTTAGATCAGGCTGTAAAATAGTCTGCTTAGATGCACAAGGGGTTTTATTACATAACGAAAACATATATCCGCATCCTCCAAAAAGTGATAGCATTGGTGCCATAAAAAAGCTATCCACTTTAACTGAAGCTTACAACATTGAAGCTATTGCTATTGGTAATGGAACAGCATCCAGAGAAACGGAAGCGTTAGTTAAAAAAATAAAATTTAAAAATGACATACAAATCTTTGTGGTTAGCGAAGCTGGAGCGAGTATTTACTCGGCTTCAAAAATTGCAAGAGACGAGTTTCCAAACTACGATGTCACTGTTAGAGGAAGTGTCTCCATTGGACGACGCCTGCAAGATCCTTTAGCCGAACTGGTAAAAATTGACGCTAAGTCTATTGGTGTTGGACAATACCAACATGATGTGGATCAAAGCAAACTACAGAAAGAACTAGATGTTGTGGTAGAAAACTGCGTAAATAGTGTTGGTGTAAACATCAATACTGCAAGTACATCTTTACTAAGCTATGTCTCTGGTATTGGTCCAAAACTAGCAGAAAACATTTTTAATTACAGGAATGAACATGGTGTTTTTACTAGCCGAAATGCGATAAAAAAAGTACCCCGTTTAGGCGGAAAAGCGTTTGAACAAGGCGCTGCTTTTTTAAGAATTAGAGAGGCCAAAAATCCGTTAGACGACTCGGCAGTGCATCCTGAAAGTTATAATATAGTCGAAAAAATGGCCAAAGATTTAAAGGTCACTTTAAATACTTTGATTGGCAACCAAGAGTTGCTTAAAAAAATAGAATTAAAAAATTATTGTACTGATACTGTTGGTTTACTAACCTTAGAAGATATTATAAAAGAACTAGAAAAACCAGGCTTAGACATTAGAGAAGAAGCTAAAGTGTTTACTTTTAATCAAAATATTAAAACAATAACCGATTTAGTTGCTGGGCAACTATTACCAGGAATAGTCAATAATATTACTAATTTTGGGTGTTTTGTGGATGTTGGTATTAAAGAAAGTGGTTTAATACATGTCTCTAACCTATCCGACAGTTTTGTAAAAGATGTTAATGAGCATGTCCATTTACACCAACAAGTAATTGTTAAAGTTTTAGAAGTAGATGTGCCGCGTAAACGCATACAGTTAAAACTACATAAATAAAAAAAGCATCAATCTAGGTTATAGATTGATGCTTTTAATAAGACTAATTTAATACGTTAAGATGCCATTTTAGCATTGACAGTAACCTTTAAGTTATTATCAATAATGTCTTTCCAGTTTTCTATTCTTCGTGCTTCATAATCTTCTGTAAAGGCTTCATCTGTATCAAAAAAGCTAATAACTACAGCTTCTTTGTTAGGTGTATAAAACCAGATTTTTAAATCTAAATGCTTTAATCTTGTGACTTTATCTATGTCTTTTTTATAATCAGAAATGACTTCGCATGACTTGATTTCAGACAGCTCAAAATTATACACTTGGTTTTCGTTTGGCTTAAAAGCGACATAGGATAATACTTTTTTATCTTCGGTTAAACCGATAAATTTATTGTTCCAAACCTCTTTTAGATTGTACTTAAACCCATTAGATTTTAGTAGATTTTCTGCTTTATGCTTTGTTTTTGTAGTGTTATTTAAACCTTTAAAGATGAATATAAAAAAAGGTACTAATACGCTTAATGTTACTAGTATAGCTAGTAATGAGAATGAAATTTTCATTGTTTTAATGTTTTGATTTAATGTATAAGAAATCAACACGTTATCTTTACGTAAAAGACAAGCGTTGCAATAGTTAATAAAAACGTATTGCGCTTATGTAAACCAATGAAAAGGGTAAATAATCTGTGTTTTAGACAATCCAACATCAATAGACGTGCTAGTTTTTTGATACACCAAGACATTTTCTTGCTGCTCCTTACTAACTGCATTTACAAAAGCAAGTTGCTTAAAAAAAGTAATGCTGTCTTCTACCTGTACGTTAACTGTAAGATCAATTTGAGTATTTACAATTATACCTTGAGAATTTAAGGCTGCACTTGCTTGTACTGTATGTTGTGGAAAAGTATTTTGCACGACAGCAGCGACCTCAACTTCAGAAGTGAAGAAGGTAGACAACCCTATTAAAAGAGAAATAACTAAAACGCTAAATCTTGCCATGTTATACTTTAATTTAAAGTACAAAGGTATACGATAAGTTGTTAAGAAGGTGCTAAATTTTTAAAACGCACTTAATTTTTTTTTGAACCTACTAAACCCTAAATTTAAAACTTAAACTGTCAATTTACTTATGCTTAAAATAGCCTATCATCCTATTTATTGTCATCCATTACCTGAAGGACATCGGTTTCCGATGCTAAAATACGAGTTGCTTCCTGCACAGTTAAAACACGAAGGCACTTGTACTGAGTCTAATTTTTTTGAACCTAATAGAATGCTAAACGAAGCACCAATACTGGCAGTCCATGATCCCGAGTATTTTTACGACTTGCTTAATATTACATTGGATCAGCGTGCTGCGCGTAAAATTGGGTTTCCGTTGAGTGAGGTTTTAATTGAACGTGAAATAGTAATTGCAGACGGCACCATAAAAGCTAGTGAATTTGCTCTAAAACATGGTGTTTCTATGAATATTGCTGGCGGAACACATCATGCCTATACTAATCGTGGAGAAGCCTTTTGCATGTTAAATGATCAAGCCATTGGCGCTCGATTTCTTCAAAAAAAAGGACTCGCAAAACGTGTTTTAATTGTCGATCTGGACGTACACCAAGGTAACGGGACTGCCCAAATATTTAAGGATGACCCATCAGTGTTTACTTTTTCAATGCACGGAAAACATAATTATCCGTTTAAAAAAGAACAAAGTGATTTGGATATTGCTTTAGAAAATAATGTTGGAGACACGGAATATCTTTCGATTTTACATGACACATTACCCAAACTAATTATCGAATTTAAACCCGACTTTATCTATTATTTATGCGGTGTAGACGTTATTGCTACAGACAAACTAGGCAAATTAGGACTAACCGTGACAGGCTGTAAAGCACGTGATCAATTTGTTTTAGAAACCTGTAAAGCTAACAACATACCAGTCATGTGTAGTATGGGCGGTGGTTATAGTCCAGACATTAAAACCATTGTAGAGGCACATGCCAATACGTTTAGATTAGCTCAAGAAATTTATTTTTAAATGTAATGTAGCCTTACTTTATCAGACTATATACTTATGCTAAAAACATTTACAGAGTTTTCCACTAACGGAACATTAAAAATCTCTGACCAAAGTCTTTTAAAACAGTTTACAACCTCAAAGCAAATTGGGCTTTATACCTTTATTCTTACTGGTAGTAATACCATTACTGCAGAAGTGGATGGCGTCCCTTTGGTTTTAAAACCGCATCAAATATTATCCTTAACGCCTATCCAAAATTTTAAATACATTGATGGGGACGATAGCGTAGTCTATCAATTTAACCAAGAGTTTTATTGCATAAAAGACCATGACAAAGAGGTGGGTTGTGCTGGTGTTTTATTTTTTGGGAATGATACTATTCCGGTAATTTCATTAAACGAAAATGAGCAACACAAATTTAATGTGCTCCATGATATGTTTTTAGATGAAATTGAAACAGAAGATACTATTCAGGCCGAAATGCTTAGAATGTTATTAGCACGATTTATAATAAAGACCACACGTTTACTTAAAAACGAAACACAATCTGCACCACTTAATAAAGCTACTGACGAAACATTAAGACAGTATAACTTATTAGTAGAAACCCATTTTAAAGAAGCCCATCAAGTTAGTTTTTACGCAGAAAAATTATTTAAGTCTCCAAAAACGCTATCCAATAGCTTTGCTAAATCGGGACAAAGTCCTTTAAAGATTATTCATGAGCGTTTAGTATTAGAAACCAAACGTCAATTAATGTATACTGACAAAACTGCTAAGCAAATTGCTTACGATATTGGTTTTGAGGATGCTTCACACTTAAGCAGATTGTTTAAAAAACAAACTAGCATTACCCTTTCTGACTTTAAAAAGGGTTTATAAACTTTATTTAAGGCCTTTATTTCTTCACAAAAATACAATTTGGGAAAAATCGACAACTACTAAGGTAATATCGTCGTTTTAAAACCCGCTTTCGCGTCGCATCTTTGCACTGTAATATAAAAACAACAGCATTATGAAAACGACCATATCTATATTCAATCTAATTGAAATCTTTACAAAAGCAAAAAGAAAGCTAACCAAATCTATCAATCCACAAGAACATTGTGAGCATAAACAATTACACGATTACTATTGTGATGCAGAAATCAACAAAGGAATTATTGACAATTCAATTATATAAAAACACAACATTAAAAACATAAGATTATGACACCTATTAAAGCACTTAAAAGAGACGAAGTAAACGCAACCAATCAAGCTATTTTTGACCAATTAGAAAAAGCTGTAGGATTTGTACCAAATTTATATGCAACGTATGCTAATAGCGAAACCGCTTTAGAAAACTACTTGAATTTTGCAAATGCAAAAACCTCTTTAAAAGCTAAAGAAAAAGAAGTAGTAAACCTTGCTGTAAGTGAAGTAAACAGTTGCATTTACTGTTTATCTGCACACACTGCAATTGGTAAAATGAATGGTTTTACAGACGACCAAATTTTAGAATTAAGAGCAGGAAAAGCCTCTTTTGATACTAAATTTAATGCTTTAGCTGCTTTAGCCAAAAACATTACAGAAACCAGAGGAAAAACAGACGCTACAATTTTAAACAACTTTTTAGACGCTGGTTATAACCACGGAAACTTAATTGATGTTATTGCTTTAGTTGGTGATAAAACAATCTCTAACTACATCCATAATACAACACAAGTCCCTGTAGATTTTCCAGTAGCACAACCATTAGAAACAGTAATATCTTAATTAATTATAAACCTTAAAAATAAATAACAATGAAAAAATTAATCGCAACTTTAGTAATGACATTAACACTTTTAGTATCTGTTAATGCACAAGACAAAATGATGAAACATGATGCTGTAAAAACAGTAGCATTAGAGCAAACTACGGGTGAGTTTACTCAAAAAGGATTAACTATAAGTGAAGGGACTTATATTTTTGAAATAGCAAATAACGCGGTTGGAACAGATGTTGGATTTGTACTAATTAAAAAAGGTGCTGATGCTTCTAACCCAGAAAACCACATTAAAACTGCTTACGTGACTAGTGTTGTTAAGGATGGAGAAACGCAAACGTCTAGCGCAACAACATTAGCAAAAGGAGAATACACATACTTTTGTCCATTAAATAAAACACCACAGTACACATTAACTGTACAGTAATATATCAGCTTTTAAGCTGATCTAAAAATTCCTGTCTGCGATTACGCGAGACAGGAATTTTTGCATTTCCAGTCAAGATTACATAACCTTCATTCAAGTATTTTTCTATATAACTTAAGTTTATTAAATGTGATTTATGTACTAAATAAAAGTCGCTATGCTCTAATAATTTATTAAAATGCCCGATACTATTGGAGCTTAATAATGGCTTACCCTCTTTTAAATGAATTTTAGTATAACCCGCTTCGCCTTCGCAATGCACAATGTTTTCAATTTTAATAAACTCTAAGCCTTCCACAGACGGAATTATAATTTTCTTTTTTTGAAACGTTTGCACCCCTAAGTTTTCAATTAACTGCTTGTTTTTTTGAAGCGCAGATTTATCACCAATATTATTTTCGGCATTAGCCACAGCTTCTACCAGGTCTTTATTATCTACAGGCTTAACCAAGTAACCAATAGCGCAATGCTTTATAGCTTCAATAGCATAATTATCAAAAGCTGTTGCAAAAATGATTTCAAAATCAGGATTTTCAAATTGCTTTAATACATCAAACCCACTTAATTCTGGCATTGCAATATCTAAAAACACCAAGTCTGGTTTTAGGCTTTTAATTAACTCAATCCCTTCTTTTGGGCTTTGGCTTTCTGCTATTATTTGAACATTAGGACATAAACGTTGAAGCTTATTTTTTAAAATAGCTAACGCTTTACGCTCATCGTCTATTAATATGGTTTTAATGGTCATAATCATCTTCATTTAAGCCTTCCTTAAAAATCAAGGTGACTTTGGTTCCTGTTTTATCGGATGTATCTGCACGATCCTGAATTGTAAACGCGACATCCCAATGCTTACTATCCTTTAATAAAGTCAAACGCTCTTCTAACACAAAACTAGAATGTTCTGTATGCGTTTGTTTCTTTTTGGCATTCATAAGTTTAGACTTATTAATACCTATTCCATCATCTGTAATTTCAACTTTAAAACTATAATCATTGATACTCACAAAGTCAATACTAACTTCTCCTTTTCCTTTTTTATGAAAGATACCATGGTTAATGGCGTTTTCTACAATAGGTTGTAAAATCATTGGAGGCAAAAATAAATCTTGTGTATCCAATGCTTTATCTATATTTAATTGAAAGTCAAAATCGTCTTCAAAACGAAGCTTTTCTATATCTAAATAATTTTTTAAAAGCGAAATCTCATGCGCTACCGAAATGCGTTCTTTTCGAGAATACTCAAAAAATTGTCGCATTAATTTTGAAAATTTAGATAGGTAATCTTCACTTTTTTCAACTTCGTTTAGCTGAATATAATATTGAATTGCATTAAGCGAATTGTGTACAAAATGTGGATTCATTTGTGCTCTAAGCGCATTAAGTTCCAGCTCGTGCTGACGTTTTTGATTATTTAGTTTAGTTTCTAGTTGCTCTTGGATGAGTTTGTTTTTACGGTTATTGAATACTGAAAACAAATACACAATTGTAGAAGCAATTAGTATAGCAACTAAAACAAGTACTAATAAAACTATATTTAATTCGTCTTTAGACATAAAAAACTTTTTATTATACTGCCATATAAAATTACATTTAATAGACTAATGATTACTGTATACGAATCTGAATATGTTTCTAAATAAAACATTAATAATTGAATTGGTAAAAATCCGATATAAAAGATAAGTAAACCAGCTATAATCCAAAATGGTTGTGAGGATTTAAAATTAACAACCTCTTTTTTGTTTAAAAAGTTTTTAAAAAAAATGGCAGATGTAATAATTATTATAACAGTACCTGTTGTTAAAGGAATACTCCAAAGTTGATCTACAAACGACTCTCTAAACAAACTAAAAACTACACTTGCCACAAAGACTATCAGGAAGCTATTTATTACTTTTTTATTTTCAATAATAGTATTAAACCAAAACAAGTAAAAAAGAAACGAGGCAACTGTATAGATATTAAAAACAAAATAATTATTAATCTTTAATACTGGCCCCAAAATAGCAGCAAAAACCTCTGAAAACAATACGTAACATAAAAAATGCAAAAAATAACGTTGCTTACTATTTTTATAACTATCCCAATACCTAACTGCAAAAATCACTGTTACAGTTACTATCAAAAGCCTTATTATTATACCAATATTTGCCATTTAGTTACCACCTTCAAATTCTTTAGGAGGCATTCCTGCTGTACCATAGTTTAAAGACTTAATTTTATAAGAGTTATTATTCTCATCATCCCCTTGTCTTGTTGTTTCGCGATTAGTTGGCGTAAAAAACACTGTGTTTTTTAATTTTCCATCTGTTTTTTTTGCTCCAAAATACACTCTAATTCCTGGGTTTTCATATTCTAAATTAGCAGATTCTTCTTTTACAAAGTTTAAATAATTTTGAAGTGTTTCTAAATCAAACCAGATATCCCTGACATCTTGAGGCATAACACCATTATTTGATGCAATTATCTCTGGTAAATTTTGATACTTATTTTTATAATTTTCCTCCAAAGCATCTGCTTCTGTATTTGTTATTAGATCTGTGGGATCTCCAAATGCACACTCTTTATTATTACACTCCTGAAAGAGCAAAAAAGAAAGGACTAAAACAATAATTAGTAGTGATTTTGTTGTTAAATTCTTCATTTTATAGTTGGTTTTAATTAATAGCTAGATTACTAAGGTAGTATTTTAGTTAGTAACATATATTTTTTAACTTAATTTCCTTTTAGATGACAACTCATCCATCCACTTTTATTCTGTTTATGGAAAGAGACTGTTTTAGAAAACAATTCTGGTTTATCTTTTAAATTTGAGACTCTAACAAAATCTCTATCGTAAAATGGTGTTTCTACTTTTTTAAAATTAGCGACAACATCTGCTCTTACCTCGTTTTTGAATGTGATAGATTCAACATCTTGCACTTCACTATAAATTAGATTTACATAAACCGTATTATCTTTTTGTCTAATAATATATTTTTTATTTGCATCTAAAATATCAATATTATAGACTGTATTAATCCTTGTGCTGCTTGACATTTCTTGTTTTGTGGATGATATGGAATCTAACTTTATGACTCCTTTTTTTGCTAATTTTTTCAAATAATTTAATTCGGTTAAACTGGTACCTCCATTATGAAAAGTCATATTACCAACATACATTAGTTTTTCTACTTGGACAGGCCTGTCAGACTCACAAGCTTTTATCATTTCTAGCGCTAAGCTTTTTGTTAATCCGTTAGTTGCATCTTTACAAGACGACAACATTAGGACCATGAGTATTACTGCTGTTATATATTTCATTGTATCAAGTTATTTAATTATTTTGAGAATCAAGAATCATTTTTTGATTTGGCTTTATAGTGATATTAACACGTCTGTTTTTTGCACGCCCATAAGCGGTTGTATTATCAAAAACGGGTTGTGTTTCTCCAAACCAATTTGTTGAAATACGGTTAACATCAATACCTTTATCGTAATGTAAATAACTAGTTACGGACTGCGCTCTAAACTTGGATAACGTAAAATTAGAAGCAGCAGATCCCACATCATCAGTATGCCCTTCGACAAAAATATCTGTATCTGGATATTCTCTTAATACATTTACCAATTTGTCTAAATTTTGTTTTGAAGCAGTGTTTAAATATTTTTCTCCAGTTTCAAAATACACTCCACTATTTTCGTCAAATGTAATTAGTATTGCATCATCAATACGCTCTACTGTTGCACCTGGAATTTCTTGTTCAATCTTCTGTGCTTGTTTATCCATTTTATTACCAAGCAACACGCCTGCAACGCCACCTAAAACACCTCCAATAATTGCACCTTCTGTCCCTTTGCCACCACTCCCTATATTATTACCAAGTATCCCTCCAACTACAGCGCCTCCAGCTGCACCAATTACAGCGCCTTTTTGTTTGTTATTAGCATTTTTTGTTGCGTTGCAACTTGTAAAATTTATAGTTAACACAACTGCTATTATAAACATTATGCTTTTGTTTAGTATTGTTTTCATGATTTTATTGTTTTAAAAAATTCATATTTAGTGTAAATGGTTTTCCGTCAACATTAATTGTTTGTTGCCACTGCATGTTAGTATCTGACAATTGCGTTAATGACATCCTAAAACCGTGATTGGTCTGGCTTTTACCTTTATAGTTTGTAGGTTTTAGCAGAAAATTATAAAGTCCTGTCGTTTTATCAATCTCCTTTATAGTAAAAACAAAATATCTAGCTTGATCACCACAACTGGTATTACTTAAACTATAATTACCCGAATTATTATTGGGTACAAATTTCCAAACACTACCTTCAAAACAGTCTTGTGTGGCGTCATCCAACAACGCTATTTTATAGTTTCCTTTTTGATTATGTGTGACTTGACTAAGCACCCAATTTCCTTTTATTACTTTTTTTGATTGCCTTACCGTTTTACTACCACCACAAGACATGGCGAATAGCGTAAAAAGGCATAATGTTAAAATATTTTTCATTTTATTAGGATTTAAAACTCAAGACTAAAACCTATAATAGCCTTGAGTTTAGTTAAATTAGTTAGTACATCCATTACAAGCGTTACATACAATATCTCCAAAGACATTGTTGTCTACATAGTAATTTGCTGGCAAAGGGAAGCTATTAGTTGCAAAAAGCAACCCTCCTGTTTGTGTTGTTAAATCTGAATAGTTTTGTAAAATTGAAGCCCCTAATCCTTGATACGTTAAATAATTTGAGAATACAGTTACACTATTACTTTGAGCTCCTAAAATGGCATTAGCAGTAGATAAATCTTCATTAGCGGTATCTCCTCTTGGACTTGAACCATCCAACTCCTCGTCACTTATGTAAAAAATAGAACGACAAGCACCGTCTCTCCAATCAAAATAATTAGATAAATCGTCTACCGCATTGGCGCCTTGCTCTCCTAAAAATCCTGAAGGTGGTAAATCTGCAGCTAAAGGAAATGGAGCTCCTGGTAACGCATTTAAATAATCTCTATGCGAAGTCGTGAAATTTGTACTATTAAATGTACCATCAACGCCAAGATACATGACTCTTAAATCCGAGTCGCAATCTGCTAAAGCGGCATCAATACCTGCTTGAGCCTCATTACTAACTTGAGTTGCAAACGCACCCATAGAGCCACTTGTATCTATTAAAATTATTAAATCGACCATTGGTCTAGTGGCTGAGCCTCCACACGGATCATAAGTATTATACTCACAATCACTATCACCGCAAGCCATTGCTAATAGTAATATCATAGTTACTCCGACTGATTTTAATACTGCGAAAAACGCTGATTTCAAACCGTTGTTTTTCTTTTTTAAATATGTGTTTTTCATAATTTCTAATTTTTAAAATAAGTCAAGACCGTTTACTTTTTGTAAGCGTCACAGCCTTGACTTGGGATTGACTAATAGCCTCTTTTGTATTGTTAAGTGGTTTATAAACACACTACTTTAAATTCGGTTCTACGGTTAATGGTATGTTCATTTTCTTCGCACGTTACGCCATCTGCACAACGGTTAAGCAACTCTGATTCTCCAGCTCCACGAGCAATTAAACGCGCTCTAGAAACACCTTTAGACATTAGGTAGTCTACTGAAGATTGCGCTCGTTTTTGAGACAATTCTTGATTGTATTGATCGCTACCTCTAGAATCTGTATGAGATGACATTTCTACTTTTATTGTAGGATTATCTTGCATTAATTTTACAACATAATCTAAGTCTGGACGTGCAGCAGGAAGAATATCCCATTTACCTAAGTTGAAAATAATATTATCTAATTTTATAGCTTGACCACAAGGGTTAACACACATTTCAAAATCTATAAACAATGATTTATTTCTGTCCTCCCCATTTGTAGTCAACTCGACTTCATTAGAAAAATAACCGTCTTTATTTCCGTTTAAAGCATACGTTGATGCTTGTTTTAAATGAAAGATAAACTCACCTTTAACATCAGACAATGTGTTTTTTTGACCAGCATTTAATTTATCTCTTAGTTTTATATCCACACCTTGAATACCAACGGTAGTATTACACTCTACCACATTTCCTTTTAAGATGAAATTTAAATCGCCGTATTTAATAACCTTTTGTATGCTATTACCATCTTTCTTACAGGCCTTAAATTCGTCCTTAGAAATACTAGTTTCCTCTAAACTAATATTGTATAATTTTCCTTTTACAATTAAATCGTCCTCTGCAACATCATTAAAAACAACCACTCCATAAGTATTAGTAGTTCCTGATTGTACAATATTCCCGTTTAAATCTGCTAGTACAACATCTGTAAAAGGCAAGGTTTCGTTTGTAAATTTATCTCTAGCGGTTACTGTAACACCACACCCACAAGTTGCACAACATCTTGGCATATGATCTTCTCCACATACCTCGCAAACATCTACTTTTTCTTTTTTATTGAATTTAAAAGTCACACCTGCAAACAGTCCAACCGAAGATATATCACAATCACATGGCTCTGTTCTAGTTTGTGCGTTACTAAAATCGACCGTATTACTTGGTTGCCCATTTGCTAACGTTCCAGCAACAACAGGATTATATCCAGCAGACACTACTAAAGGTGTGTCAAAAAGTTCTGTTGCTCCAAAATGACGCATGTAATACGCACCAGCATTAATACCAAAATTATCATTTAAATAATATGTAAAACGAACTTGTCCTTTAAACGTAAACACACTAGACGCATCATAACCAGCATGGAAATTTAAAGGATAGGCAGGAGAAGGTGCAACACTTTGTAAATAGGTACGACCTCCTTTAATAGATGCTAATCCAAAACGAGTGTTAATCTCTGTCGTAAATCTTTTAGATTGACTTCTAAACTGAATATTTGGTCCTATACCGTAAAAAATTCTAGTTATCTTATTTTCGGTTAAGCTAAAATCTGAAATTGGTAAAGTCCCATCTGTTAAATTATCTGTTGGGTATGTGCTTTCTGGTTGATTCTTGATATAATCAAAATCAAACCCTAAACCAAACCAGTTCCAATAATAGTCTAAAGACAAGCCTAAATCTAGACCTCCTTTATAATCTATATAAGGGGTATTATTGTCATAACTTGGAAAGTCATAACCAATTCTTGGAGATAACTGAAAGTAATTAGTATCCTCCTGTTGTGCATTTGTTATAAATGCCGAAGCAAATACAAAAGCGATTAATAGAAATTTGAATAGATTTTTCATGATTTACATTTTTAAGTTTTAGTTATATACACTTACATAAAGAAGCGGTCTATTTTGTTACCCTTCCTTTTAAAATATGCAGTAATCAATTACTTAGGAGAATTAATATATACCCAAAGATGTACAAGAAAAGTCACACCAAATAGCAACAATAAACCAATAGACGTTTTGAGTCCATGAAGTGTCAACTACAATTGATAACAAAAAAAAGCCCGCTATAGTTAGCGGGCTTTTTTATGATAATAAAAAAATATTATAAACTTTGAAGTAGTATTACAGCTAGTACTAAACACACAAAAGGCAAACTTAACAACAGTGTTAAATTATGATCTTTCGCTTTACTTTTATTAAACTTAGCATTTAAAACCTTTCTAGTCTTACCATTATATTTTAGCCAGTTTTTAAAATGAATTGCAATAGCAGACAACACAAATAATGTCCAAGCTTTTTCGCTTGATATTGTGGACGCATTCATTTTAGTTAAAAAAGTAGCAATAAAAACACCTAGTAAAAAACACAATGTTATTTGTAAAGCCGAAAGATAAAACAAGGCTATAGTATTCGCTTTTTGCTTATAGCGTGTTTTAAAAGCTGTAAAAACCGTAAAAAAAAGCTGATCGAATGTATTAAGAGTCATAAATTATTAAAGTTGTTTCCTGAATGCACAAAAGTAACATATCCTACTATAGTATAAACCAGTATTTTTTTATCAGAAAAAAAAACTAAACCAATTAAACAAATAAGTAGTTAAAATTGAGAAGTATCGGTCTTCCAAAATATGCCGAAATATAACCTTTTATTGTGTGATGAACAGCATTTAAACAGTCCTGTTCTGTAAAAAAATTTAACAAATTACTATCCAAAATTCAAGTAGTACCCATAGTAAAAATCACATTATGCAACTATAAATCAATCAGATAAAACCATTTATAGACAAGGATCTGGATTATCAAATTGTATTGTTTCGGGCGAATTAATATAAATGGTGTAAAAATCGTCATAATAATCGCGAGTTAAAACACCATCAATTGTCCCGCCATCTGCAGGTAATAACAAACTTTTAAAGTCTGAAAATGTACTTGTGCTTAAAATAACTGAATGACCTAAACAATCTAACATGCTACGTTCTCCATTAAAACTATCACTATTTTCTGAAGCAAAAGTCTGACCAACTACAGCGTCATCAAACCTAATATTGCTTAATCTAATATATTGACTTTCTAATGCATTAGAAAAATCTTCAATAGTAACATCTTTGGCCACAATTGGAACGACTTGATTAGACCTAATTATATGTTCGGATACTTGCGTACTAGGTATTCTTGCTATTTGACCATCTTCTAATCGACCTAATTGGATTACACCATTACTTTTACCTACGGATAAACCATTGAGCTTAATAAATACTTTTCGACCAAACTCGTATTGCGTAAACATTGGGTTTTTATCCACTTGAATACTTATGGCGGCTGTAGGGTTTTCTGGTGTATCTTGTATAATAAGTTGCTTATAAAAATTCCCGCCTTCATCACTAGACACGACATAACCCATGGTATATTTTTCAGAAACAGCATCTCCCGACAATTCATAAGTAATAGGATCACCGAAACCTGTTCCATAATTTCCTAACACAGCATCTATAGTATTAAACTGTGCCTGATCATTTGGATACGTTTCAATACCGGAAAGACCTGTTGGAATTTCAAAATCATCATCTTGAACACAACCCAAAAACACAAATACACTTAGTATTACAAAAGTTATTTGATAAGGATTAATTAGTTTGTTAAGTGTTTTGTTTCTATTCATAATTAAAATCTTACGTAAATATTTAAATAATAAGTGGTTCCGTTTCCAAAAAAATAACGATTACCAAACACTGGTCCACCCGTATTTGTTTGTTCCGTTAGCTGACTTCTATAATCTACCCGTCTTGATTGTTCAAAACCACCACTTTTATATTCTTGATTAAACACGTTATTTATAGTCGCAAAAAAACCAGCAAAATAATCCCCTATTCGCCATGATTTACCACCAATTATATTAACTAACATATAAGCATCAAACTGTTCTTGTTGCAATAATTGCTTTGCAACATCAGGATTTACATTATTAATCTGACCACCATCTAAGACATACAAATTACCACCGGCTGTACCATCTTGAAACTGTGTATTGGTATATAATTCTGGATCGGTAACAAAAGCAACACTTCTTTTTAGTGCACTACTATTGACATAAGCATTAGAAAACTGATTAGCTGTAACTCCAATATTCCAATAATCAGGGTCACGATACTCAAACCCTAATTGAAAAGCCCGTTCTGGTCCACCCGAAATATGCACGTTTTTAAGATTAGTTGTTCCGTCTCCAAACACTGCACGTCCCACACCAAACTCTTGACTATAAAAAGTGATATTTGGGTTGTTATTGTAAGTATACTGCCCAACTGATGCAGCGCCTTTTAATTTTATTGTTGGTGTAACCTGAGCTTCTATACCTAGTTCTGCTCCAAAACGTTGCGTATCTATACCGGTAATTGCTTCTTGCACTAAATTATTACCCACACCTTCACTGTAATAAAAACCTGTTTCTGTTCCTTCTTGAATTGTAGAATAAAACCCCGTTAGTCGTGCTTTAACAATGGGTGATCTAAAAATATAACTTGCATCCAGACTGGCAATAATTTCGCTATCAACATCATCAATAAGCATATTTGATTGTCTAGAATTAGCAAACGTATTTCTAATATTTGGTGCTTTAGTCATATATACACCATTAAAATCTAATACGTGAAGCCCAGAAATTTTATAAGTAGCGCCCGCTTTTACACCTATATTTATAAACTGAACTTTTTCGCTCTTTCCAAAAGAGTTCCCCACAAAATATCCATTTTCAAACAAGCCTTCCCTTTGATATCCTGTTTGCGAAACATTACCGGCTAAATAAAAATCAATCTTATTATATTTAAAGACAGACTGGACAAAAGCACTGACAACATTAGCATTAATAATATAATTATACTTATAGCGCTCGCCTTGATTGACAATTCTATTTGGATTTCTTACATCAGATTGTGCTGTGGTTAATGTACCGTCAATAGACTCTGTAGTTTCATCAGAAAAGAAATCGACATCTAAATAACCCGTACCACCCAACATATCTGATAAGACAGCAAAGTTTTCGCTTTTTAATTTTCTATAATTGATTGCTGCATTTACTCTGATATTATTATTAAGCTCTGTATCAAAAAGAATATTAGCCATTAATTGTTTATCATCTATTCTATCTTCCTGAATAGCATAAATAGCATTATAACCTTGATTAGCAGCATCTACATTGGCAGTATAAAGTGCGTCCCAATTAAACTGTCCATCCGCTTCAAATGCTTCTTCTGCAATATAAGCTTGCTCAAAATTATAGGCAGTTGGTCCGCCATCTACATTTAAGTAATAGCTTGGCAGATTTTGATAATATGTTGGATCTGTATTACGCGCTCCTCCAAGATAACTATCTTGACCTTGAAATGTCACAAGACGTGTCCCGCCATTATCAACTCTAGTATTTCCTGAAGACCCAAATTGATATCCAATATTTGTATTAATAAGTGCTTTTTCTGTGACCTTCCAAAAGTGGTTTAACATGACTATAGGTTCTTCACTTTTACGAATTCTAGAGTTCCGAATCTTACCATTCTGATTGCCCCAAAACGGATTATACTGTCGTCCTTTTAAATTAAAAATTTCGTCCGTTAGAGCCGTACCTTTTCCTCTTCTGTTTTGAGCATAAATAGCCATTAAGTTAAGACTATGCTTCTCATTTATTTGTTTTTCGGCAGAAGCCGTAAAAGAATTAGCGTCATACAATGTCCCGTCCACATAGCCTTCGTTTCCAAATCTTCTAGACACTAAAACGCTATAGGCCCAATTATTTTCCATTAATCCAGAACTATAACTAAGCATCATACGACCTTGATAACTTCGATTTGCCGATGCTAGAGACAAGCGTCCACCTTTACGGTATTTGGAAGCCCTCATAACTATATTGTTTGTTCCCGCTAAGTCTCCAAAACTATAGTCGTTAGCACTAATACCCATTGAAAATTCTTGATTACGTTGTAGATCATTAATCCCGCCCCAATTACTCCATTGTGGCCTACCTGTATTTTGTTTATTTAACTCTAACCCATTTATTAAAACTTTACCATTAGCACTACCTAGACCTCTTGGTCTAAAAAAAGTAGCACTAAAATCATAAGCAGCTGCACTTAAAAAAGCATCTTTAGAAGACTGTAACAATCCAGATATATTACTTGTTAATCCATCGGCTTCGCTATTTAATTCATCATCAGAAATAGAAATAACAAACACATCTGTTTTATTAATAGTTTTAAATGTTAAAGTCATATCCTGTATGTCTATTGTTTTTCCTTGACTTACAATTATTGGATAATACTTAGTAGCATAATTTAGTTTTTCAATTTTTAACATCTGCTCTCCTAATGGTACATTTTTATCGAATAGAAACTGTCCAAAAGCATCTGTTTTTGAAGATAAACCAGAGTCTTGAATAGAGACAATTACTTCTAGAATGGGTTGATTGGTTATGGCATCATTTACACTTCCTTTTACAATGGTTTCTTGTCCAACAAGGCTAAACACAGTATTTAATTGGACTAAGAGAATCAATAAAAATCTTTTCATAAATTACATTAAAATTGAATCCTTGATATTATGCTAAATATTGATTTTTAAGGACTTAGTATTTTGTGTTATATTTAATAAATATATAGAATTGAAATTCATTCTACAAATAACAACGTAAAATACAACCCTTTAAAGCATGATGCATTTAAAATACAGACTGATAATCCTATTATTGATAGTGTCTGTAAACGGAATTAGTCAAGAGCAAAAAAACTACCGTATACATACCATCGCATTTTATAATCTTGAAAATTTATTTGACACCATCAACGATCCAACAAAGTATGACGAAGCAAGCCCAATGATGGAAATAAAAGCAAATCGTTCTAAGATTTATAAGAAAAAAATACGCAATATGGCACGTGTTTTATCTGACATTGGAAGTAGTGTAACACATAACAGCCCTGCACTAATTGGAATTTGTGAAATTGAAAATGTTACGGTAATCGAAGATTTAGTAAACGACCCCATACTTATGGAAAAAGATTATGGCATAGTTCATTTTGATGGCCCTGATAACAGAAGTATAGATGTTGGCTTATTATATCAAAAATCGTTATTTCAAGTCGTCTCTAAAAGTACGCACACCTTAAAAATATATGATAGTGATACACATGAACGTCAAAATACAAGAGACCAATTATTGGTTACAGGAACATTGGAAGGAGAGACCATACATATAATAGTCAACCATTGGCCTTCTAGACGCGGTGGAGAAGCCAAAAGCAGACCTAAACGTGTATCTGCTGCCAAGCTTAACAAACGCTTAATAGACAGCTTACAATCGATAAATCCCTATGCTAAAATAGTGACGATGGGAGATTTAAATGATAACCCAACAAATAAAAGTGTCAAAACCATTTTAAAAGCGAAAAGCAAAAAAGAGAACGTGCCCTTTAAAGGTATTTACAATCCTTTTATAGACCTTTTTAAAAAATCAGGATTAGGTACGACTGCCTATAGAGATTCATGGAGTCTATTTGACCAAATCATGGTTACTAAACCCTTTTTGGAAAAAGACTACTCCAGTTGGATGTATTACAAGTCTGGCATTTTTAACGAAAACTACTTGGTGACTAATAAAGGACGTTACGAGGGATATCCTTTTAGAAGTTTTGCCGATGGTGGATTTACAAATGGTTTTAGCGACCACTTTCCCGTCTATATGTATTTGATAAAAGAAGCTGAAGACAACAGTTCTAAAACAAAACAATAAATGACACACATAAAAAAAGCGACCAATTGGTCGCTTTTTTTAATTTCTATAAGTTAAACCATGCATTCCATGGTAATTTTGCTAGTACTAAAACTAATGCTAAGGTATAAAATATAGCGATAGGCTTTATTTTTCCTGCTGAAGTTAATTTCTTTTTATGTTTAGAGTAACCAATTGTAATAAAGGCTACAGCTAATAGCATAGCAATAGGATGCTCTACAGCGTTAGATCTCAATGCTGAGTTACTCATAACTTCTTTTATGGTACTTTCTCCAAAATAATCTTGTGTAAACCACAAAACGATACCAATTAGTAACTGTATGTGCGATACTATTAACGTAAATAAAGCAATACGAAAATCTATAGGCTCATATTCCTTTTTACCAAAATGCTTAATTAAAGCATTTACAGTTGCTATTACCATCATTAAAAATACTAGATAAGCCCAATACGAGTGCAACATTTTAATCATAAGTCTTGTTTTATTAGTTATACCACAAATGTAGTAATTATTAAGCATAAAAAAACCGCTTCTTTTCAGAAGCGGTTTTAATATTATTTAATAATGCTTAGTTATTATCAACCCAAACACCACCTTCTTTAATTAATTTAAACTCTTCAATACCACTACTTCCGTCATATATAGCGAAAGATAACACGTACTTCTGACCGTCCTCTGCACCAGGTGCAAGACTATTATCTAAAAGACTAGCAAATGCAGTTGCTAACATTTCATCACTCCAGTATGCATCATTTGATGGTCTTCTATCAAAATTAGAATACTGAGCCACACTTGCAGTTGGTGCTTCAAAACCAGATACTGCAGCAAAAGTAGAAGTAATATAATCGTAATCTGAACCATCTAAATCATGACGAATAGTGTTGTCTGGTACCCAAACTCCGTTATCATATCCAAACTGTAAAGACGACTCTATTGTAGACTCATGCGCATTCCACATACCATCTGTAAATGTGTATAAGTTACCTCTTCTTTGTGCTCCTGTAGAACTAGAGAAGTAATCGTAGATTACAAATAATTCTTGATCTTCTTGACCAAAAGGGAAATTTAACTCTAAAAACGTTGGTAAGTAATTGTCTGGAGATGTTGAGCTACTAAAGTTGTTGTACTGTCCTGGTTGTCCAGAAGCAGTACCCATAGAGTCATAATCAGCAGAAGTTAAATAATAAATATCTTCTACTGCTTCCCAGCTTCCACCTGTATACATAAAGTACTCTCCTTTAGAATCTGTTGCTCCTGTAGCACCTAAAGTCTTAATAGACATGTCAGCAATTCTCCAACGAGATGCATCACTATCTGTAGACTCATATTTAAACGCTACGTTAATTTCTTGACCATCATAAGCAGAAAAGTCATAATCTTCAGAAGAAGCCATATCTCCTGTTGCAGGACTAGCTAAAGTAATTTCATCCCATGTTGCAGTTAATACATCACCAGCATAATCTGTAGATACTAAAATTTTAACTAATGACGCGTCAGTAGCAAAATCAAGTTCTTGAGTAATTTGAAACTTAAGGTTATCCTCACCGTCTAAATCAATAGCTGGAGATACTAACCATTCGATATTTGCAATTTGAGTTCCGAAGTATCCGTTACCTCTAATATTTCCAGTTTCAGTAGTCCAAACTACATCATTTCCAAATTCTTCTTGACTAACCCAACCTTCAAAACTTCCAGCAAAGTTATACTCTACTAAACTAGCTAAACCTACAACAGGTACTTCTGTATACTGCTTGTATTTAGCTAAAACAATTTGTCCTTCTGTTGGCGTTGCAATTTGCGCATCCAATACATCAGGAATTTGAGAAGTAGCATCTACATTTGGATAAAATCCAAAAGCGTCACTTCCTGTCGTTGCGTAATCTGAATTTGTAAAAGAATACACATCAGAACTAGTAAAATCACTTACTCCTTCTGCGTTACCAATGTAAAGGTTATAGTTTACTAAAACTGAAGACCCCTGCCCATATAATGGATAGACATCAGATAATAAAGCTGGCACTAATTCTTTAACTTGTAATTCTGAATCAAAACTTCCGAATCCTAATTCTAATGCAGAATAGTCTTCATCTGTAACTGTGTACTCAAAAGATCCAACATTAGGATCCTGAGGTAATGCATCAATTTCATTATTGATGTCTTCTAGTGGATTACAACCAGTAAAGACTGTAGCCACAACAACTAATAAATAAATTACTTTTTTCATTTTTCTTTTTTTTTAAAAATTAAGTTTCATTCCAACACTAAACGTTCTTCCGAAACCGTAATATACACTTGAAGAGGCAGCATCTCCACCATCTTGTGCATCTGCAATATATTCTGTATCAAATACGTTGTTCATTCTTGCAGTTAAAGTAGCATCTAAGCTACCAAACTTAAATCCATGTCTAATAGCTGTATCAAAGATACCGTAAGAAGGCACTTTCCATGCTTCTGGTCCAACTGTACCTCTATCACTAGGGTCAAATTCTGCATATAGATCAGCAAAATAATTGTAGTCAATAGTAAATGTAGTTTCTGGAGAAAACTTGTATACTGTACCTATAGCAAACGTTGTTTGAGCAGCATCACCTACATGTAAATCTTCAATTATAAGATCTACTGTATCCACTAACTCATTAGCTTCGTTAAAAATTTGAACATTTTCAACATTGTTTTGCCATCTCCAGTCTCCTATAGAAGCCATACCTGTAACTGTTAAGTTATCAGTAGCCTTATATTTTAAATCTAATTCAACACCTTGATGCACTGCGTTTACTCCTAAAATATTTGCAAAAGCAATAGATTCATCCTGTAATTGGAATCTAGCAACTTCCGTTCTATCTTTCCAAGTTGTGTGGTATACGTTTATGTTAGCAGATAACTTTTCGCTTCTGTAACCATATCCTAATTCGAAACTAGTAATTTTTTGGTTTTCTGCATCATCATTTACATCCACGTTGTTTCTGTTAGCAAAAACTGCGCTAAAAAATGGAGCTCTTTCGATGTAACCTAAGTTAGCAAACACGTTATGGTTTGTATCGATATTGTAGTTAGCTCCTCCTTTTACACCATACGCAAAAAAGTTGTAAGCATCAGTTTCTTGTAAATCATCACTATCTAAATATAAGAAACGATCTACTCTTCTGTAACCTGTAGTTGATCCAGAAACAGATAAAAATGTTGATAATTTATCTTTAGAATACTCTGCTTGTGCAAAAGTACCTAACCAGCTTACTTTACCGTCATTGTCATAAAAAATTCTATCTCCAACTTGCGCTTGATTATTTGGGTTATTAACATTTGCATTATCTGCAGCATATTGTCCTCCTAATAAATCTGTTACTTCTGTAAAGTGAATCCCTTTATAACTTCTAAAATCAACACCTCCTAATAAAACGATGTCTTCAGTTAAATCTGTCTTTAATGTCGTTAAAACACCAAACCATTTGTGGTCGTTTCTAGATGCTCTTAAAAAAGACTCAGAACCGTTAACTCCTGCAGCTTCATTTTCTGCTACAATCTTATCAAAATCGATAGTACCTAAAGTTCCAATTCTATAATCGTCATTGTTGATAGAAAACTTACTTCCATCACCACCGGTTCCACCTCCACCACCAGATCCGAAAGATGCATAAGCAGCAGTAGATAAAGAAGTGTTATCAGAAATATTCCAATAGTGGTTTAAAGAAATTTGAGGTTTGTGGTAAAAGTTATCTTCTTGAGATGTTACTTGACCATCTTTATAACCCCAATCAGAGTTAAATTTTCTTCCTCTTTCACTTGCTCTGTAAGTCGCAATTGAGTGACGGTTTTGTCTTTGACCGTGACGTTGTTTTGCACCAAATGCAGTAAAAGAGATTTTATGATCGTCATTAATTTCTTTAGATAAGTTTAAGAAATAAGAGATTGCATTAAAATCTGTACCATCTACGTATCCATCACCATCTGTTTTAGACGCAGATACTGTTGCAGCAAATCCTTTATCAGAAACTCCTGTAGAATATGTTACACCAAATTTTTGAAATCCGTCATTACCTAAAGTTGTATATACATTACCTCCTGCTTCAACATCTGTTGTTTTAGAAATAATATTAATTGTTCCTCCAATAGAAGGTACCGCTACTTTAGAAGCTCCAAGACCTCTTTGCACTTGCATAGAACTTGTTACATCTCCTAATCCAGCCCAGTTTGACCAGTATACCTGACCATTTTCCATATCATTTACTGGTACTCCGTTAATCATAACAGCAACGTTCTCTGAACTAAAACCACGTAAGTTAATACGTCCGTCTCCGTATCCACCACCACTTTTAGTAGCGTAAACTCCAGGAGTTGATTTTAACACCTCAGGAAATTCTTGAGTTCCTAATTTTAATTCGATGTCCTTCGCTCTAATTGTAGATACAGCTACTGGTGTTTTTCTATCAACTGCTACAGAAGCAATAATAGAAACTTCCTGTAAGTTAAACTCACTTGGTTGTAAAACAACCTCACCTAAGTTTTTGTTTCCACTAATTTCAAACTCTTGGTCTAAGAAACCAACATAAGATAAAACTACAGTAGTTTTGCTTGATTTAGTTGTTAATGAGAATTTTCCGTCAAAATCGGAAGATGTTCCATTAGATGTTCCTGATTCAATAATGTTAACTCCTAATAAAGGCGTTTTTGTCTCAGAGTCTACTACTGTTCCAGTAACAGTACTTTGAGCCATTGTAAATGCAGAAAACATTAATGCCACTGCAAAAAACATAACTTTAATTGTGTTTTTCATTGTAATTAATTAAGATTTGTTAGTTTCAAATTTGTGCAAAAATACGACTAATTCTAATTGTTATATTAACTTAACGTTAACAAATGCACAAAAACGAAATTACATAAAATATTCCAAATCTCAATTAACTGTTAATCAAAACAATAAAAAAAATTATTAACATAAATTATCTTAATTTCTTGTATAATTCTAATAAATTTAAGGTGGAAGCATCATGATTAGCAAAACTAGAATTATCAAATTCTTTTAAAATCTTATTGGCTAATTGCTTCCCTAACTCGACTCCAAATTGATCATAACTGTAGATATTCCAAACAATCCCCTGTACAAATATCTTATGCTCGTACATCGCGATTAATTTTCCTAAGCTCTCTGGAGTCAGTTTTTTTATGAAGATTGTATTTGTAGGTTTATTCCCCTCAAATACTTTAAAAGGTGTTAATTCTTTAATTTTTTCTGCTGAAGCATTTTGACTTTTTAATTCAGCCTCAACGTCTTCTTTAGTTTTACCGTTTAACAACGCTTCGGTTTGTGCAAAGTAATTAGACATCAATTTATCTTGATGATCATGATTACCATATAGTGATTGCGCAAAACCAATAAAATCTGCAGGTATTAATTTTGTTCCTTGATGAATTAATTGAAAAAAGGCATGCTGAGAATTGGTTCCAGGCTCTCCCCAAATTAATGTTCCTGTTTGGTAATTTACTGACACACCATTACGGTCTACACTTTTACCATTACTTTCCATTATACCTTGCTGCAAATAGGTTGCAAACTGAGTCAAATATTGTGTATACGGAATAACAGCTTCACTTTCTGCTTTAAAAAAGTTGTTATACCAAACACTTAATAGTGCTAAAACAACTGGGATATTTTGATCCAAATCCGCCGTTTTAAAATGGGTATCCATTTTATTGGCACCTTCTAAAAGCGAATCAAAATGCTTGTAACCTACAGATAAACTAATAGTTAGTCCAACTGCACTCCATAATGAAAAACGACCACCAACCCAATTCCACATCGGGAAGATGTTATTTTCGTTTATCCCAAAGTCTTTTACTTTTTCAATATTAGTAGATACAGCTACAAAATGCTTAGCCACATCTTCTTGCTTAGCCTGTTTTAAAAACCAAGTTCTAATAGTATTGGCATTTGACAAGGTCTCCTGTGTTGTAAATGTTTTTGAAACGATTACAAACAATGTTGTTTCAGGATTTAATGTTTTTAAAACCTCATTAACATGGTCACCATCTACATTGCTTACAAAATGAGTGGTTAAATGATTTTTATAATACTGAAGGGACTCAACTACCATAGCTGGTCCTAAATCACTACCACCAATCCCGATGTTTACTACATCAGTAAATGGCTTATTTGTGTATCCTTTTAATTGTCCCGTTATAACTTGATTAGAAAACGTTTCAATTTTTTGTTTAACCGCTATAACTTCTGGCATTACATTTTTACCATCTACTATAATAGTATCTGTTGCTTTTGCACGTAAAGCCGTATGTAAAACTTCTCTTCCTTCCGTTTTATTGATGATTTCTCCAGAGAACTGTGCCTGAATAGCCTCTTTTAACTTAACCTCTTCCGCTAATTCTAAAAGCAAAGACATGGTCTCAGAAGTGATTCTGTTTTTTGAATAATCTACATAAAAATCGTCCCAATTAATAGTCATTTGATTTGCTCTTTCTGTATCCTGAGCAAACAAATGTTTCATCTCTAAACTTTTTACAGTTTTAAAATGAGCTTCTAAATTTTTCCAAGCTTTTGTACTTGTTGGGTTGATTGAAGGTAGTGCCATTAGTTAGTGTATGTAATTGTGTTTTCTGAAATAGTTTGAATATCTAAAATCTGATCTTCTTCGATAGGAGAAATAAACTCTATCCCATCCAATTGTGTTTTCAACGGTTTTATAAACTTTAAATATTCAGTTTTTAAGCTATCCGAAATAGGTTCTGCTTCCGGTAATTTTTGTTTAAAAGGATCTACTTGTTTTCCATTTTTCCAAAAACGATAACAAACATGAGGTCCTGAGGTATTACCTGTCATACCCACATACCCAATAACATCTCCTTGTTTTACAAAGTCACCCACTTTAGATTTACGCTTACTCATGTGTAAGTATTGCGTTGTATAAGTTGAGTTATGTTTAACTTTTACATAATTACCATTTCCACCACGCTTAGCAGACTCGATAACCGTACCATTTGCTGTTGCACGGATTGGTGTTCCAACGCTTGCTGCAAAATCAGTTCCTTTATGGGGACGCACTCGGTTTCCATAAAGTGCAATTCTTCGATTTAAATTAAATCTTGATGAAATACGCTTATATTCTACGGGTGCTTTTAAAAATGCACGACGTAAGTTTTTCGCATCTTCAGAAAAATAATCTTTTAATCCTTTTATAGTATCTGTTTCAAACTCGAAAGCATAAAAAGGCTCGTTGTTATGCAAAAAATAGGCTGCTTTAATATTATCGATTCCTGCATAGATAGTGTCATCAATATATTTTTCGGTGTAAACCACTTTAAACTTATCATTTTTCTGAAGTCTAGAAAAATCGATAGTCCAAGCGTAGATATCCGACATTTTATAAGCTAACAACACACTTTTACCTTGCTTTGCAAAAGACTCAGAAATATTAGACTCTATAATACCAGACACTTCTTTTTCTACATATTTTATGGGCTTTGTACTTGAATATGCGTGAATAGAATCTTGGAAGTTTATAACAACATAATCCGTTTTTGTAGGTTGGTAAATAAAACATTTTGGCTGCTGTAGCGAATCGTTAGAACACAACAAAGTATAAGGCTTACCAACTTGCAAGCGTCTGATATCAAAACTATCCTTTGTTTTTTCTGCGATTTGAAAAATCTTAGAGTAATCTATTTGATTACGCTGTAGAATTTCGCCAAAACTATCTCCTTTTTTGATAGTGTCACGTTTTACAATATAATCATCTAGTTTAAAACCAAATTCATAAAGCTCTTGTGGCTCAATAACCTCAACGCTTTCTACTGGTGTTTTATCTTCTTCTTTACAACTAACAATTGCTAATGTAAACGCTAAAAGCACTAGACATTTTTGCCCCAATCTTGCAACTCTTGTTTGCTCCATAGGTCTGGAAAAAATATTCGTCTTTGATACTTTGGATGCATGTATTTTACCCATTCACTTCCTCCTGTTGCTTCAGCTGTTTTACCACCAATATTTAAATAGTGATTAGCTGTGTTATAATGTGCCATTACCCACGTAATATTTACTGTGTAATCGTAATGACGCATTGCTTTGATTAAATCCTTGTCTTCTCTAACCTCTATTGGTAAACTTTTAAAGATAGTCCACAAATTATGTGTGTTATAGAATTCTGCAAATCTAATAAATTCGTCTTTGTATTTAGCTTCAAAAACTGTTAATGTATAGCTTTTTTTGCCCGTTTTGTAGTCCTTTCCTGCCGCTTGCCAATATAAATGCTCAAAAGCGTGCTCAAAAGAAGTGTCTCTATCAATAGTTTCTCTAAACCTATTGTCAATTAAATTGATCAACTCAGTTGAAGCAAACTCTATTTTACGGTATTGCGCTGACTGAAAACCACTTGCAGGCGTTAAAGTGTTTCTAAACTTATTGTATTGCTCCACATCCATACCATCTTTCATTACTGTAAATGATGACGTTAAAACATCAAAATAACGACTGATACGCATGATTTTTGTTTCAAAAAAAGAAGCGGTTATAGCATCTGCCTTAGCGACTTGCTCTATTTCCCACAAGATCATTTTAAACAACAACTCATTTACTTGATGGTACATTAAAAACACCATCTCGTCTGGTAACGTTGTACGTTGCACTTGTAAATTTAAAAGCGCATCGGTTTGTATGTAGTCCCAATAATCAATTGGTTTACTATGCAATAAACCTTCTAAATGGGTATTTAGATTTTGGCCTAATCCATCGTACTTTTCTTCTAATTGCTTGATTAAATTCTGGTCTACGCTCATTATAATTAGTCTGCAATAATTTTAAAACTATGTTTCAACCCTTTAAAAGCTTCTAAATCTGCCCTTAAAGACCCCACTGCTAAATCTGCCTTGATACGTAAAGGTATTTTATTTTTATCATTAGACACCCAAAGCGTTAAACTTTCTTCTTCCTTAAAAACACGACCAGCCATTACATATGGTCTAAACATTAACGTCTCTACAGTCCCAAAGCTTGTATCTAAATTTTCTTTACCAAGGTATTTTAATTTAAAACCATAGTTTTCTTCGTCAAAAAACATGTCTAACTTTATCTCATCCCCTTCCTTAAGATTCTTAGTATCTAATTTATTTCTAAGAAAATAAAAAGTAGACACCATGTCTTGCACATTAGGCTTGGTGTTTATTGTCTTTTTAGTATCGTGCTTTTTGTTATAAACTAATGCTTTTTTATTTGGTTGATCAAACTCTATTTCGATGTTTTTTTTATGTCCACCTTCATCTATATTTCTAATAAATTTGTACGGTAAAATTGTTGATTTATCAAAGTAGCTTTCATAACGATCTTCTACTTTAAAAAACCATTTAATCATACCTGTTGTCCATCCTTTTCCAACAACGTGAAATACGGGCTTACCGTTTAGTGTTGTTTCTTTTACTTGAAGCGTGGCGTTACCTGCTTTCATCCAACCACTATAACTCATTTTAAATTTAAACCACTCGCCATCCTTAAAAGCAGGCTCTTGTTGCACTGCATAGGATAAACCGGCAGTAAATATGGCTATTAGTAGAAGTATATGTTTTTTCATAACTGGTATTATTACAAGACTTAATTGTTTAAGCTATAGGTTATTTATAACTTAGTTTACAATTACTATTCCAAAAATATAAAACAAAAAAATGCCATCAGTGTATTTGATGGCATTTTTTTGTTATTAAATTATAAAGTTTAATTAAAGTGTCCCTCTTTTAGCTTGTTCTCTCTCAATAGATTCAAACAATGCTTTAAAGTTTCCTGCACCAAAACCTTGCGCCCCCATACGTTGTATGATTTCGAAAAACAAGGTTGGTCTATCTTCTACTGGCTTTGTAAAGATTTGAAGTAAATACCC
This sequence comes from Olleya sp. 1-3, assembly GCF_002836085.1. Classification (NCBI taxonomy): domain Bacteria; kingdom Pseudomonadati; phylum Bacteroidota; class Flavobacteriia; order Flavobacteriales; family Flavobacteriaceae; genus Olleya; species Olleya sp. 1-3. The sequence continues at coordinate 228,427 of NZ_PJBW01000001.1, forward strand.
TTCCTCATCTGCATCAATCATAATTGATAACTTTTGAAGCTCGTTAATATCTTCCTTCATCATTTCCATGTGCACACCTAAGCGGTTTGGAATATCATCATAATATGCTTGTGGTGGTGGTGGTAAAAACTCGATACCTCTAGCTTTAAGCTGAGATACTGTTTTTATAATATCATCCGTTGCTACTGCAATATGTTGTACTCCTGAACCTTCATAGAAATCCAAATACTCTTCAATTTGTGATCTTTTAGCTGCTTTTGCTGGCTCGTTAATCGGGAATTTGATACGCCCATTACCGTTACTCATTACTTTAGACATTAAAGCCGAGTATTCTGTGTGGATTTGCTTGTCATCAAATGACAAGAAATTAACAAACCCCATAACGTCTTCATACCATTTTACCCAAGTATTCATTTCTCCCCAACCTACATTACCAACCATATGGTCGATATATTTTAACCCTACTGGCTCTGGGTTATAGTCACTTTTCCACTCTACAAATCCTGGTAAAAATTGTCCGTTATAGTTTTTACGCTCTACAAACATATGTACAGTTTCTCCGTACGTATAAATTCCGGCTCTTACTACTTCACCAAATTCGTCTTTTTCAACGACTGGCTCCATGTATGATTTTGCACCACGTTTTGTAGTTTCTTCGTAAGCTTTTTTAGCATCTTCAACCCATAACGCCACAATTTTTACACCATCACCATGTTTTACAATGTGATCGTTAATTGGCGACTTACTATTTAATGGTGTTGTTAATACTAAACGAATCTTGTCTTGCTTTAACACATAACTTACCGAATCTTTTGATCCTGTTTCTAATCCTTTGTATGCATGAGATTGAAATCCGAATGCTGTTTTATAAAAATGCGCTGCTTGTTTTGCGTTACCCACGTAAAACTCTACATAATCTGTTCCTAAAAGCGGCAAAAAATCTTGTGCACCTTCAAATATTTTTTCTAAACCGTAGTCTACTGATTTTACTTCTTTTTTACTCATAATACTTTATATAGAAGAAAGAATAAAGCGACAAAAACAAAGACTTTAGAATCTGTTAAATAACTCCGTGTCAATTTTTTAAATTCTTGAATCTCTATTTCAATCTTAATTAATTATTGTTTTGAAATCTATTTAATACTAATGTTCTAGCCACGATTTATAGTAGTCTTCGTCAGCTATTTTAAGTGCCTCCTCAGTTACCATTAATGGTTTAAACGTATCTACCATTACTGCTAGCTCATCCGTTCTCACTTTCCCGATGCTACGCTCTGTTGCTCCTGGGTGCGGACCATGTGGTATTCCTGCGGGATGCAAGGATATGTGCCCTGCATCTATATCGTTTCTAGACATAAAATCTCCGTCTACGTAATACAAGACCTCATCACTATCTATATTACTATGATTGTAAGGTGCTGGAATACTATCTGGATGATAATCGTATAATCTTGGTACAAAACTACAAACTACAAAAGCATCTGTTTCAAAAGTTTGATGTACTGGTGGCGGTTGGTGGATACGTCCAGTTATAGGCTCGAAATCATGGATTGAGAACGCATATGGATAGTTGTAACCGTCATAACCTACAACATCAAAAGGATGTGTTGCATAAACCATTTCGAAAATATCGTCTTGCTTCTTAACTTTCATTAAAAAGTCTCCTTTTTCATTATGTGTTTCTAACTCTTGTGGCTGTCTTAAATCACGCTCGCAAAATGGAGAATGTTCTAATAATTGTCCAAAATAGTTACGGTAACGTTTTGGTGTATAAATTGGTCTTTTAGACTCGACAATAAACAAACGATTGTCTTCTGTATCAAAATCCATTTTATAAATAACGCCTCTAGGTACTAATAAATAGTCTCCATATTTAAAGTCTAAATTACCTAAGTGTGTGCGCAGTTTCCCTGTTCCTTTATGGATAAAGATAAGCTCATCTGCGTCTGTGTTTTTATAAAAATAATCTGTTGTTGATTGTTTTGGCGCTGCTAAAATGATACTACAATCGCTATTTATAAGCACCGTTTTACGAGACTCTAAATAATCGTTTTCTGGCTTGACTTGAAACCCTCTTAAACGGTAAGATTGTATGTGGTTTTTTTTAGCAATTTTAGGTGCAACACTGTATTGTTTTCTGATTTCCTTTACCTGTGTTGGTCTATGCTCGTGATAGGAATTTGTTGACATACCGTCAAAACCTATGGTACCAAATAACTGTTCTGCGTACAATGTGCCGTCCGCTTTTCTGAACTGGGTGTGTCTTTTTGGTGGTATTTTTCCTAGTTTATGATAAAATGGCATTTTTTTAGTTTTTAAATTGAAAAAAAATAACGTCTAAGAACTGTGTGACGTCTTATTAAATGCTTAACAAGGAAGGAAGATCACTCTGGATTACGCTTAATCAAGAATTTTAAATGTGATAATAAATCGCTCCAAGCTGTCTTCATAGTCTAACAAATATCGTAAATATTTTTGAGTATAGAAAGTGTTTTTTATCTCTAGGCAGAAGCTGATGCGTAATACCCCGCGTTAAGGGTAGTAATGGCATCCTTTTTTTGCTGCCACATATGGCAAAAAAAGATATAATGGATAACCTGGTTGTATTTAAGCCCTAAAGGATTAAATACAAAACGCCCCATTAAAACCAATACCCCAAGTTGAAAAACCAGTAGCTATCTCTAGTTTCTGGAGAGTAACTATATCTTGCTTCTATAGGACCCAAAAACGAATCAAAAGAGTAGCCTAAGGCGTAACCTGAATATTCTGGCAACGATAACCAGTCCGTGGTATCAAACAGCCTATCTGATACATTGGCATAGTTTGCGGTAACCATTAGGTGGTTTTTTGGAACAAATTGATAGTCTAGGTTTATGCTTGCTTTGATATAAGAATCTGCTGCTATGGATAAAAAATCATACCCGTAAAACGGTTTAAAATTATTGATAAAATTATTACCGTAACCTCCAAGTACAAAATCAAGAAACTGATTGGCTTTTGGATTTATTTTAAACCCTCCGTCTGTTACTAAATTAAAAGATAAGTTATCTGTTGCCTTGAAGGCATAACCTAGCTCTGCTTTAAATATAGAAAATGGAGAAAAATCTGTTGAAAAATCTGATGAATACATATAGTAGTTGGCTTCTCCTAAAAAGGAAAGACCTTCTGTTGGGTAATACTTACTGTCATAGGTATCAAATTTTAACTGCCCAAAGAGACTAACGTAATTACTGTTTTCAAAAACTGTTTCGTCTTGGTTATCTGTGGACAAAATAGTTTCAGTTGTTACTTTTAGTTTTTTATGCTCCACACCAAGTGACAAGGCTAAATCGTTTCTGAATAATGTTTGCAAGTAAAACTGATTAGTAAAATCTGTTAGCTCTGTATCCAATTTATTGATTCCTACATCTAAGACTTCTGACTGTGATAAAAAAGCATTAGCCACTACGCCTTGATCAAACTCGTTATACCTAGATTTTAAACCAATACTCCAATACATCCCTTTATCTATAAAATAATCAAAATTATATCTAACATGGTCCCCGATAATTAAATCTAGAGACACCACATCGTTTTTTAATAGAAATTGGTTTTTAGTAATATTAGCTAAAATGGCACTTTTATACAGGTCGTCATAGTGTAACCCTAGTTTTAAAAACGTTGTTTTTTTAGTTTCGCTTACTGTAGTTATTAATCTGTAAAAGTCATCTTCATCTTTTTTAAGCTCGTAAAAAAAGCTGTCAAAGTTATTAGTTGCTACGACATTATTAGCACCTTCTGCCAGCTCTGTGTATGCTATTTTAGTATAGGGTCTCATTTTTAATTTACCCAAAATGTAAGATCTTGTGTATTTATTTATACCGTTAGTTTCGATATAATTAATTTTTAAACTATCTGAATAGACCGTATTTAGTCTTTCTATTGGCTTTTTAGTCTGCTTTTCTTTTAAGTTTTTTAAAACGTCTATGTGCGCTCGAGCAGCTATTTCTCCGTTTTTTATAATTTGGTTACCGTCGTCAAAAGAAACAACATTGAATTTTGAAATATCTGGTTTTAAATAAATATCAGTCTGTGTAGACTTGATTTTCATGTCATTTATAGTCCTGAAATTATTTATTTGAAATAATATTTGTGGCGCTGATGACAGATCTGTACGATTAGCTAAACCATCCTGAACGTCCACACCAATAATTATATCCATCCCTTTTGCCTTAAGCTCGCTAATTGGATAGTTATTTACTACGCCTCCATCAATCAAAAGCTGACCATCTATCTCAACAGGTTGAAACAGCGATGGAAAAGCACCACTAGCTCTAACCGATTGTGGCAAATTACCTTTGTCTAAAACAACTTGCTGACCGGTTTCTACATTTGTTGCTATACAAAAAAATGGGATTGGTAGTTTTGAAAAATCGTCCTGATAACTAACGTGTAACATTAATTTAGTTAATAAATTAAATGTGTTTTGTCCTCTAGATAATGCTGACGGTAGTTTAACTTTTAAGTGATCAAAAGGCAATGTTACTGCATAGCGCTCTGAAATCTCCCTTTCGTAAGTTGATTGCGCTGACCTTGGAATATTATCGGCTATTAAATTATCAAAATCTACACCTTTAAAAATAGAATCTAACTGTTTACCTGAGTAACCAGAAGCATATAAGGACCCAATAATTGCCCCCATACTGGTCCCTGCTACATAATCTACTCTAATACCTAAACTATCTATAACTTTTAAAACACCAATATGTGCAAACCCTTTTGCACCACCACCACTTAACACCAAACCAACTTTAGGCTCCTGCTCTTGGGTTTCTTGCGCTTTAAGACTGCTGCTTAATGCAAATATTAATAGTATAACAATGCTTATTTGCTTCATTCCTTATGGTAATAATTATATATTTTTGCTGCTCTTGAAGCTCCTACAACATCTTCTAACTCATCCAATTTAGCGTTAGAAATACGTTTTGCAGATTTAAACTTTTTTAGTAATTCTACAATCGTTTTTTCTCCAATGCCTGGAATAGTTTCCATTTCTGTATTTAACGCTTGTTTACTTCTTTTATTTCGATGATGCTCAATTCCAAAACGGTGCGCCTCATTACGTAATTGCTGAATTATTTTTAGGGTTTCCGATTTTTTATCTAAATATAATGGAATTGGATCATCAGGATAAAATAATTCTTCCAAACGTTTTGCAATACCTATAATTGCTATTTTATTACGTAACCCTAAAAGATCTAAACTTTTTAATGCAGAAGACAATTGCCCTTTACCTCCATCAATAATTATTAATTGTGGCAATGGTTGCTCTTCTTCAAGCAAGCGTTTATAACGTCTAAACACCACTTCTTCCATGGATGCAAAATCATCAGGACCAACAACCGTTTTGATATTAAAATGACGATAATCCTTTTTGCTTGGTTTTCCGTTTTTAAACACAACACAGGCTGCAACAGGATTAGTACCTTGGATGTTTGAGTTATCAAAACACTCGATATGTCTTGGCTCTTGCCCCAAACGTAAATCTTGTTTCATCTGCGCCATAATACGATTGGCGTGACGATCAGGATCTGTGATTTTAACTTGTTTAAAACGCTCCATCCTATAATACTTTGCGTTTCTAATGGATAAATCTAAAATATGCTTTTTATCTCCTAGTTGTGGTACCGTTACTTTTAATTGCTCTCCAATATTTACCTTAAAAGGTACATATATTTCTTTTGAATTGGAGTTAAAACGTGCTCTAATTTCAATTATAGCTAATTCTAGAAGCTCTTTATCGCTTTCGTCTAACTTCTTTTTAATTTCTAAAGTATGTGACCTAATTATAGATCCATAGGATAATTGTAAAAAATTAATATAACTATGTCCAGCATCACTAACAATAGAAAATACATCCACATTACTAATCTTTGGATTAACAATTGTTGACTTAGCTTGGTAGTTTTCTAAAACTTCAATTTTTTCTTTAATACGTTGCGCAGCTTCAAACTCCATATCTTCCGCAAACTGATTCATTTGCGATTTAAAATTGCCTAAAGAGTCTTTAAAATTCCCTTTTAAAATCTCTCTGATTGCTGCTATGTTTTCGTGATAATTAGCTTCCGTCTCTCGACCTTCGCAAGCGCCTTTGCAGTTTCCTAGATGATACTCTAAACACACTTTATACCTACCTTCACTAACCTTATCCTGTGCCAAGTTATAATTACAAGTACGTAATTTATACAATCCATTAATTAGACCTAGTAACGTTTTTACGGTTTTCATGCTAGTGTAAGGCCCAAAATAATCGCTACCATCTTTTATAACACGACGGGTAGGAAACACCCTTGGAAAACGCTCCTTCTTAATACAAATCCATGGATACGTTTTATCGTCTTTTAATAAAACATTATAGCGTGGCTTATGTTTTTTTATTAGATTGTTTTCTAATAACAATGCGTCTGTTTCTGTCTCTACAACAATATGTTTGATATTAGCAATACGCTTTACTAAAACTCTAGTTTTACCATTTTCATGAGTTTTTGTAAAATACGAACTGACTCTTTTTTTTAGATTCTTGGCTTTACCAACGTATATTATGGTGCCTTCAGCATCAAAATACTGATAGACTCCGGGAGAATCCGGTAAGGTTTTAAGCTGAATATCTAAAGCTGTATTACTCATTCTGACGTTAAAAATGGAAGATATTTGATTGTTAACCAAAGGTAATTATTTAAAAACAACTTAACGTTTATAGGTCAAATTTTAACCTAAAAATAAAAATTATATGTTTACTTATTTATTACCTTGCACCTCTTTTTAAACACTAAAAATGACAAAAAAAACCATTGGTAGAACCGATAAAATCAACTTCCCAAAGTTAGATTTATTTGAAGTGGACTGTAAAATAGATACAGGAGCCTACACCTCTGCAATACATTGCTCCAAAGTAGTTGTTAAAGACGACGGGTTACACTGTACTTTTTACAGCAAAGGACACCCCAACTTTAATAGCAAGACTAAAGTCTTTGAAGAGTACACCTTTACAGACGTAAAAAGCAGCAATGGTTTTGTAGAAAACCGCTACAAGATAAAAACAGAAGTCGTTTTTTTTGGTAAAACATATAAGATTAACTTAACTTTAAGCACAAGAGACGATATGAGATTTCCCGTTTTAATTGGTAGACAATTTTTAAAACGTAAATTTTTAGTAGACGTCGATATCCTAGACCAATCCTTTAATTATAACAAGTAACATGAACATTGTAATCTTATCTAGAAACGCTAATTTATACTCAACAGATCGTTTGGTTGAAGAAGGTGAAAAAAGAGGTCATAAAATAGAGATCATAGATCCTCTAAAATGTGACATCATTATTGAAACTGAAAAACCAACCATCTTTTATAAAGATCGTTATTTAGATTATGTAGACGCTATTATACCGCGTATTGGTGCTTCTGTAACATTTTACGGTTGTGCAGTGGTAAGACAATTTGAAATGATGAATGTTTTTACAACAGCTTCTTCTGAAGCCATTTTAAGGTCTAGAGATAAGCTAAAAAGTTTACAACGTTTAAGCAAAGCTGGTATTGGAATGCCAAAAACAGTATTTACTAACTACTCTAGAGATGTTGAGGAAGTTATTGAGCATGTTGGTGGTGTACCGGTAATTATTAAATTACTAGAAGGTACTCAAGGGTTAGGTGTCGTTTTAGCCGAAAGTAAAAATGCTGCAGAATCGGTTTTAGAAGCCTTTAATGGTTTAGAAGCTAGAGTTATTGTACAAGAATTTATAAAAGAAGCTAAAGGTGCGGATTTACGTGCTTTAGTTGTAGATGGTCAAGTAGTTGGCGCTATGAAACGTCAAGGAAAAGAAGGCGAATTTAGATCTAACTTACACCGTGGAGGAAGTGCTAACATTATAACTTTAAGTGATGCAGAAACGCAAGTTGCAATGAAAGCATCTCAAGCCTTAAAACTACCAGTTTGTGGTGTAGATATGTTACAATCTGAAAGAGGTCCATTACTTTTAGAAGTAAACTCTAGCCCAGGATTAGAAGGTATTGAAAATGCAACAGGTAAAAATATCGCAAAAAATATCATCAATTATATTGAGAAAAACACAAATAAATAAACGATGTACACAAACGACGTTTTAGAAATTTTAGGAGAAACTATCAAACCTGGCCAAAGTGCAGAAGTTAGTTTTAATGTTGCAAAATTGCACACTAGAACTCCTGTAGATGTACCTATTATAATAGAACGTTCTAAAAAACCAGGTCCGACAATTTTGTTTACTGCGGGAATCCACGGTGACGAAATTAATGGCGTGGAGATTGTACGTCAACTAATATCCAAAGGCATTAATAAACCCAAAATAGGAACGACTATTTGTATTCCTGTCCTTAATATTTTTGGGTTTATAAACATGGAACGCGCCTTTCCTGATGGTCGCGATTTAAACCGTGTATTTCCAGGTATGAAAAACGGCTCTTTAGCTAGTCGTGTAGCCTATGAGCTAATACAAGAAGTGGTGCCACATGCCGATTTTATTGTAGATTTTCACACCGGAGGAGCCTTTAGATTTAATGCCCCACAGATACGTATAGAACGAGGAAGCGAAGATGATGATGTCATGGCCGAAATCTTTGGCGCGCCATTTATCTTATATTCTCAAAACTTAAACAAATCGTTTAGAAACGCTTGTAATAAATTAGGGAAACCTATCCTATTATATGAAGGAGGAAAATCTTTTGACCTAGACAATACCGTCACAAACACTGGTGTTAATGGTGCAAAACGCATCATGAATCATTTTGGAATGTTACGTAGACAGTTTAAAGTATCAGAACCTAAAAAAGAATGCGTTAAAATAACAGAAAGCTCTTGGCTTAGAGCTAAACATTCTGGTATGTTTAAAGCAACTGTTAAACTTGGTGTTGAAGTCAAAGTTGGTGATGATATAGGAAACATAACCGATCCTTACGGAAAATTCAACCATTTTGTCAAATCTAAACATGCTGGTTATATAATAAACATTAACCAATCCCCGATTGTATATCAAGGAGATGCGCTGTTTCATATTTCGACGGAAGTCTTAAAATAGTTTAAGATGAAAAAAGCTGACTTAAGACTAAAATATAAAGCTTTACGCGCTTTGCTTTCCCATACTGAAATTGATGATCACAGTCTTGCAATTGCTAATCAGTTATTAAAGTTAACTATTTGGGACTATAACTTTTATCATTTATTTTTAACTATTGAAACACAGCAGGAAATTAACACAGATTACATTTTAAACATTCTGTCTGGTAAGGATAAAAACATTGTTATTTCTAAAAGTAATTTTAGCAACAACACCTTAAGTAATTTTTTATTAACCGATGCTACCACACTTAAATTAAGCACTTACAATATTCCAGAACCTATTGATGGTATTCCAATTGCTAACACTAGCATTGACGTGGTATTTGTACCGCTTTTAGCGTTTGACTTAAAAGGAAACCGTGTGGGTTATGGTAAAGGATTCTACGATAACTTTCTAGCAGACTGCAAACCAGAAACTATAAAAATAGGGTTGTCTTTTTTTGAAGCTGAAGCTGAAATTGAAGATGTTTATAAAGATGACATCAGCCTAGACTATTGCGTAACACCAAAGACTATTTACGAGTTTTAATTCTCTTCATTTTTAGGAAACGCTTTTCCATTAAAAAATATCAAAATACAGAAGCCAATACTAATAGCAACATCTGCTACATTAAAAACAGGCTCGAAAAACGTAAAATAGTCTCCTCCAATTCCAGGAATCCATTCTGGCAAATAACCTTTCCATAATGGCAAATACAACATGTCTACAACTTTACCATGCAAAACACTATCATACCCTTGTTGTGGCAAAAAACTAGCCACTTGAGAGACACTATCATCAAACAACACACCATAAAATACAGAGTCCAAAATATTACCTAAAGCACCTGAAAAAATAAAGACAAGTGCTAAAATTAGCGTTTTAGACTGTTGTTTTTTAATAGTATTTGTCAACCAATAGCCAATACCAATAATTGCAAAAATCCTAAAAACTGTTAAACATACTTTTGCTGTCCTATCTGAAATAGCCGGAATAATATCGCTTAGTTTAGTACCCCAAGCCATACCGCTATTTTCAATAAAATAAATTTTAAACCAACTAAAAAGAGCAACATCCTCTCCTAAAACAAAATGTGTTTTCACATATATTTTACTTATTTGATCAATAAGTAAAATAACAATTATTAGTAATGATGCTTTTTTAATATTCATATAAATTGGAATGCTTTTACTATGCTAAGCGCAAGTAGAATTTACAAAACAAAAATAGACTTATTTTTCTATTCTAGTCACGATAATATTTCCGTTAATGGAGTGGCAACTTATTGCATACTTTCCATATTTAAATTGGAGTATCTCTACCGTACCTGTTTTACTAAACGCCTCGACTTTTGCTAGATTAGTTTGCACAGCAATATTCCCATCGATAGTATTAATAACCGCATCACCTAGAAACTCCTTTAATTGACAACTACCCTGATTAGACTCGATAAAAACCGCGGTATAAATCCCTACAATAGTTACGGAAGCAATATCACTTTTAACATCCAAAGACATGTGTTCCGGGACCAAGAGCTCATACTCCACAGATAATACTTTATGCGCGCTTAATTTATCGTTATCACTTACAAATAGAGGCTGAAAGGCTGATGATATAAATAATGTTTCAGCTGAAACACTATCCAAAACAACTAAATTCTGAGCGTATTCGCCATCTATTTTAACCTTCAAGGTAATTGTATCTGACGGACCATTTTTTACATTAATTTTAAAAACACCACTACCTGCTATAGTCACCGTTTTTATAGCGTCAGCACGCCACATTTTTTCTTTGCTTATTTGCGCGTAAAAAGAACTGGTAATCAATAAAAACAAAAAGGTTATTCTAATTTTCAATGGTGCTATTTAGTGTAAATGTAAAACGCTTCAATAGTAATTGAAGCGTTTTAACTTATTATATTTTAGATCTAATAAACATTAGACACTATTTTTTAATTGCTCAAAAAATTATGACTGCATATTCTTTGCTTCGATACTTAACGTTGCGTGAGGCACTAACTCTAATCTTTTAGGATTAATTAGTTTACCCGTTACGCGACACACACCATAGGTTTTGTTTTCGATTCTAATCAAAGCATTTTTAAGATCACGGATAAATTTTTCCTGTCTTATTGCTAAAGCAGAATTAGACTCTTTACTCATAGTCTCACTTCCTTCGTCAAACGCTTTAAATGTAGGCGACGTATCATCAGTACCATTATTATGATCATTCATGTAGGCACTTTTGATCAATTCTAAGTCATGCTTAGCACTTTTTATTTTTTCGTGTATTAGCACTTTAAAATTTGCTAAATCTTTGTCTGAGTATCTTACGTTTATATCTGATGCCATAATTTTAGTTTTTTTGAATAAATAGTTTGGTATTTACATCATCAAAAGCAATTTCTATACCACTATTTAATTGATTAATAATTTTTAGATCGTCTGTTAAGGTTTCAGCCTTAATATACTCTAAATTAGCTTGTACTGCTTTCACAATATTTTCATCTTCTTGAAGCTGAACAGAAATTCTATCTGTAACTTCAAAACCTGAATCTTTACGCAAATTTTGAATACGGTTTACCAACTCTCTAGCAATTCCTTCTTCTTTTAATTCTGGCGATATGGTTACATCTAAAGCAACGGTTATACTACCTTCGTTTGCAACTAGCCAACCTTCAATGTCTTGAGACGTAATTTCTACATCACCACGTTGTAATGTAATACTTTTTCCATTACACTCGACATCAATCTCTCCTTTTTGTTCAACAACTTTAATGTCCTCTGCAGTCATCTTAACAATCACACCTGCAATTGCTTTCATGTCTTTTCCAAAACGTGGTCCTAACGCTTTAAAATTGGGTTTAATTTGTTTTACTAATATATCTGACGCATCTTCTAAAAGCTCGATATCCTTAATGTTTACCTCATGCTTTATTAAATCTGCAACTGCTAGAATTTCTTCTTTTTGTTGTTCAGAATCTATCGGAATCATTATTTTTTGCAACGGTTGACGCACTTTTATTTTTTCTTTAGCTCTTAATGATAATACTAAAGACGAAATAGTTTGCGCATTTTCCATTTTGCGCTCCAACGACTTATCAACAAATCTAGCGTCAAATTTTGGAAACTCAGACAAATGTACACTCTCAAACGTTTCTGATTGTGTTGTTTTTGTTAAGTCTATGTAAAGCTTGTCCATAAAAAACGGAGCAATTGGCGCACCTAATTTTGCTATGGTTAACAAGCATGTATATAATGTTTGGTATGCCGAAATTTTATCTGTTTGATAATCTCCTTTCCAGAAACGTCTTCTACTTAAACGTACAAACCAGTTACTTACATAATCTTGTGTAAAGTCAGAAATAGCTCTTGCTGCTTTTGTCGGCTCATACTCGGCATAATACTGATCTACTTTCTGAATTAAGGTATGTAATTCTGATAATATCCAACGGTCTAACTCAGGTCTATCGTCTAATGGGATTTCCGCTTCAGCGTAACTAAATTTATCTAAATTAGTATATAAACTAAAGAAAGAATACGTGTTATAAAGTGTTCCGAAAAATTTACGTTTTACTTCTTCAATACCATCTAAATCAAATTTTAAGTTGTCCCATGGATTTGCATTAGCAATCATGTACCAACGTGTTGCATCTGCTCCGTAAGTATCTAAAGTTTCAAATGGATCTGTTGCATTACCTAAACGCTTAGACATTTTCTGTCCGTTTTTATCTAACACTAATCCGTTTGACACTACGTTTTTATAGGCAACCGAGTCAAATACCATTGTTGCAATAGCATGCAACGTATAAAACCAACCTCTAGTTTGATCCACTCCTTCCGCTATAAAATCTGCAGGAAAGGCTTCGTTATTATCTATTTTTTCTTTATTCTCAAATGGGTAGTGCCATTGCGCATAAGGCATTGATCCAGAATCAAACCACACATCTATTAAGTCACTTTCGCGTTGCATTGGCTGCCCACTTGGAGACACTAACACGATACCATCTACAATATTTTTATGTAAATCTAGCTTAGCATAGTTTTCTTCGGAATTGTTTCCGACTTCAAAATCTTCGAATATATCCTTAGCTAAAACGCCAGCTGAAACTGCTTTTTGCATTTCGGCTTTAAGCTCTTCAACAGATCCAATACAGATTTCTTCCTTACCATCTTCCGTTCTCCAGATTGGTAATGGAATACCCCAATAACGCGATCTAGATAAATTCCAATCGTTTGCGTTAGCTAACCAATTACCAAAACGCCCAGTACCTGTTGATTTAGGTTTCCAGTTAATGGTATTATTATTAGCTACCATTTTTTCTTTAACATCAGTAACTTTAATAAACCAAGAATCTAATGGGTAGTATAAGATTGGCTTATCTGTACGCCAGCAATGTGGGTAACTGTGCTTATATTTTTCTACCTTAAAGGCTTTATTTTCTTCTTTTAATTTAATTGCTAACTCAACGTCTATTGATCGTTCTGGAGCTTCGCCATCATTATAATATTCATTCTTAACATACTTACCACCAAACTCACCCATTTCTGGTCTAAAACGCCCTTGTAGATCTACAAGAGGCACTAAGTTTCCATTATCGTCTTTTACCAATAATGGTGGTATTTCTGGCGTAGCTTGTTTTGCCACTAAGGCATCATCTGCTCCAAATGTTGGTGCTGTATGCACGATACCTGTACCATCTTCAGTTGTTACAAAGTCTCCAGCAATAACTCTAAAAGCATCCTCCGGATTATCATTTGGTAACGCATATTGCAGTAATTGTTCGTATTTAATACCAACAAGGTCTTTTCCTTTAAATTCTTTTACAATAAAATATGGGATTACTTTATCACCACCATTATATTCTGAAAGATCTGCTTTAGCTTCTACTTGATTAAATAACTTTCCGGCAAATTGCTTACCAACTAAAGCCTTAGCCATTATTACATTAATTGGCTGAAAAGTATATTGATTATATGTTTGAACTAAAACATAATCTATTTTTGGCCCAACAGTTAACGCAGTATTACTTGGTAATGTCCAAGGTGTTGTAGTCCATGCTGTAAAATGGATATCGCCTTCGTTTTGCAAAAAGTCAGGCAATGTACTTTCAATAGCTTTAAATTGTGCAACGATAGTTGTATCTGTTACATCTTGATATGCACCAGGTTGGTTAACCTCGTGCGAGCTTAGTCCTGTTCCTGCTTTTGGAGAATACGGTTGAATTGTATACCCCTTGTACATTAGCTTTTTAGAGTAAATCTCTTTTAAAAGCCACCAAACAGTTTCCATGTATTTAGGCTCGTAAGTAATATATGGATCTTCCATATCTACCCAATACCCCATTTTTTGAGTCAGGTCATTCCAAACATCCGTGTAACGCATAACTGCTTTACGACAGGCTGCGTTATAATCTTCCACCGATATAGTTTTACCGATATCTTCTTTGGTAATACCAAGTTCTTTCTCTACACCTAATTCTATTGGTAAACCATGCGTATCCCAACCAGCTTTACGCTTAACTTGGTACCCTTTCATGGTTTTATATCTTGGAAAAATATCTTTTATAGCACGTGCTAAAACGTGGTGTACACCAGGTAAACCATTAGCTGAAGGTGGTCCTTCAAAAAACACGTACGGCTCTGCATTATCTCTAGTTGATACACTTTTTTCAAAGATATTATTGTCTTGCCAATACTTAAGAATTTCTTCTGCTACGTTTGGTAAGTTAAGTCCTTTATATTCAGGGAATCCTGCGCTCATTTTTTCTGATTTCTATGTCGAGTTGCGAAATTAAGGAATTCTGTTTAAAACTCTGATTTTTGAGCATAAAAAAAGCTTAAATCAAAAACATGAAAACTTAAAAAACTAAGAAATTAAGAATAAAGCGGAATAGACTATGTAATTACTAAATCTACTAAGTCTTCAATTTTTGAAATTAACTGTACTTTAATCACGGTATCTTTTAAAGAAATCTTATTGTATTTAGACACAAATATGGTAGAGAAACCAAGTTTTTCGGCTTCAAGGATACGCTGTTCTACACGTTGGACTGGACGGATCTCTCCTGACAAACCAACCTCTGCAGCAAAGCAATAATTAGATGGCAAGGCATCATCTTCATTTGAAGACAATATAGCAGCAACTACAGCTAAATCTATTGCCGGATCATCTACATTTATACCTCCAGTAATATTTAAAAACACATCTTTAGCTCCTAATCTAAAACCTGCGCGCTTTTCTAAAACAGCTAACAACATGTTTAAACGCTTAGCATTAAATCCTGTTGCACTACGTTGTGGCGTTCCATAAACCGCTGTACTTACCAATGCTTGCACTTCTATCATTAATGAGCGCATGCCTTCTAATGTTGCAGCAATAGCATTACCTGATAACTCTTCGTCTTTTTTAGAAATTAATATTTCGCTTGGATTAGAAACTTCTCTCAATCCTGAACCTTGCATTTCATAAATACCAAGCTCGTGCGTAGAACCAAAACGGTTTTTTTGAGCACGTAAAATTCTAAACACATGGTTACGATCGCCTTCAAACTGGAGTACCGTATCCACCATATGCTCTAATATCTTTGGACCAGCAATATTACCATCTTTGGTAATATGTCCAATTAAAATTACAGGCGTATTTGTCTCTTTTGCAAATTTAATTAGCTCTGTAGTACATTCTTTTACTTGGCTAATACTTCCGCTTGACGATTCTATATAATCTGAATGAAGTGTTTGAATAGAATCTATGATAACAATATCAGGCTCTAAAGCTTCAATTTGCTTAAAAATATTTTGTGTTTTAGTTTCAGTAAGAATGTAGCAACTTTCGTTATTAGGATTAATACGTTCTGCACGCATTTTTATTTGCTTCTGACTCTCTTCCCCTGAAACGTATAGCGTTTTATAAGGTAGTTTTAATGAAATTTGCAGTAGCAACGTACTTTTACCAATACCTGGCTCTCCTCCCAATAAAGTCAATGACCCTGGCACAATACCACCACCTAAAACACGATTAAATTCGGCATCTAGAGTATCTAATCTTGCCTCTTTGGAAGAGTCAATTTCTTTTATCCTTAACGGTTTTGATGTTCTTTTAGATGTATTACTTGGTGTTTTCCAATCGCTTTTTTCTGGTTTTTGAACCAACTCTTCCACAATTGTATTCCACTCTTTACAAGCGTTACATTGACCTTGCCATTTTGCATATTGCGTACCACAATTCTGGCAAAAAAAACTTGTTTTTACTTTTGCCATAGTTTAGTATCCAAAATCTGCCTTAATTTGTTCTGCTAATTCTAAAACGTGATCTTTAGTAATACCTGCAATTTCAGATAAAACATAAGCTGACTGATAGGTTTTCATTGCTTTTTTAGGCTCTCCTGTTTCTTCAAAAAAGCGTCCTAAATAATAATTACCAAGTAATGTTTCTGGGTATTCTTTACGCGCTAATTTTCCTAAATCCTCAAAGTATTCCCATTTTTCATTCTTTTTTATAGCTGCTTCAATAGCTTTAAAATCGTTGATTAAAATAGGTTTTTCAATGCCAAATAAATCATCAATCATTTGATATTTATCTGTCAGGTATTCCACTGGATTACCTTCTAATTTAAGAATAGTCTCTTTATATTCTTTCTTACTAATTGGTTGAAACACAAAAAAGATACTCTCCAAAGCTTTTGGTATCGCATGCGCTGGCAACGTATAATGAGATGGTCCTTCAAACGTATCAAACGTTTTTAAAACGTTACTGTTTTCTATACTTTCTAAACTTTTAGATAAAGCTTCTGTTGTTTCTTGAATTCCCTTAGTATCATTAGTTGTAGTCGCTAAATAATAAAAAGTTTTTTGTTCTAATTTAGGAAACACTTCCGTTAAATAACTAGCCATATCCGGTGCTAATTCTGGACTTAAGACAATATAAGACTGAAATAAAGGCACTCCTTTTAATAAGTAATAATTTATAAAATTGGCTGATTTTCCATGTCCAATAGCTACTTTAAAATTTTCTGTACGGAAGGTTTTATCTACAAAAGGAACCAGTTCCATACTAATAAACTCAAAAAACTCGGCACCTGACTCAACAGGTAATGAATTCTGCTCACTATAATAACAATCGTTTTCACGTAATCCGTATTGATTAATTCCAATTACAATAGCTTCCGGAATATCTTCCCAATAAGCGTAATAATCAACATTACCTGCAACAGGTTCAAACAAATAATCTGCATCAAAGACATAAATTACAGGATACTTTTTACTTGACGTATCGTAATTTCTAGGTAACTGGATTTTTATTTGCCTTGTTTCGCCTAGCTTTTCAGAATTAAGCTCTTTATAAATTGTTTGAGCAGTCACGTTTGACATTATAAATAGGCCAACAAATAGAAAAAGAATACGTTTCATGATAAGTATAATTTAAGTTTGGGTGTAAGTTACAAATTATTTGTTTCGGTTAAAAAATGGAAGATATAATAACGAAATTCCTCCACAAATAAAAATTAGTATTGTGCTAGAGCTCCACATAATCCATCCAAATGCACGACTTGGATCTTCAGGCAAGCTAAATAAAGAAAAAGCAATAACAATAGCTTCTGGGTAAGACCCAATACCACCATTAGTTGCAGCAACACTAAAGGTTGCCAAAATAAAACCTATTAATATCGCGCCAAACGGAATACTATTTAAATCTGAAAAAGCTAATGTTGTGACATAAAACATTAATAAATACATCACCCAAATAAATAGTGTATGAAAAATAAAGGCCCACTTTTTTTTCATTTTAAAAATACTAAGCGCTCCTTCTATCAATCCGCTAACAAACCCTTTTATCTTTAAGGCTATTTTAGAAGTGCTACGCCTTAAAATCACTATAAATATAACACCTAGAATAGCTAAAACAGAACCAGCAAAAATCACCTTAGTAAGGTCAAACTTGGCTACTAAAAAGTTATATATAAAATCAAATTGGATAAACAAAGTAACAGCTATAATCCCTAGCATGACAATCATGTCCGCAATACGTTCTGCTACTATAGTACCAAAACCTTTTTCAAACGGAACGCCTTCATAATTTGTTAAAATCGAAGCTCTGGCTACTTCTCCTGCTCTTGGGATAGTATAGTTAATCAAATAGGTTGCAAATACAGCCATAATACTATTACCTAGCTTGATCTTATAACCAAGAGGCTCTAGCATAAAAACCCATCGATAGGCACGAGACAAATGACTTAAAAGACCAAAAAATACACCTAAAAGAATGTACCCATAATTTGCATTTTTAGCAAAATCTAAAATATCTTGAAAAGATAATTTTGACAGAGAATACCATATTAAAAATGCTCCCAATAAAATTGGGAGCACGATTTTTAAAAGTTTTAAAACTGGCCTTTTGGACATTTATTTTAATAAGTTATTTGCTTCATTGGGAAATACCAATGATGGCTTAAAAAATTTAGCTTCTTCAATATCCATAAAAGCGTACGTTATTAATATCAAGATATCGTCTTTAGCAACTAATCTTGAAGCCGCACCGTTTAAGGTGATTTCTCCACTGTTTCTTGGTCCAGGAATTGCATAAGTTTCTAAACGTGCGCCATTATTGTTATTTACAATTTGCACTTTTTCTCCTTGAACAATATTTGCTGCATCCATTAAATCTTCATCAATAGTAATACTACCAATATAATTTAGGTCTGCACCTGTTACTTTAACTCTGTGAATTTTAGATTTTACTACTTGTATTTGCATAGGAACAAAGGTAATTAATTTAGAGCGATATTATCTATTAATCTTATGTCTCCTGCATAAACTGCAATAAACGCTCTGTAAGTGTTAGTTTTATGTTTTCGTTTTACTGTTTTTAATGTGTCAACATCGGCAATTATAAAATACTCCAATTCTAATATATCATGATTTACAAACTGCTGCTCAACCCATTGTGTAACTATAGTAGCACTTTTTGTGCCAAATTTTATTTGTGCCTCTTGCAACGTTTTATAGATAAACGGTGCAGCTATTTTGTAATCGGGTTTTAGCCTTACATTTCTAGAACTCATAGCTAAACCATTGGCTTCTCTATGTATTTTACATCCCACAATGTTTACTCCCAAATGATACTTACTAACCAATTTTTTAATAATAGTTAATTGCTGAAAATCCTTTTCTCCAAAATAAGCATTATCAGGCGCTACAATTTCAAACAAACGCTTTACAATTGTTCCAACACCATCAAAATGCCCTTTTCTAAAGCGACCTTCCATTTCAAACTCCAAACCATCAAAACTAAAATGTTGCGCTACAGTATTACCCTCGTATATATCGTCAACACCAGGTGCGTATACAATTATATTTGGTGACACTGTTTTTAACAGTACTACATCATCTTCTAAAGTACGCGGATATTTTTTAAGATCATCAGCATTATCAAACTGGGTTGGATTAACAAAAATGCTAACCACCATAACACCATTATTTAGGAGCCCTTCCTTTATCAAAGACATATGTCCTTGATGCAAAGCGCCCATGGTTGGTACAAAACCTATTTTAGTTCCTTCCTCTTTCAAAGCGGTAACGTGTGTACCTATTTTGTTTTTATTAGTAAATACAAGCATTTTTAATATTTAATTAACGAATGCAAACTTAATATTTTAGTCGCACTTTGCATAAATTTTCGTACTTTTGCGTGTTTTTATTGATAATTCTGAAAAGCTAAACAATATTATGAAAGATAAGAGGATATTATATGTATCATCTGAAGTGGTACCTTATTTACCAGAAACAGAGATTTCTTCAATGTCATTTGAAACACCTAGAATGGTGAATCAACAAGGCGGACAGATTAGAATTTTTATGCCTAAATATGGTAACATCAACGAGAGAAGACATCAACTACATGAAGTTATTCGCTTATCTGGAATTAATTTAATTGTAAACGATTTAGACATGCCTTTAATAATAAAGGTTGCCTCTATCCCAAAAGAGCGTATTCAAGTTTACTTTATTGATAATGACGAGTACTTTAAAAGAAAAGCAACTTTAACAGATGAAGATGGAAATCTTTTTCAGGATAATGACGAACGTGCGATTTTCTTTGCAAAAGGTGTTATTGAAACAGTTAAAAAATTAAACTGGTCTCCAGATATTATTCATGTACATGGATGGTTAGCTTCTTTATTACCATTGTATTTAAAACAATTTTATAAAGACGAACCACTTTTCAGCGAAAGTAAAATAGTAACATCTATATATAAAAGCGGTTTTGAAAAAACACTTAATCCTGATTTAATCAAAAAAATACAATTTGATAAAATCGATGATGATAAAATCAAAACATTAGTTGAGCCAACATATAATAACCTAATGAAAGTTGCAATTGATAGCTCTGACGCATTAATTGTTGGATCAGAAGATTTACCTGAAGAGTTAACAACTTACCTTAAAGAGTCTGACAAACCTGTTTTAGAATATCACGCAAAAGACGAATTTAGCGAAGCATACACTAATTTTTATACAAACAGCGTTTTAGACTAACGTAATACCATATTTAAGACATATTTATGAAAACATACCTATTGAACGTTATCAAATCTGTATTTTTATTGATAATTGTAGCTTTTACTACTGTTGCCTGTGAAAAAGATTTTGTAAATGTAGAAAGCGACATTAGTGGTGCTCAAAATTTTACCACAAACAGCAGATTATTTCCGTTTGTATCTTACAGCAAAAAGCTAGACCCAGTGCAAACTAATGCAATAACAAGTAATGTTTTAGGTTTCTATAACGACCCTGTTTATGGCGTAACATCTGCTAATTTAGTTACCCAAATAGCTCCAGATGATGTAAGTCCTGACTTTGGTGACAATCTTGAAATTATATCGGTCAAACTATACATACCGTATTATGCAACTGCAGATGACACGGATGACGATGGTAACACAACTTACATATTGGACTCTATTTTTGGTAATGCAACTAGCCCATATAAATTATCGATACTAAAAAACGAATATTACTTACGTAATTTAGATCCAGAATCTGATTTTGGCGAATCTCAGGCATATTACTCCAATGCTTATTCAAGTCTTAACCTAAGCGCTTTTGAAGGAGATTTAATTTACGAAAGCCCGGATAGTGGTTTCGTACCAAGCTCACAATACGTCGCGATTGAAGAAATCCCAATTGGAGAAGACGAACTAGAAGAACTAGAAACAAGTCGTGCTCCTGGAATCTATTTAGATTTAAACAATGAAATGTTTGACAATTCAAAATGGAAAGATTTACTAGTGCAATCTGATGGCACAACAAATCCTAACTTAAATAATATTGCAGATTTTAAAAATGCTTTCAGAGGATTAATTTTTAAAGCAGAACAAATAGGTCTCAACGAAGGTAACATGGCTTATTTAAATCTAAGCGAAGGTGCTACTATTGACATTAGATATGAAACTGACGTAGAAGACACAACTACAAGTGAAAGAGAAAGAGACACATATACATTTAACTTTAATAGTATAAAGTTCAATACTTTTGAAAACGTAACTAACACGATACCTCTTACTGACGGAGATGCTGAAAATGGTGATGATCAACTTTTCATTTCTGGATTTAAAGGGTCAATGGTTGTTTTAGATCTATTTAACGGTGATATCGTTGATGAAACTAATACCACTCAAGACGCTTTTCTTTACTTTAAAGATCGCGAAGACAAATGGCTAATAAATGAAGCTGCTTTAACTTTTTATGTTGACATACCTGTTGGTCAAGGAGGACAAACAGAACCAGATAGAATAATACTTTATGACTTAGAAACTAAAACACCAATAGCAGATTACTTTTTGGACGGAACAGCCACTAGTACTGACCCTGTAAACTCCTTAATACTATACTCTCCAAAATTAGAGAGAGATAGTGATTTGAATGGAATAAAATATAAAATACGACTTACAGAACATTTAAATAATATACTTTTAAACGACTCTGAAAACTCTAAATTAGGATTATACATTACAACTAATATTAATTATTCAGCGACATCAAAAATACTGGATACCCTAGAAGATGATACAGTTACATTTGTACCTAAAAGTTCTATAATAGCTCCGGAAGGAACTATATTACACGGTAGCAAATCTAGTGTCCCAGAAAATGTTAGAGCTACTTTTGAAATCTTTTATACAGAAATTGAAAATTAAAAACTTATGTGCGGAATAGTAGGATATATAGGAAAAAGAGAAGCTTATCCAATAGTAATGGAAGGCTTAAAACGATTAGAATACAGAGGATACGATAGCGCAGGTATCGCTTTATATGATGGTTCAGAAATAAAACTTTGTAAAACAAAAGGAAAAGTTGCAAACTTAGAAGCGCGCGTTAAAGAAGAAATTACAACTAACGGAAGTGTTGGTATAGGCCACACGCGTTGGGCAACACATGGTGTGCCAAACGATGTGAACTCTCACCCGCATTATTCTAATTCAGGAGATTTAGTTATTATTCACAATGGTATTATAGAAAATTATGATTCTATAAAAACAGAACTTATAAAGAGAGGATACCAATTCAAATCGGATACGGATACAGAAGTATTAATAAATCTTATTGAAGAAGTAAAGAAAAAGAACAACGTAAAATTAGGTAAAGCAGTACAACTAGCCTTAAAAGAAGTTGTAGGCGCTTACGCCATTGCTGTTTTTGACAAAAACAAACCAAACGAAATTGTTGTTGCGAAATTAGGAAGTCCTTTAGCTATAGGAATTGGTGAAGACGAATTTTTTATTGCAAGTGATGCTTCTCCTTTTATCGAGTACACAAAAAATGCCATATACTTAGAAGATGAAGAAATGGCTATTGTACGTAGAGATAAAAAAATAAAAATCAGAAAAATAAAAGATGATTCTGAAGTAACTCCTGCAATGCAAGAGCTTAAGTTTAATATTGAGCAAATTGAAAAAGGTGGTTATGAACATTTCATGTTAAAAGAAATCCATGAACAACCAAATGCAATCAGAGACACCTATAGAGGTCGATTACTTGCAAATGAAGGGATTATTAGAATGGCAGGGATTGATGATAACCTTGAAAAATTTCTAAATGCTAATAGGATTATAATCGTAGCCTGTGGTACATCATGGCACGCAGGTCTAGTTGCAGAATATATTTTTGAAGACCTAGCTAGAATTCCTGTAGAAGTAGAATATGCTTCAGAATTTAGATATCGTAATCCGGTAATTACAGATAAAGATGTGGTTATCGCCATATCTCAATCAGGAGAAACTGCAGATACACTAGCAGCAATAAAACTAGCAAAATCTAAAGGCGCTTTTGTTTTTGGAGTTTGTAACGTTGTTGGATCTACTATCGCCAGAGAAACTAACGCAGGTGCTTATACGCATGCAGGTCCTGAAATTGGTGTTGCTTCAACAAAAGCATTTACTACACAAATTACTGTTTTAACTTTAATTGCTTTAAAGCTAGCAAAAGCAAACGGAAGTATGTCAAATACAGTCTTCCATAGTCATTTACAAGAATTAGAACTAATACCTGATAAGGTAAAAGAAGCTCTAAAAGCTGATGAACATATCAAAGCAGTAGCACAAATTTATAAGGATGCTAAAAACTGTTTATATTTAGGAAGAGGTTACAACTTCCCAGTTGCTTTAGAAGGCGCCTTAAAACTAAAAGAGATTTCATACATACACGCTGAAGGTTATCCTGCTGCCGAAATGAAACATGGCCCTATAGCTCTAATTGACGAGCAAATGCCTGTATTTGTAATAGCTACCAAAAAAGGGCATTACGAAAAAGTGGTTAGTAACATTCAAGAAATTAAATCAAGATCTGGTAAAATCATTGGAATTGTGACCAAAGGAGATATTGATGTAAAAAAAGTAGCAGATCACGTTATTGAAGTACCAGAAACAATAGAGTCATTAACACCTTTATTGACAACTATACCACTTCAATTATTATCCTACCATATAGCAGTAATGCTTGACAAAAATGTTGATCAACCAAGAAACTTAGCTAAATCAGTAACTGTAGAGTAACATTACTCACTTTTATATAGACGCTTCAAAGCTCATAATTATTCATAAAAACATATAAGATTTTATGAATAATTAGCTTTGAAGCGTCTTTTTTTCACAAATACTTATTATGCACGCATAATTTATTGTCTCTTTTTATTAAAATTTCGTTAAAAAACGTATATTGGCTACATAAATTAACTAAATCTAAAAAATGAGAACAATCCTTTCAATTGTATTGTTGTGTTTTTGCGGAATCGCTTTTTCGCAATCAACGATAACAGGAACAGTGTTAGACGACGTAAGTCAACAACCTATTCCAAGCGCAAATGTTGTAATAGTTGGTACATCTGTAGGAACTGCTACAGACTTTGACGGTAACTTCACCCTTAGTACCGATAAAAACCCACCATTTACTATACAAGTTAGTAGCGTTGGTTTTTCTGCAAAAGACATAGAAGTTACTTCAAAAAAACAAGTTATAAACGTAATCCTTAACGAAGGAACATCCTTAGATGAAGTTGTTATATCTGCTTCAAGGACTCCTGAGCGTATTTTCGAATCTTCTGTTACGGTAGAACGTTTTGGTTTAAAAGAAATTAAAAACACTGCGTCTGCCGATTTCTACGATGGACTAGAAAACTTAAAAGGTGTAGATGTTAACACAAATAGTTTAACGTTCAAATCTGTTAACACTCGTGGTTTTGCCACTTTTGCAAACACACGTTTTATGCAGTTAGTTGATGGTATGGACAACTCAACACCAGCTCTAAACTTTCCAATTGGAAACTTAGTAGGTATGACTGAAACTGATGTTTTAAGTGTAGAGTTACTTCCTGGTGCTTCTTCTGCGTTATACGGAGCAAATGCATTTAATGGTATTTTATTTATGAGAAGTAAAAATCCATTTGATCATCAAGGAATAAGTGCATCTATCAAAAGAGGAATTACTTCTCAAGAAGCTGCAGGAGACAACCCTTATACTGACTTAAGTTTAAGAATGGCTCATAAATTCAGTGATAAAATTGCTGTTAAAGTTAACTTCGGATACTTGAAAGGTACAGATTGGCAAGCAACTAGCGAAGTTGATAAAATTGACCCAACTAGAACAAGATCAAACACAAACTATGACGGTATAAATGTATATGGAGACGAAGTGTCTACTAATATTAGAGCTGCGTCAGGATTAGGTATTATTCCAGATGTAGTTGTAAGTAGAACAGGTTATAACGAACGTGACTTAACTAATTACAATGCAGAAAGCATTAAATCTGATTGGGGATTATATTACCGTCCAATTGAAGATAGTAATTTAGAAATTTCTTACGTAGGAAAGGTAGGAACAGGAACAACTATTTACCAAGGAACAAACAGATATAACATTAATGGTTTTTTCCAACAACAACATAAACTAGAAGTTAAAAATGACAACTTCTTTGTTCGTGCTTATGAGGTTTCTGATAAAGCAGGAAAATCTTACGACATGGTATTTACTGGAATTAACATAAATAGAGCTTGGAAGAGTGATACTGATTGGTTTCAAGATTATATCGGAGCCTATGCTGGACTTGAATTAACAGGTAATCCAGGAGGTTTAACAGATCAGCAAAAACATGACTTTGCAAGATCTGTCGCTGATGAAGTAATTGATCCAGATGGTGTTGATGACGGAATAGAGCGATTTGTTCCTGGTTCTCCAGAATATGTTGCTGCTTTCAATAAAAGTATAAATGATCCAGATTTAAGAACTGGTTCTAAATTTCAAGATGCTTCTAAGTATTTTCATAGTGATGCTAACTACAACCTCGGACACTTAATTGATTTTGCTGAAATACAAGTAGGTGGATCTTACAGAAAGTATAAATTAAATTCTGGTGGAACAATCTACACAGATAGACTTAGTCCTATAGAGTACTCTGAATTTGGAATCTATTCTCAAATACAAAAGGAAATTGAACTAGATGAAGAAATGGAATTAAAACTTACTGTTTCTGGTAGATACGATAAATCAGAATTATTTGATGGTTTTTTCTCTCCTAGATTATCTGCAGCACTAACATTAAATAGAAATCATAATGTTAGAGCCTCAGTACAAACTGGTTTTAGAAACCCAACGACTCAAGATTTATTTATTGGATTAGATGCTGGTAGAGCAATTTTAGTAGGATCTGCTGCTAGTAACTTAAACAGGTATTCTGGAGACTATGATGTTAGTTTAGTTGGTCAAACTACTTATGGTCAATCAGCTTCAATAACACAAACAGGAGCAGCAGCATATAACAATTCTTATTCTGCAAGCTCAGTAGTTGCATTTGCAGCAGCTGGAAACCCTGCATTATTAGATATTGCTAACCCAGAGATTATCAAACCAGAAAAAGTAACTTCAATGGAAGTTGGGTATAGAGGTAAATACGAAAGTATCATTGTAGATTTAAGTGCATACTATAACAAATATGAAGATTTTATTTCTCAAGAAGTTGTTGTTGCACCACTTTACGGAACTGTTGGAGACAATAGCTTATCTGTAGCTGCATTAGCAAACGGAGATTTTAAAACATATAGTGCTTATACCAACTCTGATGTTGATGTAAACTCATATGGTGCTTCAATTGGTTTATCTACTAAAGTATTTAATGGTTTTGATTTAGGAGGAAGTTATACGTTTACAAAACAAGATTTTGATCAAGCAGCAAATCCAGATTTTCAAACCAATTTTAACACACCGGAACATAAGTTTAAAGCTTCTTTTGGGAATACTAATTTATTCGAAAACTTTGGATTTAATGTCGCTTATAGATTTAGTGATGACTACTTCTGGGAAGCAACATTTGGGAATGGAATCGTTCCAGAATTTCACACTATAGATGCACAAATAAACTATAGAGTTCCTAGTTTAAAATCAATAATAAAAGTAGGTGCTACAAACTTAACTGGTAATGAATATTTTACTGCTTTTGGAACAGGATTTATTGGATCAATGTATTATGCATCACTAACAATTAACAACTTATAATAATGAAGACATTAAAAAATATAAAATATATAGGGCTTCTTGCCATAGCTATAGGTTTTACAGCATGTAGTGATGAATCAGATTTTGAGGAGTTTTTAGACCAACCGCCAACGGATGCGGCAGTATTACCTAGCTTAACTGCTGGTTCTGCGGATTTCTCAAACTTTGTATCTTTAGGGGCTTCTTTTACATCTGGATTTACAGATGGTGCTTTATTTATTGCAGCACAAGAAAACTCTTTTCCAAACACATTGTCAAAACAATTTGCAAACGCTAATGGAGGTGTTTTTACACAACCATTAATGAATGACAATATTGGAGGATTACTATTTGGAACTACTGTTGTAGCAAACCCTAGATTATTCTTCAACGGTGCTGGACCTTCTGTATTACCTGCAACTCCAACTACTGATATTACAGTAAGTTTAGCTGCAGACGGAAGCATCTTTAAAAACGTAGGTGTACCAGGAGCAAAAAGTACACATATAGATTTTAATGGTTACGCTAGTTTAAATCCATATTTTGGAAGAATGGCTAACTCAGCATCAGTATCAATGCTAGAATATACAATTGCACAAAACCCAACATTTTTCACTTTATCAGAAATAGGTGGAAATGATGTATTAGGATATGCAACTAAAGGTGGTGACGGAACAGACCCTATTACACCAACAGCTACTTTTGATTTTGTTTTTAACGACATGGTGAATCAATTAACAGCTGTTTGTCCAAACGGAGTAGTAACTAACGTACCATATATTACAGATTTACCACACTTTACAACGGTACCTCATAACCCACTAGATCCTACAAACCCAGCTTTTGGACCACAAATACCATTACTTAATTCAATATTTGGTGCATTAAACCCAATATTTGAAGCAGTAGATCCAGCTAGAGCAATTGTATTTTCTGAGACTGCAGCAAGTGCAGTTGTTATTAGAGACGAAAGCTTAGCTGACATATCAAGTATAATCATTGCACAATTAAATGCTAGTCCAACATTCCCAGCATTTATTGCTCAATTTGGATTACCGGCAGCAGCAGCGCCATTAGTAGCTAACTTATTAGGTACAACTTATGGTCAAACTAGACAAGCAACAGCGTCGGATTTATTGGTCCTTCCTAGTTCTAGTATTATTGGAACAGTAAACACAGCTAATGTAGCAATATTAATGGGACAAGGCTTACCTCAAGCTTTAGCAGGACAGTTTTCTGTAGAAGGTGTTAGTTTACCTCTTGAAGACAAATGGGTACTAATCCCTACAGAACAAGATGAAATTAAAACAGCAACTGATGCATACAATGCAACTATTGCAAGTGTAGCTAGTGCAAAAGGATTAGCTTTAGTAGATTTAAACGATATATTAGGTCAAGCTTCAACAGTTGGAGTTGATTTTGATAGCTATAACCTAACTACAGATTTAGTAACTGGTGGACTAGTAAGTTTAGATGGAATACATTTAACAGCTAGAGGTTATGGGTTAATGGCAAACAAGTTTTTAGAAGCTATTGATGCTACTTACGGATCTAACTTCGTAGCTTCAGGAAATGTAGCTATCGCAGAAGACTTTGGTGTAACATATTCACCTACATTACAATAGACAATAAACAGTATATTTAAAGCACCTGTATATTACATAATAATACGCAGGTGTTTTTTTATATATAAAAAAGTTTCTGTCCACTTTCATTTTAAATTAAAACACCTATCTTTGCACGCGAAAACAGAAGGTGTTTTCTTTCAATTAAATACCATAATATTAAACACATAAGTAATGTCAAAAGTTACAGGTAAAGTTGCTCAAATAGTAGGTCCAGTTATCGATGTAGAATTCGCTGCTGGTTCTGAACTACCAAAAATTTACGATTCATTAGAAATTAATAAAGCTGATGGTTCAAAACTAGTATTAGAAGTACAATCTCACATTGGTGAAGACACAGTGCGTACAATTGCTATGGACTCTTCAGATGGATTAAGTAGAGGAACAGAAGTTATTGCTACTGGTGCTCCAATACAAATGCCAATTGGTGGCGATATCTACGGACGTTTATTTAACGTTATTGGAGATGCTATTGACGGTTTAGGTGATTTACCTAAAGCTGGAGATGCTGGTTTACCAATACACAGACAAGCGCCTAAATTTGAAGACTTATCAACATCTACTGAGGTGCTATTTACAGGTATTAAGGTAATTGATTTAATTGAGCCTTATGCAAAAGGAGGTAAAATTGGATTATTTGGTGGTGCCGGAGTAGGTAAAACTGTATTAATTCAAGAATTAATTAACAACATTGCAAAAGGACACGGTGGACTTTCAGTATTCGCAGGAGTAGGAGAAAGAACACGTGAAGGTAACGATTTACTTCGTGAGATGTTAGAGTCAGGAATTATCAAGTATGGTGATGACTTTATGCACTCTATGGAAGAAGGCGGTTGGGATCTTCAAAAGGTTGACAAAAACGTAATGAAGGATTCAAAAGCAACTTTTGTTTTTGGACAAATGAATGAGCCACCTGGAGCTCGTGCTCGTGTAGCACTTTCAGGATTAACAATAGCAGAATACTTCCGTGATGGCGCTGGAGAAGGACAAGGAAAAGATGTACTTTTCTTCGTAGATAACATCTTCCGTTTTACACAAGCTGGTTCTGAGGTATCTGCATTATTAGGTCGTATGCCTTCTGCAGTAGGTTACCAACCAACATTAGCAACAGAGATGGGTGCAATGCAAGAGCGTATTACATCAACTAAAAGAGGTTCTATTACATCTGTACAAGCAGTATATGTACCTGCAGATGATTTAACAGATCCTGCACCAGCAACTACGTTTGCTCACTTAGATGCAACAACTGTATTATCACGTAAAATTGCTGAGCTAGGTATTTACCCAGCAGTAGATCCATTAGATTCTACATCAAGAATTTTAACAGCTGATATTTTAGGAGATGAGCACTATGACTGTGCACAACGTGTTAAGGAATTATTACAACGTTATAAAGAATTACAAGATATTATCGCCATTTTAGGAATGGAGGAATTATCTGAAGAAGATAAAATGGCTGTAGGTAGAGCAAGACGTGTACAACGTTTCTTATCTCAACCTTTCCACGTAGCAGAGCAGTTTACTGGTCTTAAAGGTGTTTTAGTAGACATTAAGGAAACAATTAAAGGATTTAACATGATTATGGATGGTGGTTTAGATCACTTACCAGAAGCTGCCTTTAACCTTAAAGGATCTATTGAAGAAGCTATCGAAGCTGGAGAGAAAATGCTTGCTGAAGCTTAATATGAGTTAGTAGTTTACAGTGTAATCTTTTTAAGAGAAACACTGTAAACTGCAAACTTCAAACTATAAGACTATGTATTTAGAAATTGTATCACCAGAAGCAACCTTATTTAGTGGAGAAGTAACTAGCGTTACAGTTCCTGGACTAGATGGTGACTTTGAAATGTTAAACAATCACGCACCGGTAGTGTCTCTTTTAAAAGAAGGAACTGTAAAAATTACAGGAAACATTACTTTAGATAAAGAAGTTGAATCTAACTTTACAAAGGGAGATAAAAACACTACTTTATTGAAAATTAATTCTGGTACGCTAGAAATGAATGGCAACAAAGTAATAGTATTAGCTGACTAATACCATTATTAAATTTATATAAAAAAAGCGAAACTAATGTTTCGCTTTTTTTTTGTGTTATACTTTAAGGTTATACCTTTTTAATCACGTTGGTTACAATACCCCAAATTAAAAAATTATTGTCTTCTGTTATTTTGATAATTGGATAGTTTGGATTTTCTGGCTGTAACCAAACTTCGTCTTGAGAAACACGAAGACGCTTAACAGTAAATTCGCCATCCAAAAAGCACACTGCTATTTTATTGTTTGCTGGTTCTAGGCTTCTGTCAATGACTAGTAAATCGTTATCGTCTAATCCAGCACCAATCATAGACTGCCCGCTGACTTTTGCATAAAACGTCGTTTCTTTATTTTTAACCAACTCCTCATCTAAAGATAATCGTTGTTGATTAAAATCTTCGGCAGGTGCAGGAAAACCAGCAGATATACCGGTATCAAAAAACTGTCCAGCTGCGTCATCTACTGCGTCCGGCGTAAAGAAGGTTAAGCTTCCTGATTTATGTGCTATCATAACTATTATTCTATTAGATTACTGCGTATGCGTTAAGGATTGAGCGGTCTGTCTGAGCTCCTCGCAGAGAGCGAGTAGCGAAAGCCTGACCCTTGGGTAACGCCCTTAATTCCTTTTTTTAAAGATAGGCATTACAGTATATAACTTACAACATTATTTTACTACAATTCCCTTTTATTAACGTCTAACTATCAATACAGTTGGCGCATAGGATAATAAAAAGCGTTGGATTAAAAATTTTTGTAACAAATACTAAGTTTTGACTACCTATAGTTAAGAAACTGAAATAGGCGAGTTTAAATTTTGCCTAACAAATTCAAACACACTATATTCAATCTTTAAAACTAAACATTATGTTAGAGTGGTTTAATGCCTTAGCGTGGTTCCCAAAAGTATTTTGGATGATCGCAATAATAGCGTCCTTTATTTTTATTATTACTATTATCATGTCTTTTGCTGGCGGAGATACCGACGATTTTGGAGATGTTGATGCGGATATTGATGGTGATACAGGCATTGGTTTTCAGTTTATTACATTTAAAAACCTTGTTGGTTTCTTTACTGTTTTTGGATGGTCCGGAATTGCATGTATCGATGCGGGATTATCTCAAACATTAACCATTATAATTGCAATTGCCTGTGGTATGGTAATGATGGCAATAATGGCTGCGATGTTTTATTCTATGAGAAAACTAAGTGATAGCGGTACTTTAGATTACAACAATGCGATAAACCAAATTGGAGAAGTCTATTTAACGGTTGGTGCCAACCGCTCTAAAATAGGAAAAGCACATGTTAGAATACAAGGCGCTTTACGCGAATTAGAAGCTTTAACGGATCACCCAACAGACTTAAAAACAGGGACCGTTATACAAGTCAAGGAAGTGACTTCTAATGGCATATTAATTATTGATAAACTAAACAACTAAATAAACCTATGACTTTACAAATCACACAAGACTCCTTAAATTTAGGATTCCCGGTAGCTATTATTGCTGCTGTATTATTTATTTTCTTATTTTTTATTGTATTAATAAGACGTTACAAACGTTGTCCTTCTGACCGTATACTTGTGGTTTACGGAAAAGTTGGAGGCGGGCAATCTGCCAAATGTATACATGGTGGTGCTGCCTTTATTTTACCGGTAATACAAGATTATCAGTTTTTAGATTTAACACCAATATCTATTGAGGTAAACCTAGTTAATGCTTTATCTAAACAAAATATCCGTGTAAATGTACCTTCAAGATTTACTATTGGTGTGTCTACAGAGCCAGGTATTATGCAAAATGCTGCAGAGCGTTTATTAGGATTACCTCAGGATAGCATACAAGAATTAGCACAAGAAATAATTTTTGGACAATTACGTTTAGTTGTTGCATCCATGGATATTGAAGAAATTAACAGTGATAGAGATAAGTTTTTAACTAACATATCGCAAAGTGTTGAATCTGAATTAAAGAAAGTAGGTCTTAAACTTATTAACGTAAACATTACGGATATTGTTGATGAGTCTGGTTATATCGAAGCTTTAGGAAAAGAAGCTGCTGCACATGCTATTAACGCCGCACGTAAATCTGTAGCAGAGAAAAACAGAGATGGATCTATTGGTGAAGCAAATGCTGTACAAGATGAAAGATCACAGGTTGCTGCTGCTAATGCCCAAGCTGTAGAAGGAGAAAACACTGCTAAAATTGCTGTTGCTAATTCGGACTCTTTACGTCGTCAGCGTGAAGCTGAAGCCGGACGTGTCGCTGTGGCTTCAGAGAAGGTACAAACTGCAAAAGCTTTAGAAGAGTCGTATGCTGCAGAACAAATTGCTGAAGCTGCGAGAGCGGAGCGCGAACGCTCTTCTCAAATGGCAGATATTATTGTCCCTGCTGAAATTGATAAACGTAAGGTTGAAATTGATGCTGAAGCACGTGCAGAAAATATTAGAAGAATTGCAAAAGGTGAAGCGGATGCAATTTTATTTAAAGCACAAGCAGAAGCACAAGGTCAGTTTGAAATTTTAACCAAGCAAGCTGCGGGTATGGAACAAATTGTTAAAGCTGCTGGTAACAACTCTAAGGATGCGGTACTATTATTAATTGCAGATAAGCTACCAGAATTAGTAAAAACGCAAGCAGAAGCTATTAAAAACATAAAAATAGACAAGGTAACGGTTTGGGAGAATGGTGGAAGTGGCGCTGATGGAAAATCATCAACTGCTAACTTTTTATCAGGAATGTATAAATCGGTACCACCACTTCAAGACATGTTTAATATGGCCGGAATGGACTTACCAGAATATTTAAAAGGTAAAGACAAAACACCTATTGAAGAGGCTAAAATAGATGATAGTAAAACTGAATAATCTTAATAGTAAATCATAAATAAAAAAACTCACAGATTTAAAATCTGTGAGGTTTTTTTAGTCTTCTGTGTATATTTAACAAAACACAAAAACCACACTCGATGAGACAAACCTTTAAAACTATTGCTAAATTTCAGTACTCGGCAGAAGCGCAAATAATTAAAGGCAGATTAGAATCTGAAGGCATCCAAGTATTTTTAAGTGATAATATAACTATAGACACAGATCCTTTAGTAAGCAATGCAATTGGTGGTGTTAAACTTAAGGTATTGTCTACAGATGCAATGGAAGCACAACACATCCTTGAAAGTATTAGTAAATATGCTATTGATGATGAAGGTAATGCCATGCAATGTCCTAATTGCACAAGCACAGAAGTGCAACTATTTTCTACAATAACAAGTTTAAAATCTTTTGTTGCTTTTATTTTTGGGTTTATATCGGGTACACTTCCCTTCTACTCTAAAGATAAATACAGATGCGCAAATTGCAACACTGAATTTGATGTAAAATAAAAAACATTGACTTGAAAAACAACACTTTAATAATTTCAGAAAACAATAGACCTTTTTGGCAATTACCACTTGCTGCTTTATTATTTACATTGTCGGTTTACATTATCGGAAAAAATTTATACCTCTTTAATTGGAGCAATGACTATTTTAAACACCTTTCTGAGGAGATTAAATCAATCGTATTGCTTGTGCTTGTTGCAATCGGCTTGTGTTCTAGCAAAAGAGTTTATATAGATATTGAAAAGTCAAGATTTAAAAAAACTCTAGAAGTGGGACCTTTAAAGTTTGGTAAATGGCAAACTATTAAAAACTATAAATATGTTTCAGTTTTTCACAAACCCTTAACTAATGGAAGCTATACTTTTGTGGTAAACTTATGGTACGATAAAAATAAACATTTTGAATTATACTCAAAAGATTCCTTTTCAGGCGCCATCCAGATGGGATATGATCTTTCTGAACAATTAAATATAGACTTACTTGACGCAACTATACCTAACGACTTTAAATGGATAGACAAAGAAACTCTTAAGCACCAAACCAATACAGAACCTTAAAGAGGACTTTTAACATCCTCAAAAGCAGTCTTTAAAATTTTAATTACGTTTTCTATTTCATCTTCGTTTAAATGTCCAAACCCTAATCGTAGGGCACAAATAACTTTATTTTGATACATAATAGTTTTAGGTAAAAACAGGTCATACGTTTTTGCTTTTTCGGCTAACTTTATAAGCGAAATTCTAGAATCAAAATTTAACCAAACCGCTAATCCTCCCGCTGGTACTTGCCACGTAGCATCGTCTTTAAAATAGGTGGTTAAACAAGCACATAAACAATCACGCCTTTGCTTATAAATGGTAATATTTTTTTTAATTAAACGGTGAATTTCACCTTCAGAAATAAGTTCGGTCAACATTTGTTTCTGAATCAGATCCCCTTGTTTATCTAATATTTGCAAATAGTTTTTGGCTTCATTAATAATATTCTGAGGCGCAACGACAAACCCAATCTGAAAACTAGGAAAAAAAGATTGCCCTAATCGTCCTAAATAAATTACAACACCTTGCCCATCTGCACTAGCCATAGGCAACATGGCAGAACCATCAAACTGAAAATCGTAATCAAAATCGTCCTCAATTATCGCAAAATTGTAAGCTTTTGCTAGTTGCAATAATTTTAATCGGCGTTCTGCGGTCAGTGTTACCGCTGTAGGATATTGCCTATGCGCACAAACATACACACATCTAATACTATTTTTAGTGAAGTTTTTTTCAATAAAATCAACATCCATACCATTAGCGTCCACCGGAATAGTAATTATATTAGCACCTGCTTGTTGGAAAATCATATTAGATTTATAATGACTTAACGCTCCAACAATTACAACATCTTTTTCTTGTATTAACAATTGCGATACAATATACAAGCTCATTTCCGTACTTCTTGTACTTATAATGTTGTCTGGTTTAATATGAAACCCTCTTGTGGCATTTAAATAATTACACAACTGTTTGCTAAAAGTGGTATAAGATTGTTCTTGGGTTTGATTCCATTTTGAAATTAAAGCACCACGTTTCATTGATGCGCTGTACCATTTTGAAAATTGGTGTGTTGGATGCAATCTTAAATCGGGCTGTCCATCGTTAATAACATACTTACTTACAGAAAACTCTTCTGTAGAAGCTAAATTAAAAGAAGACTGAAACGGAAACCCTGCAACGTCCGGATATGCTTTTAGTTTATCCAAACCTTGTAAAACACCTTTTATGGCGGCTGTTTTCTTTTCTGGCATTAACACAAATGTGCCTTTATTTGCCACAATATCCACCCAACCTTGAGATGCTAACTCATCATAAACAGCAACTGCAGTGTTCCTATTTATGTCAAATAATGTACTAAATTTTCGGGTTCCTGGTAAAGCAGTTCCTTCCGCTAAATAACCACGTTGAATGGCATTAATGATCTGTTGTGAGATCTGAATATAAATTGACGTGGTAGTCGATTTCTCAAAACTAATTAAAGATTCTAATATATTAACAACCGGACTACTCATTGTTTTAAAACTGGACTATTTTAATGATCCGGAAAGTTACGAATTTTGCACCGCAAAAAATGCGAATAACTATTATTATGAAATTGACTTACTTATTTACTTTACTTGCTTTGTTTACAATAACAATACAAGCACAAGATCTAGAACAAGAACAAAAATTAGACTCTGTAATTATTACATCGTCTAGAATTGACTTACCGTTTAAAGAAAACTCTAGAACTATTACTGTTATTTCGTCTTCAGACATAAAAAACAGTGCAGCAACTAACGTCGCTGATGTATTGCAACAAGTTGCCGGTGTAGATATTAGACGTCGTGGAACAGCAGGTAGTCAAGCAGATTTATATATTCGAGGTGGTGGTTTTGACCAAACGTTATTACTAATTGACGGAATTAAAATGGACGATGCACAAACAGGGCATCACACCATGAACGCAGCTTTACCTCTTGAGGTTATTGAGCGTATCGAGATTATCAAAGGGCCCGCTGCCAGAGTATTTGGTCAAAATGCTTTTACTGGAGCTATTAATATTGTTACCAAGAAAAACTTGAATAACACGGTTTCTGTTAATTTAGAAACAGGTTCTTTTGGGCAATTAAATGGAGGTGTTACAGTTGGAACTGAATTAGAAAACTCGTCACACATCGTTCACGTTGGAAAAATGACATCAGAAGGTTATAGAAATAACTCGGACTACGACAATACTAATTACTTTATTAAAAGTGTATTTAATAAAAAAGCACAAGCAATAGAGATGATTACAACGTTTTCTGATCGTAAATTTGGAGCAGAAAACTTCTACACAACTAACCCTACTTTTAATGAGTATGAAGAAACAAAAAATAGCTTAGTAGGTTTTACTACTACTTTTAATACGGAGAAATTTAAAATCAAACCTCGTGTTTATTGGAAACGTAACGAAGACGAATTTTTACTAAGACGTGATGATCCTGCTTTTTATAGAAATTTACATATTACAGATAAAATTGGAGCCGAAGTTAACGCGTCCTACACGTCTGAAGCTGGTGTTACCGGTTTTGGTGTAGACATCTCTAAAATACACCTAAGAAGTAATAATTTAGGTAATCGTAATCGTTTTATGACAAACTTATTTTTAGAGCATCGTTTTAAACTTTTAGATAACAAATTAGATATCACACCTGGTATTGCTGTAACTTATTTTTCTGATTTTAAATTTCATGCATTCCCGGGACTAGA
The DNA here is from genome assembly GCF_002836085.1 of Olleya sp. 1-3. Taxonomy (NCBI): domain Bacteria; kingdom Pseudomonadati; phylum Bacteroidota; class Flavobacteriia; order Flavobacteriales; family Flavobacteriaceae; genus Olleya; species Olleya sp. 1-3. The sequence continues at coordinate 265,871 of NZ_PJBW01000001.1, forward strand.
TGTTGGTTACCAAATTAACAACGACTTAAAAGTGTACGGAAACATTGGTTATACTTACAGAATACCAACATATACGGATTTATATTACAGTGATTTTAGAACGTCTGGTAATGAAAACTTAGATCCAGAAGAAGCTTTTGCACAAGAAATTGGTGTTAAATACAATACCAATGGATTTAATATGTCATTAGCTTTATTTAATAGAGATTCTAAAAACCTAATTGATTATATCAGACCTAGCGAAATTGAAGAAATATATACAGCAACAAACATTGCAGAAGTAAACACTAAAGGTTTTGAGTTTAATACGTCTTACAACTTTAAAATCAGTAATTTTAATCAAACATTAGCTGTAGGTTATACGTTTTTAGAAGATGATATATTAGATCAAAACGAAGCATTATCGCGTTACTCTCTAAATACATTAAAGCATCATTTTACAACACGTTTAAGTACACAATTACTTAAAAACCTTAGGCAAAACATTGTTTATAAGCATGCGGAGCGCACAACAGGACAAAGCTACAATGTATGGGATGCCTCTTTAGTGTATACTTTAAAAAAACTAGAGTTTACGGCTACTGCAAACAATATTTTTAACACAGATTACATCGAAACTGGATTTACGCCAATGCCTCCAAGTAATGTGTTATTTGGATTACGTTACAACTTTAACTAAAGTGTAACAACAAAAACTACAATCCATTTGGTATCGTTTTAGTAACTTTGGCTCTTAAATTTGAAATTTGAAACTAAACCTTCAAGACATACCAAGAGTTAAAGCTATAACTAAGCAAGAGTTTATAAAACATTATTTTAAACCTCAAAAGCCAGTAGTTATAGAACAGTTTATTACAGACTGGCCTGCGTATACCAAATGGAATTTAGAGTATATTAAAGACGTGGCGGGAGACAAAATAGTCCCTTTGTATGACGACAGACCTGTTGATCACAAAGATGGATTTAATGAGCCTCACGCTAAAATGAAAATGAGTGACTATGTAGATTTATTGAAACGTGAACCTACAAAATTCAGAATATTTCTATGGAATATTCTAAAAGAAGTCCCTCAACTACAACAAGATTACACCTTTCCTGATTTTGGACTACGTTTAATGAAAGGGCTTCCTATGCTGTTTTTTGGCGGTCGCGACAGCTATACTTTCATGCATTACGATATAGATTTGGCTAATATTTTTCATTTTCATTTTGAAGGCGAAAAACAAATTATTTTGTTTGATCAAAACCAAAATCAACACTTATACAAAGTACCACATGCTTTAATAACTAGAGAAGATATAGACTTTTCTAATCCAGATTTTAAAAAATGGCCAGCACTTAAAAACGCTAAAGGTTGGCAATGCCAATTAAAACATGGCGAAATATTATATATGCCAGAAGGCTATTGGCATTACATGAAATATATTACACCAGGTTTTTCAATGAGCTTACGTGCAGTAGCTAGACGTCCAAAAAATTTAGGAAAAGCGATATACAATGTCTTTATAATGCGTAATTTTGACAACTTAATGCGACGCATAAAAGGTCAAAAGTGGATTGATTGGAAAAATAAAAAAGCCATATCAAACACAAATAACAAATTAAAAAAGGACTAAATACAATGAAAAAAGGACTACTATTAATTGCTTTATTACTAACTGCTGGATTAGTAAACGCACAAGTTTTTGAAGGTAAAGGAGATCAAAAATTTCAAATTGGCGCAAATTTCCAAGACAATGTTAACGGTATAGTATTGGCTTATGACTACGGTTTAGGAGAAAACATATCTGTTGGTATTGTTACCGGTTATGCTTTAAACCTAAGTAATGGTTTATCTGCAAATTTTGAAGATAGATTTGAATTAGAGGGACGTTTTAATGCTAACCTAGGAAGTGTATTAAACATTAGTGATAATTTTGATGTTTACCCAGGTATTAGCTTAAGTTTAAAAAACTTTGGAGGTCACTTAGGGATGCGTTACTTTTTCTCTACTGGTTTTGGTGTTTTTACTGAATTTGGTACAACATTCGCTAAATACAATTCAGAAATTTTAACACCTGCTGAAAAAATAAACAATCAATTTACTGTAAATTTAGGAGCTGTTTTTAACTTATAGTCAACCTATTATATTATAAAAAAACCTTTCATTTTTAGTAATGAAAGGTTTTTTTATGTCTTATTTTATCAGCTCATTAGCTTTATCATAAACCAAAAAAGTTTCCCAACCACGATACAGTAAATAGTCTATTAACTTTTTTCTTCTTTTGTATTTATCCGTTTCTTTTAGAGAATTATTTCTTTTTTCGGCTAAATCATTAAAAACATCGATGTACTCCTCTTCATCTATTTCTTTTAACGCCTCATTTAGATTAAATTTGGATATCTCTTTTCGCTTTAGTTCAAGCGTGATTCGATATTTGCCCCATTTTTTAATTCTGAACTTACCCCGAGCATAAGCTTTGGCAAAACGCTCTTCATTTAGAAAATTTTGCTCCAAAAGATGAACCACTATCATATCTGATGCTTCAGGTATCATATTCATATCTTTTAGTTTCTGCTTAACCTCTTTGTGACAACGTTCTTGATAAGCACAATAGTGTTCCAACTTTTTAGTTGCTTCTTCTACTGTGTACGACTCTTGACTTCTAACCATGAGTCAAAAATACACCATAAAAACCAAAAAAAAATAAACTCGCTATTTATGAAACATCCAAAATTACTTTTTGCTTTACTGATTTTTAATTATTTCGGCTTTGCTCAAAGTATAATTTATAACGAAACCTTTACCAACAGCCCCAATAAAGGCGCTATATATAATAACACAACAGGATTAACAGATATTGATTTATCCGGAATAAACTGGACCATAGACGTTTCTGGAGCTGCATTTGATAGTAATGGCGATAGATTTATAGTCGCAGGTAACCCTAGATTTTTTGAAGGACGAGACATTGATGGTTTTGCAATATGGTATTCTCCCGTACTAAATATTACAGATTTTACAGACATCACTTTTGAATTAGAGGCCTATGACCATCGCCCTGCATTTGATGACTTTGAAGCATCAGATTCTTTTACTACAGAATACAGTTTGGATGGTGGTGCTTGGCAAATAGCTGATACTAATGGTGTATTAGTGGATGACATTGACACTCTTACATTAGTGCGCCAAGTTGCTCCTTTATTAGGAAATACATTAGCCATAAGAGTTACTATGAGAAATAATGCTAATGCAGAACGTTACCGATTGGACAATATAAAAGTTAGCGGTGTAGCTTCTGCAAGCCCAAGAATAACAATTAATCCAGATACTAATTTAGTGTCAGGTTTAACCAATGTGGAAGGCAATGTAGATATTGTACCAGAAACCTTTACTGTGCTAGGAACGTCATTAACAAATGATGTTGTAATAACTGCTCCTTCAAGTTTTGAAATTTCATTAACCCCTAATGGTGCATACTCCAACAGTTTAACATTAGCACTTACCGGAACTTCTGTAGATTTAACCACTATATATACAAAACTAACATATGGATTAGCTGCTGGAACGTATAACGAAAACATAATTATAACTAGTACAGGAGCACCGTCCCAAAATGTAAACGCACAAGGTGAAGTGTTTGGTTATACTGCACCTTCAGATTGTAGCTCATTATTAATATCAGAATATCACGAAGCAAATAATGCCACTCCAGACGAAAGATATATCGAATTATATAACGCATCAAGTTCGCCTATTAGCCTTGCTAATTTTCAACTAGCAAGATTTACTAATGGCCGAATTAATTATAACCCAACAATTAGAACTTTACCCAATGCAGCTGTTATAGCACCATACTCCACATACATAATTGCTAGAAACGGCTCAGAATTATGCGCAAACGGAACTGCCGATTATTGTAACAGCTCTGGCTTTTTTAATTTTGATGGTAATGATGTGATTGCTTTACAAACTGCAGAAGGAGTAAACATAGATGTTATTGGAGTATTAAATTCAAATACTAATTTTGCTCAAAATGTAAATCTTGTTAGAAACAACAACATACAAGGACCAAGTACAACATACACAGCAACAGATTGGACTAGCTCTCCTTCAAACAACATCAATTTTCTAGGATATCATATTAGCGATTGCGCCTGTTCTGGACCTATCGTAACTTGGGACGGCTCAACATGGTCTAATGGCGTTGGTCCTAACATAAATACCCCTGTTGTAATTAACGGTCCTTTTACAACTGGCGTTGGTAGCGCTACTAGTTTTTCTGCTTGTCGCTTAACAATAAATGCTACAACAATTATTACCTCAAATTTTTATATTGAAATAGAACACAATATTAATAATACAAACAAACTTGTAGTTCAGACAGAAGGAACCTTAGTTCAGAATAATGAAACTACTAAATTTATAAATAACTCTTCTGAAACATTTCCAATAGAAGTTGTAAAACGCACCGCTCCTTTTGTTGCTTGGTACGAATATACATATTGGGGTAGCCCTTTAGCAGACGCTATACTTGAAGACTTAGTCCCAAATACAGCAAGTGGTAGAAAATTCACCTTTAATGGCGCTAATTTTAATGATGCGCTTGCCGAAGATTTTGGAAACAACAATACATATACTACTGGGCAAGATGACGTTGACGACGAAGGAGATGATTGGCAATTTTACGCTACAGGACTAATGACTCCAGGTGTAGGATACGCAACCACCATGTCAGAAATAGACCTTGCAGCTCCAGGAGCGATGACAAACGGTATTAACCTAACCTTCTTTGGATCCGAAGCAAATTCTGGGGTAGTCAAAGTACCTGTAGCCAGAAACGATGACTCTAACTTAGACAACAACTGGCAATTTATTGGTAACCCTTATCCAAGCGCAATAGATGCTACTGCTTTTTTTAACGAAAACACAACAACGCTAAGTACTGTTGATCCCGGAGTTATAGATGGTGCCATTTATTACTGGTCTCAAGCAACTCCACCATCCGCAACCACAATTGGTAACGAGCAGATTAACTTTAGCATCAACGATTATGCAATAATCAACTTTAGTGCTAACGTTGCCGGAGAGCGCTATGCTCCAAATAATTTTATTCCTTCAGGACAAGGTTTTTTTGTCAACTTTTCTGATAGCTATAGCAGTGCTGCGGGAGAAGTTGTTTTTAACAATAGCATGCGCGTTATTGGAAATAATGACCAATTTTTTCGTACTGAAAACACAAACTTAGATAATAAGCTTTGGCTTAACTTAACCTCGGATAATGGTGTATTTAGCCAAGTTGCAATTGCCTATCTTGATGGTGCCACTAATAATGACGATGGCCCATCATATGATGCAAGACGTTATTATAGTGGTGGCTCTGCCATGATAACCACGTTTGCCGAAAATAACAACATTCCGTTAGCAATACAAGGAAAGCACCCAGAGGGTTTAGATCTTGACGAAACAATTCGTCTAGGCTTAACAACAGGAATTACATCACCAACAATTTATACGATTTCAATAGATCATTTTCAAGGTGACTTTTTCTCAACCAATGCCATTTATTTAAAAGATAACTTTAACGACACCTACCAAGACTTAACAGTTTCGGACTATTCTTTTACTTCAGAAATGGGTGGTTTTGATAATAGATTTGAAATAGTCTTTACACAGCCTGTTTTATCAATAGATCAACAACTTTTAGCATCCAATAGTTTATCCATAATTGAAGATAATAATAGCAACGTTACTTTTAAATTATCGAATAAGAAATTAACAATTAGCACTATTCAAATCTATGATGCTTTGGGCAGATTAGTTTACAATCTTAAAGGTCAAAGCACTTCAGAAACTTATAATTTATCAAACCTGAGCCAGGCAGCTTACATAGCGCAAATTGAATTAAATACTGGTCAAAAAATAAGAAAGAAGGCTATTAAAAAATAGATTAAAACACTCCCTTTAAAGGTCAAACCAATCATGGTTTGACCTTTTTTTTTGCCCTTAAACCGTTTTGATATAACTTAACGTAACGATAACATGTTTTAATCGATTAAATAGTGCCTGTAATCGATATTTTTATATATTTGTAGTAAACTGCTTATAATCAACCGATACTATATTATCAAAACTTATTGTTGCCCTCAATTCCAATACGTTTATTATGAAAAAAACCCTCCTTACCCTACTTTTACTATTTTCTATTACTTTTACTTTTGGTCAAATTTATCAACATGATTTTGGAAACACGTCAATAAGCGCACACCCTTATATTGTTACCCCAAATATTATTGACTCAAACCTTTCTAATTCCAGCTGGAGTAATACAACAAATTCATGGACCAGTTTTGCAGGAAGTGCTGGTCAGGCAATTTCACTAAACAACTCTAGCGGCACACCAACTTTAACTCTTACATTTGAAGTAAACAATGGCTACCAATTAGATATAACTAGTTTCAGTTTCTGGAGAAGGAGAAGTAATTCTGGCGCTCAAAATTGGGATATGACTATTAATAGTATACCTGTTGGATCAGGTACTGCCGGAGGTGGAGCAAATACAGGAAATTTGAATGTCTCTAACGTTGTATCAGGATTAACAGGCACCATAACTGTAGAAATAAATCTGAGCGGAGCCACTGGAAGCGGAACATTTAGAGTTGATGATTTCATATTAAATGGCTCTGTTACATCAACAACACCGACTCCCACAATCACGTTAAACCCTACAACCTTAACAGGACTAGATTATACACTAGGAACAGGCCCATCTGCAGAGCAAACGTTTACTGCAGAAGGTTTTTTATTAACCTCAAACCTAGTACTAACTGCACCAACTAATTTTGAAATATCAACAACCTCTGGCTCAGGTTTTGGAGCCTCAATAAGCTTAACACCAACCACAGGCATAGTAGCATCAACTACAATTTACACTCGCTTAATTTCTGGCTTGGCAGTTAATACTTATACTGGTACTATAACAGCGACAAGCACGTTGGCGGCGGACAAAACAGTTGCATTGGCAGGAGAAGTTTTAGCACCTTTAGCAGATGTCGTTATTACAGAAGTATCATACAATTCTACTGGAGCAGATGACGAGTGGATTGAGATTTGTAACATCTCTGGTAGCCTACAAGACATTAGTAATTATACGATTAGCGACGGTGGTGCTTTATTTACTTTTCCCGCAGCCACAACAATAGCAAATAACACATGTATAACGGTCTCTTTAGGTAGTAATGGAGATGGCACTTTTAATAATGATTGTCCATTTACTCCAGATTACGGTATTAGCGCCTCTACAAATAACACTAATAATTTAGTAAACTCTAGTGACTCCATATTACTTTACGCTGCAGATGGCTCATCTATTATAGATAGTGTGACTTATGACGATGCTGATGGAGCAGACAATAACGGAGCAACCCTTCATGTTATAGACGCAACTATAGACAATAGTGACACTGGCACGAATTGGCAAGAAGTAGCCAATGGTGGATCTCCAGGCGCAAATGCTTTAGTTTCGCCATGTTCTGTACCAGAATTACAACTTGTTGATAACTCTAACACAGACCAAGCTTGCGGATACACCATTGCTTTTGGATCCCAAGCCACAAGCTTTAATACAGACATTACTTTTGATATTGATAATGACGGCGCGCTAGATTTAAACATTACTTCTTTGATGTTAAGCGGTGCAGACGCTACTAGTTTTAGCATCATATCTCCCGCAATTCCTTTTACAATAGTAGCAGGCAACACACAAACCGTAACCGTTAGGTTTACACCTACATCTGTTGGCCTAAATAATGCCATACTTACAATTTATAACAACGATGCAGATGAAGGTACATGTGCAATAACACTGCAAGGTACAGGGACAACGCCAGAACAAGAAATTAATGTAGAAGGAAACATAGCTGCCTTTCCCGACATTCCAAATGGAGACACTACACCAATCAGTTTAGATAATACATTATTTGCCGCTCAAAACATTGGAGCCTCTCAAACCAAATCTTTTAGAATTCAAAATATAGGAACTGCCGACTTAGATATTACAAGCATAACTGTTGGCGGACTAAACCCAGGAGATTTTACAGTAAGTTTAAACCCTACACCTTTCACTGTAACAGCAATGCAAGACCCTCCAGGTATTTTTGAAATCACATTTTCTCCGATAGCTTCAGGAACCAGAACAGCCATAATATCTATTGCTAACAATGATTTGGATGAAACCCCTTATACGTTTACCGTTCAAGGTAACGGACTTTGTAATCCTAGTACCATAACTATACTACCAGCATCCGGTCCAGAAAACACTATAGTTACAGTTACGGGCACCAATTTAACCGCAGCTACAGCAACTGTAAGTGGCATTACAGCAACAGTAAATAACATATCTAACACCATTATAGAAGTTACTATTCCTGCTGGAGCAACCTCAGGAACAATAGACATTACAGATGATTTAGGCTGCCCTGCCTCTAGCCCTTTTACAATAATTGACCATTCAGGAAGCTGTGGTAGCGCAACAGGGTTAATGATTACAGAAGTGTACGATCAATCATCAGGGTCTTTAGGTTATATCGAAATATTTAATGGTACTGCAACAACTATCGACTTAACACAATATGAAATTAACCGTTTTGGAGATTTAACTTCTACAGGATCCACTCACACTTATACATTCCCAAATACAGGCACAGGAAGCACTATTACAAGCAATCAAATTTTAGTTGGAAGAGTTAATTCCGGAGGAACAGGACTAGAAGATTTTGACTTTGGCGGTTCTGCTTCAGGATTTAATGATAATGACCGACTAGAGTTAACACTAATAGCAACAGGCGTTGTTATAGACGATTTTCATGATGTAGTAATTGGAACAGCAGGTTATGTTTACCGAAGAAACACAGATGTATCAAATCCTAATCCTACTTTTGATAATGCAGAATGGACAACCGCTACTTCTGGAGACACTAGCCATTTAGGAACGTTTGCAACACTTAATAATGCACCAACAATAACAGCGCACCCACAACCTATAAACAATTGCAGTGATGCAATTGTATTTACAGCTACAGCCACACCAGGGAATTCTGGAACATTAACATACCAATGGTATTATAATGATACTATCTCGAGTGGATGGACAAGTGTGTTAAGCACATCTTTTGCTCCAGGAACAGTATCAGGAGAAACCTCAACAATGTTATCAATAACAGGAGCTAATATACAAGGCTACCAATTTTATTGCGAAGTTACGGAAGATGGTGCGTGTAGTACAGCATCTGACGCAGCCCGAGTTAACATAGGAACAACAACATGGACACTAGGGGCATGGGACAATGGCATACCAAGCCTTACAATACAAGCTATTTTAAATGACGACTACAATACCAGTGCCTACGGAAATATCGAAGCTTGCAGCTTAACAATAAACACTTCCTATTTCCTGACAGTATCAAGTAATACTTATGTTAAAATTCAGAATAACATCACTAACAACGGAACATTATTAATAAACGATTCGGGTTCTGTTGTTCAAATTAATGACTCAGGGACTTACGATGATTCTGGAAGCAGCGCTACCAATCCAACCACAGTAGAGCGCCTAACAGCATCAATAAGTGATTGGTATGAATATACCTATTGGAGTAGCCCTGTCTCCAACGAAACTATAGGAAATGCTTTATTTCAAGCAGATGCCAATAGACGCTTTAGTTTTATAGCTGCAAATTTTGTGGATAGCACATACGAAACAAATAATGACAACACAACTACCGTAGGAGCTGGAATTGATGATATTGACGATAATGGCGATGATTGGGTACTTCAGCCACCAGGAGCATTAATGACGCCTGGAGCTGGATATGCAGCAACACATTCTACAGCTGCTTTTGCAGGCACTAACAATTACAATTACTCTTTTAGAGGTCCACTAAACAATGGTGTAATTACTGTCCCTGTGGAAAGAAACGACACCGAACTTGGAGACTCTAATTGGAACTTAATAGGAAACCCTTATCCATCTGCAATAGATGCTAAATTGTTTTTTGACGAGAACACGTTCTCAACAAACCCAGCGACAGGAACCTTAGATGGTGCCATACACCTATGGTCACACTCCACACCTCCATCCTCAACAGCTAACGGAAACGAAATATTAAACTTTGATTTAAATGATTATATCGTAATAAATTACACAGGATCTTCTGTCTCTGGAGTGACTAGTCATGTTGCCTCTGGACAAAGCTTTTTTACAACTTTTTCCGATGCCCTACCAACCACAACAGGAACTGTAACATTCAACAATAGTATGCGTGTGGATGATAATAATAATCAATTTTTCCGAGCAAGTAATCAATCTGCAGAAAATAAGTTATGGCTAAAACTAACAAGTGATTCTGGATTAAAAGATAATATTCTAATTGGATATGTTAATAGTGCCACTAGTGGTAATGATGGAGACGCGTTTGACGCTAAAGCGAATGGTTCTTACACAAAAAGCATGACCTTCTACTCACTTATACCTACTGTAAACAGAAAATTTAGTATTCAAGGTAAAGCCATTAATGATTTAGATATTGATGAAACCATTGCTATTGGTTTCTTAAACAACATAGATACACCAACAATTTACACCTTTAGTATAGCAGAACTTCAAGGTGATTTTTTAACAAACAATACAGTCTATTTAAAAGACAACTTAACCTCAACTACATTTAATTTATCTGATAACGATTACAGTTTTACTTCGCCTGTAGGCGAATTTAATAGTAGGTTTGAGATTGTTTTCAAAGACAACAGCCTATCTATTGATCAATACAATTTAACTGCTGATAATTTATTAATAATTGAGGACAGTAATAACAACGTTACTTTTAAATTACCTAACAAAGACGTAACACTTAAAACAATCAAAATCTATGATGCCTTAGGCAGACTAATCTATAATCTAAAAGCCCAAAACACGTCAGATACCTTTAACCTCTCTAATCTTAGTCAGGCTGCTTATATTGCACAAGTAGAATTAAGTAATGGTAAAATAATTAGAAAAAAAGCGGTAAAAAAATAGCTAGAAATTCGTGTTAACAAATTCGATTAATGTCTGTCAATTTTACATACTATACTTTAAAGAAACAATAAGGTTTCTACCTGGAGCAGCTATACCAGAAGAATATGTTCTATACCGTTGGTCAGAGATATTCTCTAAAGCAGCTGTTACGGTAACATCATTCCCTATTTGATATTGTGTTCTAAAATTTAAAGTGTGCCAAGAAGGCGAATAAGGGTTTCCGTTTTGATCTAAAGCGTAGATATAATCTTTCTCAGCTTCAGAAGGTGCTAATTTATTATTTGCTAATGCATTGTTATAATTAACAAATGCATCTAGTTTTAATCTGTTTTTTTGCCAAACTAAATGTGTATTTCCAAAACTTGGAGCCACATGTCTTACCGGTACTTCAACACCATCTGTTTCTTCAATACCACCAATAAGATTATATTGTGACGTTAATTTAAATGCTTTTGAAAAATTTACTTGTGCGCCTATTTCAAAACCATAAATCCAGGATTTTGAAGCATTTTGTATGGATTGTACCGTACCTAACTCACCATCATAAATAATTTGTGATTCGCCATTTAAAGTCCCATCACGTCTTACTAACGCATTATCCAAGTAAGTATAATAAGTCGCCATATCTAGGATTACTACTTTATTAAAATTAAGCTTCAACCCAAGTTCTCCACTATAGGCATATTCTGGATCCAAATTATCATTTGGCACAACAACAGAGCCTGGTTCTGAATCAAAGACCTTACCAATATCATCAATATTTGGTGCCCTAAAAGCAGAAGACAAATTAAATTTCCATTGTAAAATTGGATTAGGTAACCACGTAACACCAGCAGTACCTGTTAAAGCATTTGCTGTATTATTAGATTCTGTAAAAGGTAGATTTAAAAACTGATTATTTTCTGTAAAATCGGCTTTTTGAGTAACCATATTATAACGTAATCCTGATTGAAACACAAACTTAGTGTTGGGTTTATACTTATAGCTTGCATACACTGCTGCACTCTGCCATGTTGCACCATCGGGATATCTGGATACCGTTTTTTGAGTTGTATTAGTCTCCACATTTTCAACATAACCTATAGACCCGACTGTATTGTAAACATATTCAAAACCATAAAATAACTTTGAAGTCTGGTGTAATTGTTTTTCAAAATCTATATTAAAAGATAATGCATCCACAGACTCTTCTCTGACGTTTCTTTCCACTTCCTGAAAATCACGATCCATTCTACTTTCTTGAAAATTCTGATATGCTAAAGTGGCTTTTATATTATCATAAAACAAAGCATTACTACTTCGTTTTGTAACACTCACATTAGACATAAACCATTTTTGAGGACCATAATTCCATTCTGCAGACCTTAAATCATCGTCTCTATAACGTATTAACCTGTCGTATCTTGGATAATCTGATGTTGCTGTATAAAACACACCTAAATCAACATCTAAATCTTCAGCAGCCTTATAGCTTACTTTTTGCATCAAGTTAATTTGATTGTATCCTGTAAACTTCTGAACTCTTGAATCATTATTTTGCACGATAACATCCTGATTATTTTGAGTAACCACAAATTCTGGCCTTAAATAATCATCTGGACCATGACTACCCATGGTTAAATCATTAAAATCAGTATAACTTACATTTGTCAGAAATGCCCATTTTTTATAGCCAACATTAACATCAATATGCGCTGTTTTTTCCTGGCTAGCTGTTGCATACCTCAATAAGACATTACTCTTAACATTTAAAGTATCAGAAAATGAAAACTCTGGTTTTTTTGTATAAAAACTCATAACACCTCCAATGGCATCACTACCGTAAATAATAGACCCTGCACCTAACGTCACTTCTGTGTTTTGAATAGACAATGGATCGATAGAGATAACATTTTGAAGATTTCCGCCTCTAAAAATAGCATTATTCATACGTACTCCATCCACTGTAATTAATAGCCTATTAGTAGAAAACCCTCTTATCATAGGACTTCCACCTCCCAACTGACTTTTTTGGATATAAACCTGACCTGTACCTTCTAATAAGTCTGCACTTGTTTGCGGATTATTAAAAGAAACGTCTTTTGCCGTAATGGTTGCAATGGTTTTAGGAATGTCTTTTTTTCTTTGCCCAAAATTTGAGGCAGAAATAACAATCTCATCCAAACCTTGCTGACCAGCCATTAAATACACACGTCCGTTTTGGATATTACTTTTTTTTATTGTTTTTAATTTATGAGAAATATGCTGAAAATAAAGCAGCTCGGTAGCCATAAAGGCATCCAAATTAGCCTGACCATTAAGATCCGTAATTTCGCTTTTAGATTTATCTTTATTATAAATAGCGACTCCAAATACAGGCTCGTTAGTAGTTTTATTTAACACCTTAATAGTCTGTGCTGAAACAGAAAATGAGACCAAAAAGAGTAAACAAATACTAATAAGAAACTTCATATATTTAATTAAAAACGTCATTAAGAATTTGTAAAGATTTAGGCTTTTTAAAACTCCCCAAATGTAATTCAAAATATACTAAAATAAGAGCCAAAAAAGACTGTCTTTGCTTAGCATTAATTTTAATACCATCTAAATCATCAAACGTTGTGCCTAAAAGCTGTTTTAGTAGTGTTAAATTTTCACCCGTAACATTGTACTTAGAAACACTTTCATCTTGAAATTCGCCATCATATAAATTAAAACACAAAGCGGTTTCCATTTCTGTTTGATCTGGATAAAATCCCAAGTATTTTGTTAGCTGCAACAGAAACAATAAATGAAAATTAGAATAACTATCATTGGTATCCAACCATTGCAAAGTTGTCTGAATATAGCTATATAAAGTATCATTCTGCTCCTCCTCTTGTAAAGCATGTGCTAGTACTTCTGCCAGAAACATAACAATAGCGCTCTTTAAAATATTAGTATGAAGCGAAGCATATAAAAAATCTGTTTTAATATCTTTTATATATTGTAAAGACCGATTTGGTTTGTAGTCCGTGTTTAACTGTAATTGTGATAATGGCTGAAAATAGGCCACTTTTTTATTACTCTTTTTAGAAGTCAAAACGCCTTTTAGCAAATAACTAACAACACCTTGTTTTTGAGTATAACACTTTACAATAAGGTCATTATCTTTAAACCGTAGTTTGGACAGTACAATTGCATTTGTAGTTGTTAACATTATCTAACAACCATTAATTTTAGCACTTTAGTCTCAAAAGTATCTAAATCGTTAAGCATGATTAAATACACCCCAGATGCTACAATATTCCCACCCAAATTTTTACCATTCCATAAAGCCGTACCTCCATCTATTTCTAGATTATAGCCTTGAAATCTACCATTAGTTCTAGACTGTGCTTCTGCCACCAAATTACCTTCAATATCAGTAATTTTTATATTAACATTCTCTGATATGTCTCTAATCTTAACTTTATCCGTTAAAATATTAAAGTTTGGTCTTACAGGATTAGGATAAACATAGGCGTTTTCTAAAGTCGACTGCGGTTTAGACGCATCAGATTTAAAAGACACCAAGCCTTTATCTGTTGCAATATAAATCATTCCGTTTACATCATCTATAGACACATCCAACACGTCATTAGTTGGTAAAGGAGAATTATCTTTTGTAAAATGAAAGATGGTACTTTGTCCGTCTGAAGAGAAATAATACAGTCCTGTATCTAAAGTTCCAATCCATTTATTATTTGAGCCATCTACCTCAATATCTGTTATGTATTGTTGGAATAATAACTCTCTAGGAACACCATCATCTAAAACAATAATATCATCTACTTCTGGTGTACCCGTTATAAAATCCGTAGTATTATAAATAACCCTCAACCCTTTATCTGTTCCTACCCATAACTGCCCACTTCTATCAATGGTTAAAGCTGTAATAGCGTTTGATGGCATAGCATCTTCTTCTGAAACAGTATTAAAAGCTCCGCTACTTTCATCATAACCAACTATTCCATAATTATAAGAGCCCGTAAAAATAGTATTATTAGCATCTGTAGTTATAGCTGCAAATCCTTTGTTACTATCCGCAGGCTCAATAACCTCCAAAAAGCTAAAAGACGACCACTGCTCATCTCTAAACTTATTTAAAGGAGAATCATACCTACTGTTCATAACCCATAGTGATCCAGCAGCATCAAAAACTGAGGCGTGCACAAAATGATTGATTGTGAAAAATGGATTTATAGTACTATTCTCTCCAGTATAAAAAGTTACAGGAACATTGTTTTCTAATTTTAAAAGCCCACCTATTGAAGAACTTATATAAGCAATTTCAGGATTAAGGGGATCCACAGAAATATGAGACAAAGACCTAGGATTATTAGCAGTAGCTAAAATAGTATCATAACTTACGTTTTGCCAAGACTCATCAAAAAAGTGACTAATACCAGATCTAGACGTTATTACCGCGTATGGATTAAAACTAACATCATAACCACCATGTGTTCCATAAATATGACCTGGAGCTACTTCAATTTTAAAAAAATTATTTAGTAAAGGACCATCAGGATGTATTTCTTCTAATATAGACGTATCAGCTATTGACGTCTTCAATACTCCAAATCCTGTTTTACCTATCACTAAAGTCCCTTCCGTTCCAATATATATTTGATCAGTATCATCCATTAAAGCACATGTATAATTGGTGCTAAATTCTGCACTATTACCAACCTGAGCTATACCCGAAAAGCCCACAGGATTATAAATATAAACCTCTTTTTGCGTCGTTACTATCAACTTGCTATCAAAGACTCTAAAATCTGTAATAAAGTTAGGATATGTTGCCTTAATTTGCAATGCACCACTAACCAATTCATAAACCTTTCTGCTAGCATTCGCCGCAAACAATTGTGTACCTACTGCTTCAATTCCGACCCAATTACCGCCATTAACTTGCTCCCACTCTTGGTAGTCAATTAAATTTGGATTAATTACTGCTCCTCTCTTAATTCCAGTTGCAGTTGCTGCATAAATATCACCATCAAAAATTGTGGTTTGAGAAATTACTATTTGCGAACCTCCCGCACCAATATAATACGTGTCACCAAACTCTAAGCCCTCTAAATCATACACTGAAATACCATAATCTGTTGCTATGTACAACGTATCATCAACTAAGTTAAAATGATTAATTTTTTTATCACTTTGAGGAATTGTTGGTTTTTCTAAAATATCTACAACCGATAAAACCGTGTTATCACTCTCGTCATATATTTGAATTAACCCGTTTTCGAAACCCAGAAATAATAAGCCACGATCTTCAGCATATTTTATAACTGATATTTCCTCTCCTGATAAGCCATGTATTGTAGAAATAGTTTCGATCTCGTTACTATTTTTATTATACACAAAAACAGCATTTTCTGATGCACCAAAAACCCTGTCAGCGCCTTGAGATACATCTTTAATATTTAAATATGAGAAATAGCCCGTCCATTGATCAGAAAAATCTTGGGCATTAGTTAGTTGTAAAGTTAAAAAACTTAAACACAGAAAAAACAATTTAAGATTAGTCTTATTTGTCAGCATTATTTTAAAATCAACTGTTAAAACTCAAAAATACCACAATTTATTGTATCCCTAAGCGTATATAAAACACTAAAAAACCCCTAACCTTAATAAGGTTAGGGGTTTTAATATATAAACTGTTATTATCTACACAACTCCTTGTGCTAACATAGCATCAGCGACCTTTACAAAACCAGCAACATTTGCTCCTTTTACGTAATCTACTGTACCATCTTTTTGTGTACCATACTGTACACAAGAAGCGTGAATGTCTTCCATAATTTGGTATAACTTAGCATCAACCTCTTCTCTAGTCCAATTGTAACGTAAAGAGTTTTGACTCATTTCTAAACCTGAAGTTGCAACACCTCCTGCATTAGATGCTTTTCCTGGAGAGAACAATACTTTAGCTTTTTGAAGTACTTCAATAGCTTCTGGTGTTGTTGGCATGTTTGCTCCTTCTGCAACCACTAATACGTTGTTTTTAACCAACATTTCAGCTTCAGCTTTATCCAACTCGTTTTGAGTTGCACATGGCATTGCTATATCACAATTAACACTCCAAGGTCTTTCTCCCTTGTGGAACGTCGCAGATGTATACTTATCTGTATACTCGCTAATTCTACCTCTGTTAATGTTTTTAATTTCCATGATATATGCTAATTTCTCAGCATCTATACCGTCTTTATCGTGAATGTATCCAGAAGAATCTGACATTGTCACAACGGTACCACCTAACTCAGTTGCTTTTTCACAAGCATATTGAGCTACGTTACCTGATCCAGAAATAACAACTGTTTTTCCATCAAAAGAATCGTTTTTAGTAGCTAACATATTTTTTGCAAAATACACCGTACCATAACCAGTAGCTTCTGGTCTGATTAAAGATCCTCCATAAGATAATCCTTTACCTGTCAGTACTCCTGTAAATTCGTTAGTCAAACGCTTATATTGACCAAACATATAACCAATCTCACGTCCTCCAACACCAATATCTCCGGCTGGCACATCCGTGTTTGCTCCAATATGTCTAAACAATTCTGACATAAAAGATTGGCAAAAACGCATGACTTCGTTATCACTTTTTCCTTTTGGATCAAAATCACTTCCTCCTTTTCCTCCACCCATTGGTAAAGTTGTTAGAGAGTTTTTAAATACTTGTTCAAAACCTAAAAACTTTAAAATACTAAGGTTTACAGATGGGTGAAAACGCAACCCTCCTTTGTAAGGTCCAATAGCTGAGTTAAACTCTACTCTAAAAGCTCTGTTTACTTGCGTGTTTCCTTTATCGTCAATCCAAGGCACTCTAAAGATTATTGTACGCTCAGGTTCTACCATACGCTCCAATAACATTTTACCTTGATATTTTGGATTTTCTTCTATAAACGGAATTACCGTTTCTGCAACTTCGTGTACTGCTTGTAAAAACTCTGGCTCATTACCATTTTTTTGTTTTACTAAGTCTAAAAATGCTTCAATTTTATCTTTCATTATGTAAATAATTACGATACTGTTATACAATCCATAAAAATGTAGAACAAAGATACATTATCTTTAATACAGCACCTACTTTTTTTTTATTTTCGCAATCGTTATAGTTGATATTAACGTTTCTTTAATAATTCATATTTATGATGCGTTTTATCTGTAAAATTTGTATGTTCGTCGAGATTTTATATATTTGCCGAACAAATTGTTAATAACAAAGCCGTATTATGCTTAACCCTAAACACTTGATACTAGTTGTACTTATCCTATTAAGTACCAGCAGTGCATATGCGCAACTAGGCTTTTCTCACGAAATAGGTATCATTACAGGACCTGTCGCTTTTAAAGCTGACTTTGGAGAACGTTTAGATTCTGACACCAATGCTGGTAATACCGGTTTTGGAATTGGACTAGTACATTATATCAACTTTGCTTATCAAGCGGATTGTAATTGTTACACAACAGACAATTATTTTAATGATCATTTTAAATTACGTACAGAAATTTCTTTTAATAAAACCAAACTAAATCATTTAGGTAAATGGGTAGAAGACTCAAGAACTAGTGACGAGGCAGATAAATTAAGAGCACATACCGGAGAGGCTAACAATTTTGATATTGGAATGCAATTAGAATTTTTTCCGTTAAGTATTAGATCTTTTCAAGCTTTTGGATATAGACTAGCACCTTTTGTTAGTTTAGGCGCGCACTACGTATCTTATAACCCAAAAGTATACACAGATTATGATAATGGCACCAATGATGTTGGTAACGTTTTAGATAATAATAATTTTTACTCAGGTTGGGATCCCGGTTCTATTAATCCAGATTCAGGTTCTACGTGGTCTGTAGTTTCAAGTATTGGTGTTAGATATAAGCTAAATATGCTGTCTGATTTAATGATAGATCTTAGAGGACAATATTACTTTAGCGACTGGGTAGATGGTTTAGACCACCAATTAAATTCTAACAAATACAATGACTGGTTAGTTTGGCTAAATGTAGGTTACATTTACTACTTAGATTAGACTCAAATTAAAACATAAGTTTATAAAAAAAGCTCAAGTTAACACTTGAGCTTTTTTTATGCACCACTATTTGTGGCTATCAATTAACCTAAGGCTTGTTTTAGATCGTTAATTAAATCTTCTTCATCTTCAATACCAACACTTAATCTAATCATACTATCAACAACACCTATCTTTTCTCTCTCTTCCTTAGGGATACTAGCATGTGTCATACTTGCTGGATGACCACACAACGACTCCACGCCTCCTAAAGATTCTGCCAATGTAAAGACCTTAAGGTTTTCTACCACCTTAATTGCGTCTTCGTAATTGTTTCCTTTAGTTACAAAACTAACCATACCACCAAAATCTTTCATTTGCGATAATGCAATATCATGATTAGGATGATTCTTAAATCCTGGCCAATAGACTGTTTCAATTTTAGGATGTGTATTTAAAAATTTGGCTACAGCCTTACCATTTTCGCAATGACGCTGCATTCTAACATGCAAGGTTTTAATTCCGCGTAAAGCTAAAAAGGCATCTTGTGGTCCACAAATAGCACCACTTGCATTCTGGATAAAATACAATCTTTTTGCTAAATCTTTATCTTTTACAACTAATGCGCCCATAACCAAATCGCTATGTCCACCAAGGTATTTTGTTGCGGAATGCATTACAATATCCGCGCCCAGATCCAAAGGTTGTTGTAAATAAGGCGTTGCAAAGGTATTATCCACTGCAAGTAACACCTTATGCTTTTTAGCAATTTTTGCAGCAACTGCAATATCTATAATATTTAGCATTGGGTTAGTTGGTGTTTCTACCCAAATTAACTTTGTGTTTTTATTTACGTAATCTTCAATATTGGCAGCATTTTGCATGCCTACAAAATGAAACTTAATACCAAAACCTTCAAAAATTTTAGTAAACAAACGGTACGTCCCACCATACAAATCGTTGGTAGAAATAACCTCATCTCCTGGCTGCAATAACTTTAACACAGCATCAATAGCAGCTAATCCAGAACCAAAAGCCAATCCAAACGCTCCGTTTTCCAAACTAGCAAATGCATTTTCTAAAGCCTGACGTGTTGGGTTATGACTTCTAGAATACTCAAAACCTTTGTGTCCTCCTGGTGTTGTTTGTGCATAAGTAGAGGTTTGATATATTGGTGGCATCACTGCGCCGTATGCTGGATCAGGTTTTTGACCGCCATGTATTGTTTTTGTATTAAATTTCATGAGGAAATTTTTTGTTAGCAACAAAAATAGTTTTTAATTCGTTGTATTAAAACTAGAACAATACCTTTAGTCAATGTTTAACACTTTATCGATTTCAAAATCAGCCCTTTTTACTGTAATTACATGTTTTTTCCTGGCGGTCTCTTGCCAAAAGGACAAACCAATAACGTTTTCTGAAACCGAAGTTTCTTCAGAAAAGGAAACACTTGTAGAAGTTATTATACCAAAAGCGGATGGTAATTCTAAAACAGCAAAAACTATAAATGCAACACTAACTGGTTTTGCATGTACTATTTTAAACATTGATAGCGCTAAAAATAAAAAAGAAACTATTGCAGAAAGCATCACAGCTTTTAACGACGCCTATATCAATTTTAATAAAACGCTACTTACAGAGTTTGAAGACAAATTTCCGAGATGGGAAGCCCTAATTGACGGTGAAGTTTCTTACCAAAACGAAGCTATAGTAAGTATTGCCATGAATGGAAATATTAATACAGGAGCAGCAAGTAGCACCCTAAGATTCAAGTTTTTTAATTTTGATTTATCAAACGGTAAAGCGTTAACTACAGCAGACCTTATTAATAATATGGAAGCTTTTAAAACCATAGTTAAAAAG
Organism: Olleya sp. 1-3; assembly: GCF_002836085.1. Classification (NCBI taxonomy): domain Bacteria; kingdom Pseudomonadati; phylum Bacteroidota; class Flavobacteriia; order Flavobacteriales; family Flavobacteriaceae; genus Olleya; species Olleya sp. 1-3. Next base: position 286,809 of record NZ_PJBW01000001.1, read on the forward strand.
TACTACGACAAAGAGCTATTAACCACTTACACCAGTCTAGACGATAGTGCTAGTAGTTTTAAACTACCAGAAACTATCGGCTTTAATGAGGATGGTGTTATAATAATTTACGACAATTTTGAATTAGGCGATTTTAGCAAACAACTAATTGAGTTTACAATACCTTTTACTGTCATTGACCAATACTTAAACTACTAAATATTCTTTTTTAAGGCTAAAATATATCCCAAGTGGATGCCTTCATGAAAGTTGTTAAACGCAATAGCATCTTCTGCAGACGCTAACGTACTTTTTGTAGACACCGTATACTCGTTATACGTTTTAAATATCTTGTTGTTATAATCTTCTATAGTTTTTTCTATTGTAGTAAACAACAATGCTTTAATCTCGTCAACTTGAGCCTGGGTTACATCACCTTCCGTTTTAGTTCCTTTTCTATACCTTTCCACTAAATCGTCACTAACCATCATATCCAAACCAGACAATTTATACACCAATAATTGTTGGGTAACCACGGTGTGCGCTACATTCCAAAAAATATTATTACTGTAACCTTCTGGCACTGTATTTAATTGCTCTAAAGTAAATTGCTCTAAAAACTGTTTAAATATAGCTCTGTTTTTTAATGCAATGTCAAATGTAAACTCCATCTCTTTATTTTTTTTTACAAGAAACTAAATAAAAAAAACTTAAACTAATTACAATTGGATTTTTAACTTTAACCATTAATATTCCATAATGAAAACGCACCACTACCAAGCTACAATACAATGGACCGGAAACCTAGGTCAAGGCACAACGCATTACAAAGACTATAATCGCAACCATACCATAACCGCCACACATAAAACACAACCTATTTTGGCAAGTTCTGATCCCGCTTTTTTAGGAGACCAAACCCGTTATAATCCAGAGGAATTATTACTGTCTTCCATTGCCTCTTGTCATATGCTTTGGTACTTACATCTTTGCGCCACCAACAATATTATTGTGGTAAACTACACCGACCAACCAGAAGGCACAATGGAAGAAAACGCTAATGGTAGCGGGCAATTTGCCAACGTGACGTTACACCCAAAAGTAATAGTTAAAAATGCGGATATGATACAAAAAGCCAACCAATTACATCACGACGCTAACAGCATGTGTTTTATAGCAAGATCCTGTAATTTTCCAATAACACATAACGCTTCCGCGGAAGCTTCGCCTGGCACAGACTAGTTTTAACCAAAAAAAGGAGTTCTTTTTAGTAAAAAAAACGACCTTTGACAAAATTTTTAGCAAAATGAAAAAAGTATACTACCTAAAAACCTGCAGTACTTGTGTCCGTATTTTAAAAGAACTAGATCTGCCTTCAGATTTTGAGCTTCAAGACATCAAGACCAATCCAATTACGGAAACGCAATTAGAAGCCTTAAAAGCATTATCTGGTAGTTACGAAGCATTGTTTAGCAAACGTGCAAAATTATATAAAGAAAAAGGGTTAAAAGACCAAAACCTAACCGAAAAAGACTATAAACATTACCTTTTAGAGCACTATACGTTTTTAAGTAGACCTGTTATAGTTATTGATGACGCCATCTTTATCGGAAATGCTAAAAAAACAACAGCATCCACAAAACTAGCATTAAATGAAAGCTAGATATTGGGCACTATTAGCAGCATTGTTTGTACAAATATTATACGGCTTAAACTACACATTTGCTAAAGACGTTATGGTTGGAGGTTTTATAAAACCCTCAGGATTTATTGTACTTCGTGTTGGTGGTGCGTCTATTTTATTCTGGCTATTCAGTTTTTTGGGACCCACAGAAAAAATAGAAAAAAAAGACATTCTAACGTTAGTCTACGCAGCCTTTTTTGGAGTAGCTACTAATATGCTTCTGTTTTTTAAAGGATTGGAGTTAACTACACCTATACATGCCTCGGTAATAATGATTATTAGTCCCATAATCGTATTATTACTATCATCATTCTATTTAGAAGAAAAGATTACAAAAATCAAAATACTAGGTGTTATTTTTGGTTTTGCTGGCGCAGCTATATTAACCGTTTACGGTAAATCCGCAAGCCCTGGAGACAATGTGTTTTTGGGTAACATTATGATATTACTTAATGCTATTTCGTATAGTATTTACATTATAATAATCAAGAAATTAACCTATCGTTACCACCCGTTTACATTTATTAGATGGTTGTTTTTAATAGGATTCTTTATGGTACTCCCATTTGGATTTAATGACATACTAGCCATAAACACAGTCACGTTTACACCGTACATTTGGTTTTCTGTTGTGTTTGTAATTGTCGGTGCCACTTTTGGAACCTACTTATTAAACCCACTTGCCTTAAGACATCTTAAAGCCTCTACAGTAACCGTGTTTATATACTTGCAACCATTAATTGCAGGTATTTATGCAGTAATTGCGGGTAGTGATGCTGTAACAGCAGTAAAGCTAACAGCATCATCCCTAATATTTTTTGGTGTGTATTTGGTAACTAAAAAGCCTAAAGCTCTAAATGCTTAGGTAAACGTCCATGCAAGCGCATGTCCTCCTTAGTTAATATTTTATAGTCTTCCGTTTTTGGAAACTTACTGGTCATGTCTAATAAATCTTGTGGTAACCCAATAAGTTTTCTTGTACCAAGGTCAATCCAAGCGCCAACAATTTCGCAAAACGCTAAATTTTGGCCTTTACTGTTATAAAAGTTATGATCAAATTTAAAAAACATACCATCTTCACTTAAACCAGACACTTCAAGACTAACCGTTATTGGTTGTCCTAAAAAAGCCTCTTTAAAGTAATGTACATGTTCATGAAAAACAACAGGACCAACACCAGCTTTACTTAAAGCCATTAAAGAAAACCCATGGTCTTGTAAAAAAGCGGTTCTGGTATGAGACATGTAGTTAATATAAGCCGAGTTTGCTAAATGTCTGTTAGCATCAATATCACTCCATCTAATTTCAAATTCTTTTGTGTACATAGTGTTAGCGTTTGTTACTTCAAAACTACAATAATTACTTCTGCACGCATAATAAAATTTCGATTTCTTAGGCGTTAACATTTTACTTACCTTTGTAGCAATTAATTAGTGTTTATATGATTTATTCAATGACAGGTTATGGCAAATCTGTATTACAATTGCCAACAAAGAAGATAACTATAGAGTTAAAATCGCTTAACAGTAAAAACCTAGATTTGAATGCGCGTATGCCTTCAATTTACAGAGAAAAAGAACTGGACCTACGTAAACTAATGGCTAAGCAGTTAGAACGTGGTAAAGTAGACTTTTCTATCTACGTAGAAACTACTGCAGATGATACCTCAACACAAATAAACGCACCTGTTGTTAAGCAATATATGCAACAACTAAAAGCGGTTTATAATGATGGTAATGATATTGAATTGCTAAAAATGGCGGTTCGTTTTCCTGACGCTTTAAATACTGTCAGAGAAGAAATTGATAATACAGAATGGGCACAGATTGAAACCGAAATCCATACTGCTTTAAATAGCCTAAAAGACTACAGACTAAACGAAGGAAAAGTTTTAGAACAAGACTTTAACGACCGTGTAAAAAATATTGCTGACTTATTAGAGCAAGTTATTACTATGGATCCGGAGCGTGTAGAAGGTGTTAAAGAGCGTTTAAGAAAAGGCGTTGATGACCTTAAAGAAAAGTATGACGAAAACCGTTTTGAACAAGAACTGGTGTATTACATAGAAAAATTTGATATTACTGAAGAAAAAGTACGTTTAAACAATCACTTAAACTACTTTATTGAAAGCATAAACAGTACAGATTCTAACGGAAAAAAATTAGGCTTTATCGCTCAAGAAATTGGTAGAGAAGTTAATACTATTGGATCAAAAAGTAACTACGCACCAATGCAACAATTGGTTGTACAAATGAAGGACGAATTAGAAAAAATTAAGGAACAATTATTAAACGTCCTTTAAACATTAGCACATTGACTGAACACACCAAAACACAAGGTAAACTAATAGTATTTTCAGCACCTTCTGGATCTGGAAAAACAACGATAGTTAGACATTTATTAAAGCAAGAGCACTTAAACTTAGCCTTTTCTATTTCTGCAACTTCTAGAGAAAAACGTGGTACAGAACAGGACGCTAAGGATTATTACTTTTTATCTGCCTCAGACTTTAAACAACACATCAAGGACGACGACTTTTTAGAGTGGGAAGAAGTGTACAGAGATAACTTTTACGGAACTTTAAAAACCGAAGTCGAACGCATTTGGGCATTAGGTAAAAACGTAATTTTTGATATTGACGTCTCTGGCGGATTACGTATAAAACGTAAATTTCCAGAACAGACTATCGCCATTTTTGTTAAGCCACCTAGTATTGACGAGCTTAAAATACGTTTAAAAAAGCGCAAGACAGAAAGTGATGACAAAATAAACATGCGTATTAGTAAAGCTAGTGCAGAGTTGGCAACAGCGCCTTTATTTGATGTTATTATAGAAAATGACAATCTTGACAAAGCATTACTAGAAGCAGAAACCACCGTTAGCGACTTTATAAAAAAATAATAACATACTGTAAATTTTGGTCGTTTCTGAGGTGTAAAAAATGCAGCTTTCAAACACCAAAAGCACTTCGACTGCGCACAGTATGATACTTTTAAAAAATGAAAATAGGCTTATACTTTGGATCCTTTAACCCAATACATATTGGGCATCTTGTAATTGCTAACCAAATGGTGGAAAATAGCGATTTAGATCAAATTTGGTTTGTAGTAACACCACACAACCCATTTAAAAAGAAAAGCACACTGCTAGATAACCACCAACGCTTAGAAATGGTATATCTAGCCACAAAAGACTACGATACGCTTAAAGAGAGCGATATCGAGTTTAACTTACCCCAACCCAATTACACCGTTAATACCTTAGCGTATCTAACCGAGAAGTATCCTGACAAGGATTTTTCTTTAATTATGGGAGAAGACAACTTGAAAAGCTTCCATAAGTGGAAAAACTATCAAGTTATTTTAGACAACCACCATATTTACGTCTATCCAAGAATAAGTACTGGCACAATAGAAACCCAGTTTGACAACCACGCTAAAATACATCATGTTGAAGCACCAATCATGGAAATATCTTCAACCTTAATACGTAATAGTATTAAAGCCGGAAAAAACATTAAACCATTATTACCAGAGCATGTTTGGGCATATTTAGATGACATGAATTTTTATAGATAGTAAAGCTGCTGTAATTAACTTTCTAACAGCTTTTAACCAATTATAATTTATAATAAGAGGCATTAAAACCACCTAATCAGGTGGTTTTTTTTATGCTTTTTTTACAGCCTTACGGAAAGCCTTAAAATTTAATTAGTAGACCATTGTAACTTAGTCCAAGCAAATAAATTTATGCAGTTATACGCATTTTAAACACGTAATAACAATTGTAAGTTTATGGAAGAGTACTAAGGTAAATCAGATTAAATGATTGTATCTTTGGTAGTATCAAATGATAGTATCACAAATGAAACCACCTTACGAAATAACATCTTCTATTTTAAAATTAATAACTTCTATTTCAGAGAAAATAGGAGAAGTAAATGCTAATTTATTAAACAAACCTTCTCCGAAATTAAGAAAACAGAATAGAATTAAAACTATTCATTCTTCGTTAAAAATAGAAGGGAACACACTTACAGAAGAACAAATAACAGCACTTCTTGAAAACAAAAGAGTTATCGGTCCTAAAAAAGATGTTCTTGAAGTTTTAAATGCAATTAAAATATATGAAAAATTAGAAGATTACAATCCTTCAAATGAAAAATCCTTTTTAAAAGTACATGAAAACTTAATGGAAGGTTTAATTGAAAATTCTGGAAAATATAGAAATCAAAGTGTCGGAATTGTAAAAGGCTCAAAAGTTGAGCATTTGGCACCACCTTTTGAAAATGTTCCGTACTTAATGAAAGACCTTTTTGAATATTTGAAAAAGTCTGATGAAATTGAATTAATTAAAAGTTGTGTTTTCCATTACGAAATGGAATTTATACATCCATTTTTAGATGGAAATGGCAGAATGGGAAGATTATGGCAAACTTTAATTTTGATGGAAAAATATCCAATATTTGAATTTCTACCCTTTGAAACGTTAATTAGCAACGACCAAAAAAAATATTATAAAGCCTTAGCTGAAAGTGATAAATCAGGAAAATCTACTAAGTTTATTGAATATATGCTAAACGTGATAGACATTTCAATTAGTGAACTATTAGATTTTAATAATCGAACTTTAAATGAAAAAGACAGATTAGAATATTTTGTTTCATTAAATAAAACTGAATTTACAAGGAAAGATTATATGAATATTTTTAAAGATATTTCTTCAGCAACAGCAAGTAGAGATTTAAAGAAAGGTGCTGAATTAGGTTTATTTGAAAAAATAGGAGAAAAAAATAAAACAATCTACCGTTTAAAATAACTGGGCACAACACCACATATAATTAATTGCTAGATTTAAACCTACTTACAACCATTCCTGCGGAATATCTTATCTGTAATTTATTTGCTAAATTAGTTACTTAAAACACGCAACAAACCATATATAACACGATAGCAATAATTTGACAAAATGAACCGAATAATAATATTGATATTCTTTTTTAGTGTCGTTTCTTGTCAAAATGGACAACGGAAAGAAAATATAAATAACGGAATTGTATCTGACACTATTCAATTTCCTCTGAGAATATTACCTGACAATGGTTGGTTTCTGAAATTATATCCCAACTCAAAATATGATTACGTTTACTTTTCAGGATTTAGCTCTGGTTTTGATACTATTGAAAACGGAACATATAAACTAGTTGAAAAGCAGATTATTTTTAATAGTGGAATAAATAAAAGCGAGTTTGACTCAAAGAATTATTATCTTTTTGAAAACAATGAAAACGGAACTGATAGCACAAAATGTTTAAAAGATAAAACTAAAAAATATTGTCTAATAATAGAAACGGAATAAAAACTACTTACAACACCGTATAAAAACAATTGCGGTTTAGTGCTTAATCAAAGGGCACTATCTGCTTACTAACTCTAAACTTTTTTTGAAAAACCCTCTCAAGCAAACCCGTAATTTTCTATACACAAGCACGCTGTCATTAATTTTACAGAATAACCAAAAGTAAACTCAATTGTTTACTTTTTGTGTTTTTTGTAAACATATGCGATTACTTTTTTATATATTTGTAAACTTAAAGCGTTACAAAAATGAGAAATAAGCAAAAACTGTTAATTGAGCAATTGGACCAAAAACTTCAGCCATTCTCTGAAACCAGAAAGGTCCTGGTCCCAGAACGTGGATGGGTAAATACAATTAGGACATCACTTAATATGACAATGGCACAACTTGGTGCCAAATTAAATATAACAAGACAAGGCGTAAAAAGAATAGAGGAAAGTGAAGCTAATGGTACAATAACACTCAATTCTTTAAAAGATCTAGCCAATGCAATTGACTTAAAATTAGTCTATGCGCTAGTCCCAAAAAATGGTACCATTGATGAGTTAATACAAACTAGAGCAGAAACTCTGGCCCGAAAAATAGTTTTAAGAACCAATCAAAATATGAAATTAGAGGACCAAGGTATTGGAGATGAAAAGCTAGTCAAAACAATAAAAGAGCTTGCTAGCGAAATAAAACGAGAGATGAAAAAATCATTATGGGATTAGATTTCGATTATAAAGATGGACAAACACCTTTGGATGAAGAAGAAAAGGAAGGTCTTAAAATAAAGTCTATCACAACTCAAGGAGAACTAGATGAATTTGAGCAATTAAACATTGAAAAAGCAGTAGAATGGACTATTCATTCAAAATTTAAACTTGAAAAAATTTTAACTGAAAAATTTGTGAAAGGCTTACACAAAAAAATGTATGGTGATGTATGGAAATGGGCAGGCGATTTTAGAAAGACTGAAAAGAACATTGGAATTCCGTGGACAAAAATTGGAATTGAATTAAAAAATTTATTAGACGACACTAAATATTGGATAGATAACAACACTTTTCCACCCGATGAAATAGCTATAAGATTTAAACATCGCATAGTATCCATACATTGCTTTCTAAATGGAAATGGAAGACACTCAAGGATGATGGCTGATATAATTATGGAATCTATATTTAGAACTGAAATTTTTTCTTGGCATCAATCAAATATGGTTAAAGTTAACGAAACAAGGAATAAATATATAAAAGCTTTAAAAGAAGCAGATAAAGGAAATTTTACACCGTTAATTGCATTTGCAAAACACTAATACCAACAACCTCTATAATGCATTGCTAATTCTAGCCTGCTTACGACAATCTTCGCCTCGACTTTATATCTGTAATTTATTTGCTAACTTAGTTCCTTAAATCACGCCACTAATCACACACAAAAACGTTGTGCGTAATTAAAAATAAAATCATATGTGGAAAACACTATTTGGAAAGAAAAAATCAAACGAAGAAATTGAAAAAATTAAAGAAGAGTCCGAAAGCGGAAAACACAAAATTTATCCTATCCTAAAACCAGGAGATTGGGCCGGAATTAAAGCTGGAGCAATAAAGCAAACTTTAGTTGGAAATGAACAAAATCCGAAAGTAGTAATTGGTTTTGGTTATGACACACCTGAAAACTTTGTCTTTCTAACTAACCAGCATCTTGAAAAAATGGATTCAAACCAAATTTTAAAAGAAGCATATCAAAATTTAGAAGATTATAAAACAGAATTTGAATATTCTAAAACACTAGAAAATAAGGCTTTGACATCAAGTGGTTTGGATTTTTCAAGTGAGCGAATTTTATCAAAAAATCATATGCTCAAAGCACATAAGATGTTGAATTCAGAAGAAATTTTAGTTACAATTCCTAGAAGAAGATGTATGATGGTAGTTGCAAAAAATTCTGAAAAAAAATTACTGAACACATTTATTGGATTACATCAAAATGCATGGCAAGATGACAGTTTTGGAAATGCACCAATTGCGAATATGCTGTTTGTAATGAAAGACGGAAATATAGTTGGAACTTTTCCATTAGATAAATAATAACACCATCTATAATTAATAATTGGTTCTCGGCCAATTACGTAAATCTTCGCCCCAACTTTCTATCTGTGATTTATATGCTAAATTAGTTACTTAACCATACAACGTAAATTATACAAAACCATTTTAAGCAATTTGAAAAACTTACTCATAATATTAATTCTGTCAATGACTTTTGTTTCTTGTAAAAAAGATAAGCAAACTGAACTGCCAAAATCTGATTTTAATCTAAAAAGTGATTTTACTGAATTAACAAACAAAATGACTGAATTAGATACAATAAAAATATGGACGAATTTAAGCCAATGTATGTATGAAGGAATTGAAAAGTTGAAAATAACTCGAAAAGGAGATTCTTTAAAAATTCAACCAGAATTTACAGAATCTATGTTTGTTGGTGCTGAATATACAAAGACAAAACCTATAAAAATTTCTGTTAATGACACTGTTTGGAAGTTTAACTCATTTCTTAAAAGAAATTTAAAAAGAGTGAATATGGATAGTCTAGAATATGGTCGATTACAAATCACTTTAAAGAAAGAAAGAATAAATTTTATGACTAACGGACTAGGAGATTCTGCAATATTTTTAATCGATTATTGCAATACAATGATGAATTTAATTCCCGAAAGCGAAAATCACATTTATGCTGGAACAGAAATCATAGAAGAACCAGAATTAACAACTGAATAAAAACCACCTACAAAAACATATATAATTAATTACTCGTTTTAAGCCGACTTGCAATCATTCCCGTGGATTATCCTATCTATAATTTATTTACTAAATTACGTGCTTAACCTACGCCACTAACCATACACAAAACCGTTAGGACTTAAATTTCATGACAGAACAAGAAATAAAATCTGAAATAACCGAAAAACTTAATCAAGGAACTTCGAAGTCAATTCTATATAATGAATTCAAAGGGAAAATCAAGGATGAGTCTTTAAGAAAAATTTTAGCCTCAAGACCATCTTATGAATTAAAGTTGAAATTCAAAAAAGCGCATCTGATGCTTTCAATTATTTGGGGGTTCTTTATTCTGTTAGAATTAATCGGAATAATAGATTTAATAGTATCTTTTGATATAAAATACTTTATCTCGCTGCTTTTATCAATTTATATCACAATCAATATTTGGAAATTTGATGGTCGCTTTTTTCTACCAGGAATTATTTGGTTCATCTTTACGATTTTCAATTCTTTTAGTGAATTAAATAGTATGTACGAGTATGATTCTGACTATGGTATAATTTTAATCATCTCATTCGTATATAGCTTAATTTTAGTCTTCGGAATTTATTTAATGTACCATATTAAAAAAAATGTATTTGATTACTATAATTGGTTTCTACTAATTTTAAATCAAGACGATGAAATACAATTTGAAAAATAACCACACCAAACACCTTATATAATTAATTGCTAGATTTAAACCTAGTTACAACCATTCCTGCGGAATATTCTATCTGTGATTTATTTGCTAACTTAGTTGCTTAAATTACTCAACCAATCATACACAATCACGTTGTAAAACATTTGACAAAAACCTTGAAGGACATATTTAAACTTGAGAAAAATTACGAAATCAACAGTTCTTTATCTAAAACTGATTTAGAGAAACATTTGAACAGTTTAAAGAACTTTGAATTTTATGACAATGGATTTAATATAAATGGTTCATTCGTACCTGATTTAGGTTGGGATGATTTTGCAAACCCAAAACTGATTTCTATAAGATTTGAGTTGGAAAACAGTAATTTGAAAAATATAAGAATTCGACCATCCATAGTTCTGAATATTTTCCTCACAGGTTTACTGTTAGGAATTATAATTATTCCAATAAAAGCAATTACTGAAACTGAATTGAATGATAAAATTGGTCTCGGAATTACAGCTTGTGGATTTATATTCATTTTTTTAATTATTCGCTTTTTTACCAACTGAAAAATTAAGTTGACAAAGAAAAAATTAAAGATTGAGCATTGCTGAATTAAAAAGAATAAGAAGATAAAAACTACACACAACACCGTATAAAAATAATTGCGGTTTAGTGCTTAATCAAAGGTCGTTGTGTGTTTGTAACGTCTGAATTTCCTTCGGAAATTCATCGCATACAAACCCACAACTATTCTTACACATAAACGTTAGGTATTACATAAAAGCAGACCCAAAAAATGATAAACCCAAATGAAATTGACAAAATTGTAAATTATTTAAAACAATATAAAAATCAACTTTCTGAATATTATAATTGGAACGCTAATACAGAAAAATTAGAAGAGTTAAAAGTCTTTTCAAAATCTGAACTTGATGAATTAGTAAATGAAAAACCTTTTGAAAAAGAAATTAAATTAAAAATAAGGATTTGCTTAAAATTAAACGAATTTTTAAAGAATTCTAAAACTGATTTTAATAATTTGAGTTTGTGGATTATTAAAAATTGGGGAGGAATCAATAGTCCAAATGACAGTAAAACACTTAATTTAATTGATGATTATTTAGATAAAGGAATAATAAAATTTGACCGAATTGCAAGCCTATCAAAAGTTTTAGCATACTTAAAGCCAAAAGAATTTATTATATACGATTCTAGAGTTGCTTATTCTCTTAATTGGATTTTACTTTCTAACAAAATAGAAAGTAAGTTCTTTCCAATCCCCGAAGGTAGAAATTCTAAAATGATTGCATTCGATATGAACGTACTAATTAGAATGAATCATTTAAATAGTTATAAAGTAAATAATGAGATAGAATTTAAAAACAAACAGTTTATTAGTAAAATTGATAAGAAAGTATTTATACCAAAAAATCAAGCGTATTTGGAACTGAATAAAACTATTAGCCAAATCAGCAAAAAGCTTTGGAGTAATGAAAAAACTAAGTATTTGTATTATACAGAAATGCTTTTATTCGCAATAGCTGATACAGAAATTTATAAAGACATAACAAACCGAATTAATCTAAATATTATCTAGAATTATGGAAAAGCCAATCAGTAATGAAAACGAAAACCAGAAAATAATTGCAGATTGGAATGCTGTAATTCAGCTAAAAAGTATCAACTATGACAATAAAGCAATTTGTAAACATTTATCAATAACACAAGCTGATTTATCAAAATTAGAAAAAGAATATATAGAATCAACACAATCGAAAAAATAAAAACTACGCCTAACATAAGTATAACTAATCGCTAGTTTTTAGTTACTTTTAAACCCCAAGCAGATTACATACCCCCTTTTTTTATGCTTTTTTTAAAGTTTTACGGAAACCCGTAAAATTTAATTAGTACACCATTGTAACTTAGTCCAAGCAAATAAATTTACGTAGTTATACGTATTTTAAACACGCAATAATAATTGTAAGTTTGTGAAAGAGTACTTAAGTAAATTAGGAATAATAATTCCACATATCCCGTAATTCTTATGGGATATTTGCTATTTTAGTCCTCATAAAACTAGTTGGCAGTAATTTAGCGAAATGCATCCGAAGTTAATTTTTATCTTTAAAAATATTATCAAGATTTATTAAAGGATAGACTTCTTTTTGAGCTATTGTTCCTTTTAACTTCTCTGAAAGAATTCCACGAACTGTTGAAATTGATTGCATAACTAAATTACGTAAAAGTGGATTTGGAATATCATAATTATTTTCAGATTTCTTCTTAATAACTTCGCTGAAAGGATGAATTTTAAAGAAATTCTCCACTTTTATTTCAGCAAACGCTTCTTTAGTTTCAAGAATAACTAATCGAACATCAACTGTACAAACTATTTTTTCTTCCTTTTCTAAAATTCTAAAATTAAAATTACTTTGAAACTCAATTAATCCTTTTGCCTCCGCATCAAAATCTTGTTCTAAATCAAATTGAGAATATTTGTTTAGTTTTATTTCATCAAACCTTAAACCAAATGTTAATTCTTTTTCTTCCATTACTCTTCTAATGTTAAATATTGTGAATCAAATTCTAAAAACTCATTTGCTCTACTTTGTAAAGAAAATAATTTATTGGAATGAGTCAAGTGTAAAATATTCAAATTAATTTCAATGTGCGTATTTGATATTTTTGATATAAAATCAAAAGATTTTTTAGATCTAATTTTAAAATCTATTTTTATTTCATAAGTCTTTTCAAACTTATTTAAAAATGACGCATTAAATTTTTTTGTGCCAGACATTAATTGGCTAATGTAAGCCTCTGAACATCCTATATTACTTGCGAAATCACGCTGACTAATTTGATTAACGTCTAAAAAGTCATCAACTTCTTTCATTAATCTTAAACTAACTAAAGCCTCATCAATTTTAGTTCTATTATTCTCTCTATAAGAAGATAATGAATTTGATTGTTCGATTAATTCTTTCATTTTAATAATTTTTGAATTGAAATTTTATGAATTGATTCAATTGTTGTTGTTAATTTTTTGGTGTTTTGTTGAGATTGTTTTCTTCCATACCTACAAATATAAAGTTCCCTATAACCTCCCGATTTACAGCACAAGGTGTAAAACCTATGAACATCAACTTTGATGGCGTAAATATCACCTAAATCACATTTGGACTCGAAATTAAATTGTGTTTTATTCGCTATATTTTGTTTAACCGCTTCAAGTATAAGTACGAATTTATTTATAAACTTATCGTTCCTATTTATTTCTGTGAATTTTTTTGTAACATCAGAGTTACTTAAATTCAAGTATACCCTGAATTTATATTCATCGCAGAAATCAATTAAATAGAAATTTTCCAAAAAACTTAACCTATTAGTTAAGTGCAAATGTATAATATTAAAATGAATTACAAAATATCTAATGTTAAATAAAAGAAAAACTACTGCCAACACCGTATAAACTTTATTGCTATTAAGTGTCTATTTGCGAAAATCTTCGCCTAAATTTAATTTGTTTTTTATTTAGTAACTTTACTGCTAAACCAACGCAACAAAGCTTATACAACAACGTTAGCAAACAGTTGCCCATAAAATGAAAACAGGAACAATATCGGTAATAATAGCTCTAATTGGAATTTTATTTGTGATTTGGTTTAACATTCAAACATCGGAATTATTTCTAACTGAATTATCTAAAATGCAAAGTGGTTCGGGTTTAAGCCCTACAATAGTTACAAGTGGAAAATTGAATAAATTGATCGCAATAGGAATTGGATTACTCGGACTTTTTCTCGGAATCAAATCTTTAAGGAATAGAAAACGAATAGGAATACTTGGAATATTTCTTTCGGTTTTTTTAATCGTTTTAACTTTTATACCGATTTGGGAATATATACTTTCTGATTCTGCTCTTGATATAAATTTCAGGAATTAAAAATCGATTTGCCATCAACCTATATAATTTACTATTGAGCTTCTTACCTAATTACTAAAACAAGCAACAAACCAAATACAACAACGTTGACAATCATTAAAAAAATGAAAATTATGAAGAGGTTTCTAATAGTACTTGTTATTTGTGCTTTCTATTCTTGTAATAACAAAATAAGTCCAGATTCAATAAATTATATTGAATTAAATGAATTTCAAAAACAGGCGGATATTGATTCCGTTAAAGGATTAATATCAAAATCATTTCAAGATATTTGGTCTGATTTAGATTCAACAAAAATAAAAAAACATCATACAACTGATTATTTTCTTCTTGAAAATGGTGTAGTATGGAATAATGATTCTATTTCTAATTTTATGATAAGAGCACGGATAAGAGACGCCAAACAACAATCCCTTAGAATAAATCGATTTGATTTCTTAAAAACCGTACATAATAAAAGTACAATATGGATTGCGTATGATAATTTTGGAACATGGATAAAAGAAAACGACACTCTAAACACTGCCCATTGGCTTGAAAGTGCAGTCGCAAAAAAGGAAGGTGGCAAATGGAAAATTCAACAATTACATTCTACTTATGTAGGAAAAAAATAGAATGAACTGCCCACAACGTGCACAACAATTAACTAGTATAAGTTACTTGCAATTCACCCAAAACCAACTTCAAATAAACCCACAAAAAAACGCCAACTTCACAGTTGGCGTTTTTTATATATAAAAGTATACTTTAGTCTAAAGCAGGGATACGTAATACTTGTCCAACATAAATTTTGTCTGGATCTGTAAGCATTGGTTTATTAGCCTCAAAAATCTCAGTATATTTCATGGCATTACCATAATATTTTTTGGCAATTTTACCTAAAGTGTCTCCGCTTACTACTGCATGAAACTGTGCTTCTGGCACAACTACTGCTGCTACTGCAACCGTCATTTTATCGTCTACTGTTGCAATACCGTCGCTGTTACCAACTAAAAGTACCATTTTTTCTTTTGTTGCTTGATCTGCTGCTTCACCAGAAATGGTTGCTGCATCATCATCTATAAAAATAGTTAAGCCTTCTACGTGTAAGTCTAAGTCTCTTGCAGTCTCTTCTAGCTTACTGGCAGCTAATGCTTCCATTTTAACTTCAGCTGCAGCTGCTTCTGCCACTTCTTCTTTATCTGTTTTTCCTATTCCAAAAACTTTAGCTCCTGCGTTTTTAATAAATGAAAATAATCCCATAATTGTTTGTGTTAGTTTAATTGTTATTTAATAATTCTAAAGTTAAAACATTAGTTGCCCAACTCCAACTTATGTTAACAAATCTTATGCCAAGCCTTTGTTAAATTAGGATTTTTCACCCTAATGTATACAAACAGAAAAACCGTTAAAAGCTCTCGCTTAAAACGGTTTTTACTAACTAACTAATTCACTCTTTATGCTCTTGTATTCTCTCTATCGTTATCTTGTTTTTTGGTGTGTTGCACACGCTTTTTAAGTCCTGAAGTTTTAGATGTATTAACGTCTTTACCCTCTTTTAAAAATTCGATATAACCACGCCCAGTAAACTCGTAAGTCGTTCCAGAATTTGGGTGGAATAATTCAATACGTTGGTCGTTAAGGATACTTAACTCAAATTGTTCGTTATCAAAATAATCATAATCTAAAACCAATGTCTTTAAGTACATGTTACCACTAACGTTTCCTACGCCATATATTCCTGTATAATCCCAATATAAATTGTTAGGATTTATTCCGTTTGGATCTTGACTGCTCTGGAAAGTGTTATCGTTTCCGCCTGATAAAAACTGTAAATAGTTTTCGTTATCAAATTCATTTAAAGCACCATAATTACTGGTATATGTTTTTTCCCAAGCATTATATTCTTGTAAAAAATATTGGATATTGTCATAAAACACAAAGTCATAATCAAAATTACTACGTTGGTAACCATGTAAAAAATACGATGTATCTGTAAATGGGTTGTACAACTCTATAGTGTTATTATTAACTTGGTATACATCAAAACTATCATAACCATCAATATCATGATCTATATCTAAGATGTTGTCATAAGCGTTATAATACCCAATCGGGATACCAAAACCGTTACCTTGACTACCAATACCAACTAAATTATTATTAGCGTAAAGCGTCCCGTTTCTAAAAGACACGGTAAAGGCTATTTGTAAAAAAGGCGACTCGCCATAACCAATAGTCTCATCCACCGCAACGTACCAAAGCTCGTTAGCGTTAAGCATTTGATTAATACTGATAGGTAGTGGATCGTTATAATTATCTACCGCTACTTCTGTATAACAAGATGTAAATAATGTTGCTATTAAAGCAAAACCTGTAAGTAGTTTTATCGTTTTCATAATCTGTCGTTTTAAGGATTGATACTAAGTGTGTTTCAAAAGCTGTGCCAAAAACAAAATAACATTGCTAAACCATTAACATAAAACATTAAAATTTTGCGTATTTTTGATATAGAATAGAAAGTTATTTATGAGTCAACAATTAAAATACGCTGTTTTTGGATCCGGAAGTTGGGCTACTGCAATTGTAAAAATGCTGTGCGAAAACTTGGATGAAGTAGGATGGTACATGCGTAGCGTTTACACCAAAGAGCATTTATTAAAAGAACAACATAACCCAAGTTACTTAAGCTCTGTCGAGTTTCATTTAGAGCAATTAAAACTAAGTAATGATATTAACGAAATGGCAGAATATGCTGATGTACTAATTTTTGTAGTACCATCTGCCTTTATACATTCTGAGTTACAAAAACTAACCGTAGATATTACCAATAAAACCGTAGTGTCTGCTGTAAAAGGAATACTTCCAGAAACGGGTATGCTTCTTGGCGAGTATTTTCATGACAGTTACAAAATACCGTTTGAGAACATTGCAGTTATCGCAGGGCCATGCCACGCAGAAGAGGTTGCTTTAGAGCGTTTATCCTATTTAACCATATCTTGTGCCGATCAGAAAAAAGCGCAAGCCATAGCGGATGTATTGTCAAGCGATTATATAAAAACCAAAACTAGTGATGATGTAATTGGTACAGAATACGCTGTAATGCTTAAAAACATTTACGCTATTGCTGCCGGAATTGCACACGGATTGGGTTACGGAGATAACTTCCAGAGTGTATTAATGAGTAACGCCATCCGAGAAATGAAGCGTTTTATTAAAAAAATGCACAAAATGAAACGTAACATCAATAACTCAGCCTACTTAGGCGATTTATTAGTTACCGGATACTCTACCTTTTCTAGAAACCGTTTATTTGGAAACATGATTGGTAAAGGCTACACCGTAAAATCTGCACAAATGGAAATGAGTATGGTAGCAGAAGGGTATTATGCCACTAAAAGTGCCCATATATTAAACGAAAAAAACAAAAAGAAAACACGCTTACCAATTATAGAAGCGGTTTACGATGTGTTATACGAAGGTAAGGACGCCAAAAAGGTGTTTCAGAAACTAACCGATAAATTAGATTAAAAAAAGTCCCTTTGTATATAGTATATAAAGGGACTTTTTGCTTTTTGCTTGTTATCTTTCTGCCTGTTACTTTTTAAATCTATTTGGGCGTTACCCAAGGGTCGCGCTTTACGTTGCAATCTTTTTAATCGTGCCTCATAAAAAGGATTTACACTACAATCGCTAACGCAGGCATCAGTAAAGGTGTAGGCACAAACAGTATGTGTTTTACACGCTGCAATCTGCCCTAAAAACAAACTACTTAACCAAAACACCGCGCGCTTCCATTAACGGAACTGCCTGCAAAGCGTTTAAGTTAATCGTGTTTTTTCTAAAGGTATAGGTTTTATCAAACATTTTGTTACCTTCAAAAAAAGTGACTTTAAATTGATTGTTTAAAGTAAATAAATCCTCTTGCATCAACTCTATTTTAGCATAACTCTTTTTAGGTAGTTTGTCTAGTTTTTTTCTGAAAATAGAAGTCATTTTATCATCAGAATACCCACTAGTTACAATTAAAACCATTTCTAAATCTACGTCTTTATCGTTAATGATATAAGCATTCCAATCTTGGGTCTTGTAAATGTCGTTATACTCATTTACTACTGCTATATAAACGTTTTCTACTGAAGGTATTTGGATGTCTTTTTTCATTACTTAATTACGCTCTTAGATATTTTAAAATACAAATTTAATATTAAATTCTAAGCTATTCTAGTTTACAATACAAGTATAATCTATATCGTCAACATTTAAAAAGGTATTAAAAACGCTGTTGTTTTGTGTGCTAACCAATGTTTTAAGCTCTTTAATTTCCTGTCTATTAAACATCAACACTAAATTATCTTGTTTTGTTGGCACGGGTATTTTACGCTTTACGTTAGCATTAGCATACTTTTGTTCCCAATATTCCGCTTCAATAAACAGCACGTAGTTTCTAAAAATAGTATACTCGTCTGGAGTAAACTCAAAATAGATGTTATTAAATTCTAAGTGAAACTGTACGCAGTTTTTACAAAAATTTAATTCGCCTTGAGATGTCTTATTAATTGATTGTATATGCTTACACATAGTTTAAATTTAAGATTAATAACAGTCTGTTACAATCTGATTATTGTGTTCAAAAACACTTAAAGGTTGCTGTAGCCTGGATGTTGTTATTTGATTTAAAGTGTCTAATACTTGATTTTGCATTGCTATTGATCCACAAATCATAATCACTCCGTTGTTTTTTAAAACTTCGGCAATAATAGACTGTTGTTTGGCAATGACATCTTGAACATATAGTCTAGTATTGTTTTCTTGCGATAATGCCATATTAAAACTAGTTAAAGACCCGCTATTTAAACTCGCATCAATACTGGTTTTATACAACTGTAAAGACTGTGTGGTACGTCCACCCCAAAACAAATGCTTAACTACAGGATTTGTGTCTTGCATCATTCCTAAAAATGGACCAATCCCTGTGCCATTAGCAATCAAAACCACGCTTTTAACACGTTTACTTTTAGGTAAATTAAACGTTGGATTTGGCTTAATTACACCTTTGATTTGGTCGCCAATAGTCAGATTATAAAAATAATTTGAGCACACACCAAATTCGTGCTTTTTAATACTTATTACTATAGCACCTCCTATTTTTCCGATAGAATACAGACGCGCTACGCCATCCTGTTCAGGAATAATGGATAGTAAATCTCCCGATTTAAACGACAACCTTTTATTAGGTTTTAAGGTCAAAACAAAGGTATTGTCTATATTAATTTCGGTTTTACTCACCACCGTAAATGCTTGTTGCTTCCTTTGTTTACTAGATACTTTTATACTTGCTACATCTAAATCCAAACCAATAGATTTAGACCATTGCAATGCCCACTTTTCAAAATCCATTTCTGACTGGTTGTGTATTTTACACAACTCTAGATTAGGCTGAAACTGGGGATGTAATTGCAAATTAGCATCTACTAATTGTGCGTATTTACAATACGCTGCATAATTTAAAGATCCAAATCCAACAACTGCGTACTGTATTTGTTGTTTTTGCGGGACCGTATTTAATACCGATAAAAACTGCTTTGCATTTATAGGTGCTTCTCCTTCTCCATAAGTAGAGGTTAAAACAATTAATTGCTTTGCATTTTTATAGGTTGTGTAACTGTTTAAATCTGTAATAAAAACAGACTGTCTATTAGCTAACAGCGCGTTATAAAAGGCGGTTGCTAATCCATAAGTACTCCCTGTTTCTGAGCCCACAAGAATGATATATTCGGCTGTATCCTTTGCTATTTTATTTTTAGGCAGTACAGCATTTTGTCTTCTTTTAATAGTCATTTTAAACCCTGAATAGATAAAAAACAGAATGTTTAAACAAGCAATCAATAAGACTATAGACCACCAAACACTGCCTTTTCCGGTATGTAATACTAAACTCCAATCTGATAAGAAAGTCGTCATTGGATAATTTACTTGACTTAAAATCTGACCTGAATATTGATGCACCAGAAGCTCCTTACTATCCTGTTTTAAAGTGTAATAATCTTCTTCATCTTCGGAAAAAGGAAACTCTAAACTAACAACCTCAGCCAATGTCGTCGCATTAAAAACGGTTCCGTCTGGCTGTATTTCCGCGAAAGCGTTATTATTAAAATCGATGTTATGCGCAGGCTTATTTTCTGTAATAACATCAAATTTTAGCAGCGACAAATAGACGCCTGTAAGGGTTATAATTACAATAGGAATAAGGGATAACCGACCCAAAACAACATGCCAATATTGCGAAAAATCTTCTTTTACAATTTTAGCAAAAAACCGTTTAATACCGCTTTGGCGTTTAATAATTAAAATGGCTCCTGAAAAAGCAATTAGAAACAATAAAAACGAACCCAATCCAACCAAAAAGCGCCCCGTACTTTTTAAAAATAACGAACGGTGTAAATTGGTTGTAAACTTAAAGAGATTGGATACTTCAGGTTTTTCGCCTAAAAAGGCAGCTGTTTTTGGATTAAAATACCCATTTAAAGCAGTCCCTTTTTTAGTAATTACAGAAGCAGACACAAATTGATTTGCATCTACTTCTATAGTAATAACTTCTGGATATTGACGTTTAAACGTCGCGACCGTTTGATCTAAATCAAGCTGATCTAAAGCTTCTATTTTATAGGATTGTAGTTGTTCTGATATAGGCTGAAACGCTAATACAATACCCGTTATAGTTGCTAAAAAAACAAATACAAACGATGCTAGTGCCAATGTTAAGTGACTATACCTCCAAATAGAAAGGGTCATAAATACGCGATTAGTTTGGCATTAAACGTACGTAACGTATAAATCCGGTGCCTTCTGTTTTACTTTTTACGCTTTCTGATGTTAGTACAAACTGGACATCTTTAGTGTAATATTCTTGATCCTCTACTGCCGACTCAAAACGGATGCTGTACCCTGCATTGATTTTAGAATCTTCAATCTCAATAACACTTATTGCACGCTCTCCGCCAGAAATAGTTGCACCTGTAAAGGCATCAATTTCTGTTCTAACTTTGCCTTGAAACTTCCACCATTCTGTAATGTCATGATACCACTCTTCATCATCTCCTTGGACGTATAATGTTTTTTCATATGCTCCCTCAGGATTAATTAAAGAGATGGCTATATACGCCCCTTCTCCGCTATAATTGGTCATTTGTACCATACACTTATATTTGGAAGTTGTTGGTAATGCGGTAAAAGAGAACAGTACTAAACACAGGACTGCAAGGCTAACTATTAGTTTACTTTTTTTCATTTTATAAATTTATTTTAAAAAACTTAATGCCACTTTATTATGAATTAAAATTTCGTTTTCAGATGCTAAATCATAAGCTGTTTCTTCAAAACTTGTTGTTGCTTTTTTATCCGCACCAATAGATAATAAGTATCTTATAATAGTCGTGTTTGTTGCCTTCATAGCAGCCAAATGTAAAGGTGTATAACCTTCAGTATTAGCTGTATTTACATCCACTTGAAACTGATTAATTTGCTTTAAAAAATCAACATTGTTTTTATCTAAGGCTAAATGTAATAATGTGTTTCCGTTTTTCTGAGGTTTAGTAAACTCAAAATTGGCTTGTTCTAACACTTGTAATTTAGCGGTAAAGTCTTTTTCCGTTCTTGGACTAAAAGCGTTGATTAAATAATATGCTAAATTATTTCCGTTAGCATCCACCAACGTTGTACTAGCCTTTTTAGATAATAGTAGTTTAACCACGTCTGTTGTGTTATTTTGTACTGCTAACATTAAAGCAGATTGCCCTTTTTTATTAGTATAATCAATAGTATCCACATGTTTTAAAAGCGCTGCAACAACCTCAATACTATTATTACTTACTGCGTTTAAAAATGGTGTATTTCCGTTTTTGTCTGCTGCATTTACAGCAATACCTTTTTTAATAAAATAATTAATAACCTCTAAATCTTGACTTCTAGAAGCGACATTATGTAACGGTGTAATATTATCTGTTGTTTTAGTATTTGGGTTTAAACCAATACTTTCTAAATAATTGTAAACCTCTAATCCGTTAGTTTTACCTCTAGTACCTTGGCTAGCAAATATAAACGCTTGATCGGTACCTTTTTTACCTTCTTTGATTAGTCCTTTAAGCAACTCTAAATTACCTGTTCTAGCGACGTAGTTAAAAATTCCGTTTCCGTTATTATCAACACTTTTATCGCTTAAACCTTTGTAAATAAAGTAACCTGTTAATCTAATATCATTAGGTGCTGCTAGTAATAACGCGTTAGCACCATCATGATTAACATCGTTTTTTAAATCTGCTCCATTTGCAATACAAACGTCATACACCTTAGTGTTAGTCTGTCCTGCGTTTGCTGCAAAATTTAAAGCAGTTAAACCGTGATCATCTAAAATATCTGTCTTGGCACCTTTGCTAATAAAATACTCCATTATTTTATCGTTACCAGCGTACGCTGCCCAAAAAATATAAGTACGCCCATCGTGCGTTAATTTGTTAACATCATTCCCTTTTAAAGACACTAGATATTCTAAAACCTCATTTGGTGCCTGCTGTAAAATAGCGTAGACAACAGGATCAAAATTGTTATCATTTAACTCCGTTGGATTATTACCTGCATCTACTTGTGCCTTAACAGCATCAATAGTTACGGTAGGATTCCAAAACCCTCTATTTAAAAACACATTGTCTTGCGCACTTACTGTTATGCTTACAAGTAGTAAACTTATTGCTATTATTTTTTTCATATTAATTATATCTGTTTTTTAATAAAACGTTCAATTATTGGATCTATTTGCTCTGATGTCGAGTAATTTTCGTCATCAAACAAATATTTGAATAACACTTTATTATCCACTTTTGCTTCTAACGCTAAATCTTGGTGTCTTGCAAAAACAGACGCCCACTTAGTACGGACTTTAGCCCACTTTTCTTGCCCTTCTTTCCACCAGTCTTGTGCTGCTTGACACTTACTATCGTCTACCTTTACATAAGTATTATAGCCTTTTTCTTTGGCTAAAACCACATCTTCTTTTCCTGCTTCTCTAATAATTTTCTCATTGTCTTGATCATGTACCCAACCATAATCCATAGTTTGATGCCTGTTACCTCTTAAGGTAATATTATAATCGCTTCTTTTAGTGTATTCGCGTCTTGGTAATGGTGCTGTTGTAGTGTTTTCCCAAAAGCTTTTTCCATCTACATGTACCCATGTTGCAGACCCTTCGTAACGTGGACTATCATCCACCTGATATACTTTTTGTGTCCATTGGTTTTTTACGTCGTCTTTAGATTTTGAAACATACGTCCATTGGTTATCGCCATTAAACATATAAAAATCTGTGTTTTCAAACAACCAGTCTTGTCTCCAATGCTTTACAATATATGGCGCCTCAGGAGTACCTACTTGTAATAAATGCTGAATTACAATTTTATCGTCACTATCCTCAACCAATTGTGCCCACTCCAAACCTTTATCCACTTTAGTTTCTGATGGCTTGTATAAAGAGTCTTGGCTATAGTTAAAAGTCTCTGTAAAGTTAAAAGTTACCTCATAACACCCACACATGTTTTTAATGGCGTTTTGATCTAGTTTTTTCTTGTCTTGCGCATGTAGTGCTATAGAAAATGCTAAAAGTAATACTGGTAAAACTGCTAATTGTTTCATTTGTAATGGTTTGTTTTTTTTATTAAAAAAATGTTGTTCTTATTTAGACTGAATTAAAATAAGATATATATTTGCAGCAAATTTAATCAAGAATGATTCTAAATAAAAACTATTTAACGATTTATTTTTCTTTTTTTTTAGTCGGAATAACTATCGCTCAAAAAAACAAAACGGTTGTTAATGATTCCACAATAATCGAAACACTAGACGAAGTTGTTATTACTGGTCAGTATAATCCACAATCGATAAAAAAATCTGTGCATAACGTGATCGTTATAGACCGAAAAAAGATTGATCAACAAGCTGCTAATAATTTAGCCGACTTACTAAATTTTAACCTTAATTTAAACATTATTCCTAGTGCCCAAACGGGACGTTCTACTATTTCATTTTTTGGCTTAGACTCGCAATACTTTAATATTTTAGTGGATAACATCCCTTTAGTCAGTGATAATGGTGTGGGGAACAACATAGATTTAACGCAAATAAATTTAGACGATATAGAGCGTATCGAAATCGTCGAAGGTGCAGTAGGTGTCGACTATGGTGCCAATGCAGTCTCTGGTGTTATTAATATCATTACCAAAAAATCTATTGCCCATGACTGGGAAATCCAAGCCTTTGTCCAAGAAGAAACAGTAAGTGATGAATATAGCTGGTTTGACCAAGGACGCCACATACAAGCATTTAATATTGGTCATAAAATAAACGAAAAATGGTCCGCTAAATTAGGCTTTAACCGTAATCAATTTGCAGGGTTTTACAACCAACGCGAAGGACAAAACCATTATATAAACGATGGATTACGGGGTTATGATTGGTTACCAAAAACCCAATTAACCTCTAAAGCCAATCTTAATTACTCTGGCACCAACTTTAGATTGTTTTATAAGTTCGAATATTTTAATGAAGACTTAAACTATTACGATGCTGCCGTAAGAGCAAATATAGATACACAGTCACAAACCAGTAATCCCTCTGCAACAGATAGAATATACACTACTAATAGGTTTGTAAATAACTTAAGTTTAAACGGTAGTTTAACTTGTGGAGCTAATTATAATGCGTCATTTTCTTACCAAACACAAAAACGAGATTTAAACGAATTTAACTACTATATCTTAACCAAAGAAAAGTCTAATCAGACCGATGAAACCTACCAATCAAGTGATGTATTTTTCTCTAAAGGAACCATTAATAATTTATCAAAAAGCGATACGTTTAACTATCAATTGGGTTACGAAACTAGATTTATAAAAGGATTTGACACACAGGCTTCCGGAGAAGTTACACAGCAAGATAAAACACAACAACAGAATAATTATGCTGTGTTTATGTCTTCAGAATATAAACTATCTAATAAACTATCACTGCGTCCTGGAGTACGATATGAGTATAACTCAAAATTTAATTCGCAAGTATTAGGATCATTTAGCGCTAGATATTTACTAAACAAAGGGTACGAGCTAAGAGCAAGTATCGGATCGGCTTACCGTACTCCAAATTTTGAAGAGTTGTACTACTATTTTGTAGACTCTAACCACGATGTAAGAGGAAACCAAGACTTAACTCCAGAACAAGGGTTTTCTACTTTTTTAAATCTAAAAAAACGAAGTTGGTTTGGCGAGACTTCTATGACCAACAATCTAAAATTAAGTTATATCAACTTAACAGATAAAATTGAACTAGCTGTAGCAAATACAACCCCCTTACAATACCAATATATAAATATTGATGCGTATCGTTTAATTGGATTTACATCCGAAAACACCATAAAACAAGATAATTGGACTTTTAATTTAGGTGCAACACTACAAGGTGTCTCTAGAATTATGAACACTGAGGTTAATGCAGAAAACGACTTTTTATACGCCTTACAGCTTAATACAAGTGCTACGTATTTAGTTAAAGATTGGGATACTGCGTTTACTGTACTTTTAAAACATAACGGAAAACAACAAAACTACATTGCCGAAGGTAGCGATACTGAAGGTCGCACACTATTTAGAAAATATACCACTGATGCTTACAGTTGGATGGATGCCTCAATAAAAAAGTCCTTTTTAAACAACAAACTACAAGCTACAATTGGAGGTCGAAACTTGCTAGACGTTACGACTGTTGCTACTAATGGCAACACGACAACTGGCACCCACAGCACAAACAACAGTAGCCTTTTACTAGGTTACGGAAGATCATATTACCTAAAACTATTATATAATTTAAATTTTTAAACAACAATACCATGAAAAACAAACTATTTACTTTAGCCCTTTGCATGACTGCATTAGTTTTTACTAACTGTAGTAGCGATGACGATAATACACCATCACAACCAATAAGCGTTGTCATTGAAGGTGCTGCGGTAGCGCCAACAGTTGGTGGACCAAACCAACAAAATCAAGTGTATGTAGACTTAAGTACAAACACAACTACAAGTGTACAACGTGATACTTGGGATTTAGGATTTTATTCTGGATCTGATTTTAAAGTCGTTATTAATGGATCACTTTATATGGCAGCCGCACAATTAACAGAAACTAATATTGATGCTATAAGCAGTACTAGTCAAGAAGTACAAGATTTACAACCGCAAGTAGCGGTTGGTACTTTTGATGCTTCAAACATGGCTTATGTTGATGCTCCAAATGGCGATATAGCAACTACAGCTATTGCTGAAATTTCGGCTACAGCCTCTAATAACAAAGTCTACCTAGTTAATTTAGGAGACACTATTGGAACTGATACACCTGCAACTGGAAGTGTAGATATTTCTGATGATAGTAGAGGTTGGAAAAAAATAAGAGTCCTACAAAATGCAGGGAATTATGTATTACAATATGCAGATTTAGACGCTACAACACACCAAGAAGTAACCATCTCTAAAAATGATAATTACAACTTTACTTTTTTTAGTTTTGATGCTAATAGCACTGTGAGTGTAGAGCCAACAAAAACCGAATGGGACTTGAATTTTACTGTATTTACTAACGAGATTTCTGGTTATGGATCATATGGTTATTCTGATTATGTAGTAAATAACGTCAAGCAAAATGCATTAGCTTATATGATTGATACGGATGTGGATACTGCATTAAGCTATGAAAACTTTTTGCTATCGGATGTTGTCAATTCTAACTTTACAACAGACCAACGTAATATTGGAAGCAGTTGGAGAAACGGTGGTGGACCAGGAAGTTTACCATCTTTAAAAGACAATGTTTTTTATGTTGTTAATGATACAGACGGAAACTTATATAAATTAAAGTTTTTAGCATTAACAAATAATGATGGAGTACGTGGTTACCCAGAATTTGTATATAGTTTACTACAATAAACCCACTATAAAACACATAAAAAAGCCTTAACATTAGATGTTAAGGCTTTTTTTATAATTTTACTATTCCATATACTGGTTAGTGTAATTACTGCTAATTATTCCTTTTAAATTATAAATAACTAAGTGTTTAAACAAGTCTTCTTCAGTATATAATTCGAATAAATTAGTGGACTTAAACAATAAATTGTCCACTCTAAAAAAGTAAATTTTTACTACCAATTCTATATTGACATCTGCTTCAATATAGCCCTCAGCTTTAGCTCGGGTTAGAAGTTCAAACACTGTTTTATTAGACAGGTCTTCTATAAAACCATCAAACAACTGGCTAGCTTTTGGGTAATACTTCTCTAATCCAAATAAAAAAGAGGGCTTAAAGTATTTTAAATACTCAAACCCTCTACGGTAAATTAATATAACACACAAAATAGGATCTTTACCATTGCTATTAACAATCCCATTTATATCCTCTCTAAACTCATTTAATAAACCTTCAAGACTAGCAGTTACTAAATCTTCTTTGTTTTTAAAAAAAGAATAGATTGTTTTTTTTGATATCCCAAGCGAACCTGCTAACTCATCTAACGTCACATGTTTACTACCACATTGCGTAAACTTAGTAATAGCATGTTTTAGCAACTCCGCTTTGGTTATCATTGTTTTCTATTTTATCTCCATCCACCACCAAGTGCTTCGTATAAATCGACGATAGACACTAGTTGTTGTAATTTACTATCAATTATATTTAGCTCTGCGCTTAAGGCACTTTGTCTTGCAGTTAATAAATCTAAGTAGTTAGCATATCCGTTTTTAAGTAAAATATCAGAGTTGCTTTCCGCTTGTCGTAAAGCTTCTACTTCATTTTTTCTAAATTGAAATTTCTTAGTTTCAGATTTATATGAAAATAACGCATTTGACACTTCACTTCCTGCAATTAATAACGTCTTTTTAAACTGAAGCAATGCCTGTTCTTGTTGTGCAATTGCAACTTCCTTTTGTGTTTTTAAAGCACGTTTATTAAATAATGGTTGCGTTAATCCGCCCACTATATTTGCAAAAATTGAGTTTGCATTAAATAATTTATCTATTTCTAAACTTTGTAATCCACCTGAAGCCGTTAATTTTAAAGAAGGATATAAATTACTTTTAGCAACATTTGTTAACTCAAAAGATTGAATCAAATTATACTCTGCAGACATCACATCTGGTCGGTTACTTAATAGTGTTGCAGGAACACCAAGTTTAAGTTGCTCGTCAATTTTCTGAATATCTAAATTACTTCTCTCAAAATCTTGTGCCGATTTACCAAGTAAGATACTTAGCATGTTTTCTGTTTTGAAAATCGCAGTTTCAATATCTACTTGCAACGCTTGTGCACTATTGTATTGCGCCACATTTTGATCTACAGCAACTTGTGTTACTTGTCCCGCTTCTTTTAAAGCTTTAATAGTTTCTACACTTGTTTTTCTAGTCGCAATAGTTTGTTTAGTTACTTCTAATTGTGCATCTAAAGCTAATAAGTTGTAATACGTATTTGCAATGCTTGAAATCAATTGCGTTTTAACCGCTTGATGTCCTGCTACACTTTGTAAGTAAGCCGCTTGCGTTGCTCTTTTATTACTACGTATTTTACCCCAAATATCTGCTTCCCAAGATAAATTTGCAGTAACGTCAAATTGATCTGTAGACGTGTCCGTTAAAAACGCACCAAATTGTGTGTTTTTAGACAACTCTTGATGTGTCCAATTAGTCCCAACACTTACAGATGGTAAGTATCCTGCTTTACCTTGCTTTGCATAAGCTTGGGCAGCTACCATTTGTTGTATTGCAATACGCACATCCATGTTATTTTGTAAACCTTCCTCTATGTACTGTTGTAAATATTGGTCTGTAAATAAGGTTTTCCAAGACACATCTGCAATAGACACGCTATCAGCTGGTAAATTATCTGTTCTGTAAAGCGCATCGCTTACTGGCAGCTCTGGTCTTACATAATCTTGTGCAACAAAACAACTTTGTAATGTTAGCGCAACGACTAATATTAGTGCTCCTTTACTAAAATTTCTATGTTTTATATTAACTTTCATTGTTCTTATTCTTGAATAGTTTGTACTGCTGGTTTACTAGAAACTTTTTCTTGTAACCACTGAAATAATATAAATAGGACAGGGATTACAAAGACCCCTAAAATGGTTCCGATTAACATACCTCCTACAGCTCCTGTACCAATAGAATTGTTTCCTTCAGACCCTACACCTTTTGCAAGTACTAATGGCATCAATCCTAAAATAAAGGCGAAAGACGTCATTAAGATTGGACGTAAACGTGATTTTGCACCATCAATTGCTGCATCTACAATACTTTCTCCTTGTTTACGTCTGGCTAATGCAAACTCTACAATAAGAATTGCATTCTTGGCGAGCAGACCAATAAGCATTATCAGGGCAATTTGGAAGTAAATGTTGTTTTCTAAGCCAAAAAGATAAGTACTGATATATGCTCCAAAAACACCAAATGGCAATGATAATATTACTGCAAATGGTAGTAAGTAACTTTCATATTGTGCACTTAATAAGAAATACACAAACAAGATACTTAAAGCAAAAATAAAGGTGGTTTGGTTACCTGCACTAACTTCCTCTCTAGTTAAACCAGAATAAGCTACTGTGTAATTACTTGGTAGTTTAGCAACTTCCTCTTCAATAACTCTAATCGCGTCCCCTGTACTGTATCCATCATTGGTAGCACCTGATATACTTGTCGAGTTAAATAAGTTGAAACGCGTTACCGATTGTGGCCCATACACACGTTTTAAGTTCACAAACTGTGTAATTGGTGACATTTCTCCAGAATCTGTTCTAACAAACATGCTATTTAAAGCATCTACATCTGCTCTGTCATCTGGTAATGCTTGAATGTATACTCTAAATTGTTTACCAAATTTAGAGAAATCCGAAGCATAAACCCCTCCAATATACCCTTGTAATGTTGAAAATATACTATTAATTGGCACCCCTTTTTCTTTAGCTAAAGGCACATTAATTTCCATTTCGTATTGTGGATAGTTAGTACTAAAAGACGATTGCGCATATTTAATTTCTGGATGACCCATTAACGCCATAGAGAAATCTTTATTTGCTTGATCTAAATCTGTAAACTCGCCACCAAACTTATCTAATAAATTGACTTCAAAACCTGCCGAGTTACCAAAACCACGGATACTTGGAGGTGAGAAGAAAATAATTTTGGCCTCTGGCATTGTTGCTACCACACCAAATAGTTTTCCTGTAATAGCTTGTACTGATGTCGAAGGATCTTCACGATCACCCCAATCTGCTAATTTTATAATACCAAAACCATAGTTACTACCTGCACCACTAATTAAACTACGTCCTTTAATAAAGTTTACTGCGACAATACCATCAATACCATTGATTTTCTCGTATAAATCTCTTGACACAGCATCGGTTCTATCTAAAGACGCACCAGCTGGCAACTCGATGTTAGCGAAAATGATTCCTCTATCTTCATTAGGAACAAACCCTGTAGGTGTGTTTTGTGATGCCCAGAAAATTCCAACAATAGCTAATCCTAATAACACCACTGACACCCATTTTCTTTTGTATAAAAAATGAAGTGATTGACCATAACGTTGTATTGTTGCATTAAATCCACGGTTAAATAATCTATAAAAACGTTTTAATGGACTTTTACCTTTTAGCTCTTCGTCATCCTTGTGCGATTTTAATAATAAAGCACATAACGCAGGACTCAAGGTCAAGGCATTTACTGCCGAAATAAGAATCGCAATAATTAGTGTCACCCCAAACTGTTCGTAAAAGACACCCGTTGGTCCCGTTATAAACGTTACCGGAATAAATACCGCTGCCATTACTAAAGTAATAGATATGATGGCTCCTGATATTTCATTCATAGCAGTTAGTGTCGCTGTCTTAGGATCTTTTTCTCCTTCATCCAATTTAGCATGTACGGCTTCCACAACCACAATGGCATCATCCACAACAATACCAATAGCGAGGACTAATGCAAATAGCGTTAATAAGTTAATAGAATACCCAAACACATTTAGGAAAAAGAATGTACCAATAATAGATACTGGTACTGCAATTGCCGGAATTAATGTCGAACGGAAATCTTGCAAAAAGATAAATACCACTAAGAATACCAGTAAAAAGGCTTCCATTAATGTGCTTATTACCTTCTCGATAGACGCATTTAAAAACAAACTCGTATCATAAGGTACAAACACATCCAATCCTTCAGGCAGGTCTTTTTTAACACCTTCTAAAGTTGTTTTAATGTTTTCAATAATTTCTCTTGCATTAGATCCTTTAGTCTGGAAAATACCCATAAATACGGCAGGATGACCTTTACTCATCGCGTTAGACGCATAAGATTGCGCATCCAACTCGATAGTAGCTACATCACTTAAACGTAAAAACTGTCCGTTACCTAAAGCTTTTATAACAATATCTTCATATTGTTTTTGTTCTTTAAAACGTCCACTATACGTTAATGTATAAGAAAATGCTTCTCCGTTATTTTGTCCTAAAGATCCTGCTGCTGCTTCTAAGTTTTGCTCTGCTAACGCTGCAGAAATATCTGAAGGTATTAATTTATAGGCTGCTAATTTCTCAGGCTTTAACCAAATACGCATAGCATAATCTTGTTGCGAGAATACACTAACATCACCAACACCACTAATACGTTGCATTGCAGGAATTACGTTAATTTTTAAGTAATTCTGAATATATGTAGCATCATAATCCTTGTTCTCCGAGTACATTGAAATAAACATCAAGGCACTTGTTTCTTGCTTTTGAGTCGTTACACCTGTTTGAAGTACTTCTTGAGGTAATAATGAACTTGCTCTAGACACACGGTTTTGCACGTTTACGGCTGCAATATCCGCATCCATCTCCTGATTAAAATACACCGTGATTTCTGCTGTTCCTGTATTTGAAGCTGTAGAGGTAATGTATGTCATTCCTTCTACACCGTTAATTTGTTCTTCAATAGGGACAATTACACTTTCTAATACTGTTTCTGCATTGGCACCAGGGTATGATGCAGTCACTTTAATCGTTGGTGGTGCAATATCTGGATACTCCTCTATAGGTAAGCTTGTTATACTAATAACCCCTAGTATGACTATGATAATAGAGATTACTGTTGAAAGCACTGGTCTTTCAATAAATGTTTTTAACATGACTAATATATTTGTTAGTTACTAGTTTTTAAATAATACGGCTACTGGCTTAATCGCTTCCTCAAAAGATGTTTCTTGTGGCGCAATTGCCATTCCAGCTTTTAATTTACCAACACCAGATACGATAATCTTATCCTTTAAGTCTACTCCAGACTCAACCACATATAAATTATCAATTGTTGCTTTTATTTTTACTATTGAAGTCACAACCTTATTATCCTCTCCAACTTTAAATACCATCACATTTCCTTGTTGCTCATATGTTGATTGCTGAGGGATAACGATTGCATTCTCATATACTGATGGAATTTGGATTGTACCACTATTTCCATTAGTTAACAATTGGTTTGGGTTATCAAATACAGCTCTTAAACTTACTGTACCCGTATTTTTATTAACCTGACCTGTACTTGTTTCGATTTTACCTTTTTCGGAATAAGTGCTTCCGTTTGCTAAAACCAAATTGATATCAGCATAATTAGCTAATTTCTCTTTTAAGTTTTTACCTTCTGCGTTTTGTAAGAAGTCTAAGTATTGAGATTCTGTTAAACTAAAAAACGCATACACTTTACTAATATCACTTACACTAGTTAAAGGTGTTGGATCTGCAGGGCTAACTAAAGCACCTTCTCTATAATTAATAGCACCAACGTAACCATCTACTTGACTTCTAATTGTACCATAACCAATACTTGCAGAGACACTACTATAATTAGCTTTTGCTTGTGCTAAATTAGCTTTAGCAGTTTCTAACTGTACCCCACTAATAATGTTTTTTTGCACTAATGGAATTAATTTATCAACCTCTACTTGTGCTACATTAACACGTGCCTTTGCTGCTCCAGCATCTTGATTTAAAGACTGTGTTTCTAATTTAAATAACACTTGACCTTTACGTACTTTTTGACCTTCGTCAACCATTACTTTTTGAATGTAACCAGATACTTTAGCTCTAACATCACTGTTAACTACACCTTCTAAATTTGTTGGATACGCCTTAAAACCTGTTACGGTTTTAGTTTGTACTTCTGTTACAGGAAAAGGTGAAGCTGGCGCTTGAGCTGCTGCTGCTGGAGCCTCTTGCTTTTTACCACAACTTAAAATGACTAAAAAAGCACTTAATGCTAGTAACGTTACTATTTTATTATGTTTCATTTTTTACTTAGTTTATATATCGAATTGATTGTCTGTAATTTTTTCTCTTAAATCTTTAATAGAAGCACTAGCTCCGTCTATAAATTTGATGTAATCATCATGAAAATTTAAATCAAATTTTTCATCTTCATTTTCTATTTTAGTGTTGTTTATAGTCTCTTTATAATCCTTGATTTCGAGATGTATTATGCGTTCTTCGTTCCAATGATTTACCATTTTATCAATATGTTGAATTATGGTATCTTTTTTAATTACAAAATACTTTTTACGGTCTCCTGTTTTTGTGAAGTATTGAATCTTGTTTAAATCCTGTAAATGATTTAAATGTGTAGAGATTGTACTTTTACTAGCACATAGTACGGTAACCATATCTTCAAATGTGGTTCCTTTTTTACCCGTAAGAATTATATAAGCCAATATACGCGCAGCAACAGGCGCTAATTGCTCTCTGTTTTCTAAATGGACGCCTAGCTTTTCTACTAATGCCATTTTTTCTTTGCAGATATCTTCTTTCATTTTTAAACAATTTAATTTCTAAAATCTTAAACACAGCTTTTTTTTAAACTATATCCTGTGCAAATTTATAACTTAGTTCGGAACTAACCGAACTAACCGAAGTTAAAATGTTGTTAAATAAAAAAGCCAACTGTTAACAGTTGGCTTTTAATTGTAATTAATTGACGTTTAGACTATAATGCAGATTTAAACTGATTTAAGAATCTAACATCGTTTTCGCTTAATAAACGAATATCGCTAATTTGATGTAGTAACATTGCTATACGATCGATACCTACTCCAAAAGCAAATCCAGAATACGTTTCTGCATCAATACCGCAATTGGTTAAGACATTTGGATCTACCATACCACAACCTCCAATTTCTAACCAACCGGTTCCTTTGGTGATTTTGTGATCTGTTTCTGTTTCTAATCCCCAATACACATCTATCTCTGCGCTTGGCTCTGTAAACGGGAAGTATGATGGGCGTAATCTAATTTTAGATTTCCCGAAAAGCTCTGTTGTAAAGTATTGTAAGGTTTGTTTTAAATCTGCAAAGCTTACGTCCTTATCTATATATAACCCTTCCACTTGGTGGAAAAAACAGTGCGAACGCGCAGATATTGCTTCGTTACGGTACACACGTCCTGGTGATATTGTACGGATTGGTGGTGGATTATTTTCCATATAACGTACTTGTACACTACTGGTATGCGTACGTAATAAGATATCTGGATTAGTTTGCACAAAAAAGGTATCCTGCATGTCTCTTGCTGGATGATATTCTGGCAAATTAAGTGCTGTAAAGTTGTGCCAATCGTCTTCTATCTCTGGACCTTCGCTTACATTAAATCCAATGTTAGAAAAGATATCGATAATTTGATTTTTTACGATAGATATTGGGTGGCGTGATCCAATAGTTATTGGTTCTCCTGGTCTTGATAAATCCCCACTTATACCAGCGTCTTGTGTATTATTATCTAGCTCTTCTTTTAAAGCGTTGACTTTATTTTGAGCGGTATTTT
Source organism: Olleya sp. 1-3 (assembly GCF_002836085.1). NCBI lineage: Bacteria > Pseudomonadati > Bacteroidota > Flavobacteriia > Flavobacteriales > Flavobacteriaceae > Olleya > Olleya sp. 1-3. Next base: position 322,139 of record NZ_PJBW01000001.1, read on the forward strand.
TTAAGGTGTTAATTACTTGACCAAATTCTTTTTTCTGGTCGTTTGCCACATTTTTGAATTCGGCAAAATAGTCATTAAGTAATCCTTTTTTTCCTAAATACTTTATACGAAACGCTTCAACCTCTTCTTTGGTTTGTGCCTTAAAGGCTTCTGCTTCTGCTATAAGTTCTTTTATCTTGTCTATCATGATCTTCTAAATGATTGGCAAATTTATGAATTTTATCGTGATTTGCGTTAGCGATGGAGGCATTTGTTGAAGCTCTTTTATTTGCCAAAAAGCAAATTAAAAGCGACTGCCGATAGCGCGACCCTTGTGGTAACGCCCAAATATTACTTTATATATTCTGTTTCTAGAAAGTAGTTAACTATTGCTTCTTTCATTAAAACACTTTGTTCTCCTGCTTTTAGGTTTGGTAACTCGCCTATTGTTTTATAGTGTGGCCAACCGTCTTCATCCACAAACTCAAACTCATAATATCCGTAAGGCACCAACAATTTACAGATTGCAATGTGCATTAAATCTAGTTTGTGGTCTTTTTTAAACGTACGCTCTAACTGACCTAATTCTTGCACTCCTATTAAATAAATTATTGCATCTAAGTCTAGTGTGTCTCCGTCTGCAAATTGGTTGGATAGTTTAGTCACTATCTCCTGCCATCTCTCTTTTAACTGTTCGTCTCTTGCCATAATAATTTTAAAGTCGCAAAGTTAATTTATATTTGCCTAAAATCTAACTTTATGGCTGTTATTGATATTGTTTTAGGTGCTTTGCTATTATTTGGTTTGGTGCGCGGATTGTTTAAGGGACTTTTTGTAGAGCTTGCCTCTATAGTTGCCTTAATTGCTGGTGTGTATGGCGCCATCCATTTTAGCTATTTTGTTGCTGAGTTTTTGACGGATAAAACCTCTTGGAACGAGAAAACAATTAACACCGTTGCGTTTGCTATTACTTTTGTAATTATAATTTTAGTAATTAGCTTAGCCGGTAAAGCCTTAACAAAGTTAGCGGATTTTGCCTCTTTAGGAATTTTAAATAAGCTTTTAGGTGCCGCTTTTGGAGCACTAAAAATTGGGCTTATCTTAAGTGTTTTATTAATTGTTTTTGATAAAATGAATAATGCTATCCCGTTTGTACAGGATGAGGATATTGAAGATTCTATATTTTATGCGCCAATTAAGTCTTTAGCGCCTATGGTTTTTCCTAGCATTATTAAATCTGATGCTGATGAGGAAGACAACCAAATTATTGATCCTGCAGAGCCTACAGATGAGTCTGAAGCTTAGGAATTAATCTAGGTGGTAGATTTCCATAATGTCTTCTAAATAGTGCTCAAAATCTATTTTTAAGTCTATTAACTTACCGGTGTGCACATCAAATACCCAACCGTGTACTTTTAGGCCTCTATCTCTGTATGCTTTTTGTACTGCTGCTGTTTTTAGCAAGTTTACACATTGCTCCTTGACGTTAAGCTCTACCAAACGATCGTACTTTTTCTCTTCGTCTGTAATTGCATTTAATTCGTCTTTATGTATACGATACACATCACGAATATTACGTAACCATGAGTTTAAGATACCTAAATCTGCAGATTGCATAGCTGCTTTTACACCACCACAGGCGTAATGCCCGCAAACTACAACATGGTTAACTTTAAGATGCACTACTGCATACTCTACAACAGACATGGCGCTTAAGTCATTACCTGACACCATGTTTGCAATGTTACGATGTACAAAGACTTCTCCTGGGCCTAAACCCATTAAATCTTCGGCTGTTACACGACTATCACTACACCCTATATAAAGTAATTCTGGGCTTTGTCCTTTTCCTAAATTTTCAAAATAGTCTTTGTCTATGGATAGTTTTGCTTTTACAAATCTTTGGTTATTTTCAAACACTTTTTTTATATCCATAAGATCGCTTTTTAGAATTGGTCTTTTACATTAGTTTTAACCCATTGTAGACATGAATTAAAGTCTTTAAAAATATGTTCCTTTTCTACTAAATCTGGAATAATACCGATACGTTCCATCATATATCTTGGCTGCTTTAACAGATTTACAAATAACACGTCTATGTTTTGTTTTCTTAAATCCACTAATACATCTTCCATTGCATAAAGCCCAGACTGATCCATATACTGCATACGTCCTAACCTAATTACAACTGTTTTAGCAGTACTTGGTATTTGCTTTGCCAATTGCTGAAACTCTGACGTTGATCCGAAAAACAAAGGTCCTTTAATATGCTTGATAAATACTTCTTCTGCTAAGTTTGAAGGAAAACCAATCTCATCCGACCAAGCTTCTTCCTTTAATGGCTTAACGTCTGAACGTTGTGCTGTTAAATCTCCGATTTTTTTCATGAATAATAACGATGCGATAACCAACCCAATACCAACTGCATAAATTAAATCCCACATACTAGATAACACTAATACAACCAACATGATTAATACTTCAGAGCTAACTTTTACGGGTCCAATCTTCATGTCTTTTGGTAATGCTGGAATAGCTTTTAAGCCTTTGTAATCCATTACTCCAATACCTACCGTAAGTAAAATACCTGCTAACACTGCTGCCGGAATTTTTGATGCTACAGGTCCAAGTGCTAACAAAATAAATAATAACATAACCCCAGCAATCATACCTGATAACTTTGTACGCCCTCCTGCATTAATGTTTACTACGGTTCTAATTGTTGCTCCTGCTCCTGGAATACCTCCAAAAATAGAGGCGATACTGTTACCAATACCTTGCCCTATTAATTCTTTATTTGGGTTGTGCTTTGTTTTAGTCATATTATCCGCAACCACACTTGTTAATAACGAATCTATTGCTCCTAAAAGCGCTAAAGTAATGGCTGTAAATATATAGGGTGTAATGCTTTTTAAGCTAAATCCTGTAATAATTTCAAAATTGGGCATTGGCAGTCCTGAAGGGATTTCCTCTATTGGACGATAGCCTAAATTAAAACCATATGCCACACCAGAAACCACAACCAAGGCTACTAATGCACTTGGTATTTTTGTTGTTATACGTTTAAAACCATACACTATAAAAATGGTTGCTAATGCTAATGCTAGCTCTAACCAATTAATATTCTGAATGGCTCTTGGTAATATTTTTAGTGTCCCTAAAACCCCTGAAGCTTCTGTTTTTGCTAATGTTTTAGATTCTTTTGCAATATCTTCTGGTTTAAGTTCTCCTGCTCGTTTAATGGTTTCTTTAAAATCTTCTAAAACCAAAATCCCTTCGCCTGCTTCTTCTTTAAGTATGTTTTGTAAAATCAACTCTTCCGCTTGCGGCTTAAATTGACTAACATACTCTGTATCTTCTTTTGGATAATATCCAATAGATGGTAATATTTGCGTGACTAAAATTATAACACCTATAGCAGTCATAAAACCAGAGACCACAGGATAAGGTATGTATTTAATATACTTTCCAAAACCTAACACGCCTAATCCAACTTGGACTAATCCTGCCAATAAAAAGACGGTTAAAATGTATGGTAAGGCTTTAGCTACATCGCCATCGTGTGTTGCAATAATACTTGCAATAACAACCATACTTACGGCTGTCATTGGTGCAGTAGGCCCCGAAATTTGTGTTGGTGTTCCTCCAAAAAAGGCTGCGAAAAAACTGATAAAAATAGCACCATATAAACCTGCGCTTGGTCCTAAACCAGACGACACACCAAATGCTAATGCTAGTGGCAAGGCAACAATACCTGCTGTTATCCCTCCAAAAGCATCTCCCTTTAAATTTGCGAAAAATTTCTTCATAGCGTAATAGTTGGTTTTATACTAAATTAACATTTTTTCTTTACAAAAAAAGCGCAGTACTTTGTAACAGTACTAATTAACAGTAAATTATGATTTTAACGGTCTCTAAAAATTAACGAATGCAATAACGTTTATTTGATCTCTGCTTGAGGTTTCAAAAAACTGATTCATATACCCGATTTCTAACCTTAATTGCTTTGAAAATTGATATCCTAATCCACCATACAATCTGTTTCTGTCAAAGATTGCACTTTTAGTGTTTAGAAAAATCTCATTATAAGCGGAAAGGTACAATGGATTATTACCATCTTCGTTGTTTTGCAACGAAACTTTTAAGCCTAGAAAATACCTGAATCGCATTTTAAAGTCAGACTCTACAAAACGTTGTTCAAATCTATAACGGTGACTTAAACTAAGTATCCCTACCTTCTGTTTTGTTGTAAACTGCTGAAAGATTCTATGTTCGTTTACAGCTACTTTTTGATCCGTGTCTCCAACATAGTTTTCAGACAAAATATAGCCATAACCTAGTAATAGATTATTATTGTTTTCGGTTAAATTATAACCTAACCCTGTTCTTAATAGCAATTGCTCTAAATCTCCAATTGCATCGTAATTACGGTATTGGACTTCGTTATGAATATTCCAACCGTTTTTAAGTTCTTTACTTCCAATATAGATCAACCAGTTTCCTAGATTACTGTCTTGGCTTAGCCCATAAAAAGGCAACACCAGCGATAGAGCTAGTGTTGCGATTATATTTTTCTTCTTCAATTTACTTATTCTCATCAAATAGGTTTGTTATTAGTAAAACGCTACAGCACCTGTATTAATATCATACATAGCACCAACAATTTTAATTTCACCGTTTTTCTCCATCTCTGTTAAGATTGGACTTTCCGCGTGAATACGATCCATTGTTAACTCAACATTTTTCTTTGATACCTCATCTACAAACGCTAAGTTTTTAGACGTACGTAAGCTTTCATCTTTAGGCGCAGTCACTGCGTTTACTGCTGGTGTGATTTTTTGGATTAACTTGGTAAGGTTACCCATTTCAGCATGATCACAAGCACCTTTTACAGCACCACAACTTGTATGGCCTAATACCACGATAACTTTTGTACCTGCTAATTTACAAGCAAATTCCATACTCCCTAAAATGTCTTCGTTTACAAAGTTACCTGCAATACGCACACTAAATACGTCTCCAAGACCTTGATCAAAAACTAACTCTGCAGAAACACGAGAGTCAATACAACTTAAGATTGTAGCAAAAGGGAATTGCCCTTCACTTGTATCATTTACTTGTTCTAAAAGGTTACGATTTGCTTTTAAGTTATTTTGAAACCTTTCATTTCCTTCTACTAAAAACTGTATTGCCTTGTCAGGTGTTAATGTTGCCTGCGTTTCTTTTGTATGTGCTTTCATATGTTTTTAATTTTTTATTAGTTAATTAAATACTACCTGTGTAGCATCGTTGTGTTTTTTCCTGTTAGTAATAACGAAACATCAAGTTTGTTAATTACATTTTTTATACTTGTATTAGATTTATCATGATTTGAATTATCAAAACACATTAAATTAATATTGCTTTTTGAAGCGTACTTAGAAACATTATCTACTGCCGAATCGCCTTTTTCAAAAACAAATTCTACTGTCTTATTAGCCTCTGCATTTTCTAATCCAGACAACTGAGATACTATTTTAAATGATTTTATAGGTTGACTGGTTTTAGTAATCAATCCTGCTATAAAATTAGCATCCAAAGGGTGATCGTTGGTGTTTAAAACACCTAAAGTTGCTTCTTGGTTAGGTTGTAACGCCTTATTTTGATTTGCAATCATAATAGACCCTTTATGCGTTTTTAAGACATAATCTGTAATATTATCTCCCATAAAGTTAAGAGTTTTAGATTTTCTTTTCCCTAAAACAATAATATCAGGTTGATAAGCATTGATATATGTTTCTATTTCATGCTTTACATTACCAATAGCCACATTATAACCAATATTTAATTTAAAGTCCTGACTAATAGGATTAATTAAATTTTCAATAGCTTTATTAGTTACAATATGCTCTTCGTTAATAGATCGCATGGCAGATAGCTGACTTTCTCTCTCTACAATGTCTGTTGGTTTTTTAACATGAAACAATGTAATGTCCCCATCAATCATTTTTGCTAAACTTACCGCACTTTTTAATTCTGAAGTTGCAGACTTATTTAAATCCGAAAGCAACAATATTTTGTATTTATTGTTTTTCATGATTTTAAGTTTAAGCTGATTTTGGTCTCAGTTTAAAAAACTCGATAAAACTATCTGGATTTTCAACAACACCGCGTTCAGAAGTTAATTGAATATCGATATTACGTTCTTTCGCTTTAAAAGCGAAATCATCCAAAATTTCGATAATATCATTATCTAAATAACGTGTTTTTCTAACATCTAATTCTAAGTAAGTATCTCTTGGTAAACTATCTAATTCTTTTAAAATAGCACCTTTGTTAAAGAAAGTAACCTCTTCTGCAAAAGTCATTTTTATTTTATGCTTTCCATTACTCTTATCTTCAATATGTAAAAAGTGAGAATTCTGGTAACTCTTAATTAATATTACAACAATACCAACTAACAATCCTAAACCAATTCCCCATAATAAATCAATAAAAACAATACCTAAAACAGTAACCACAAATGGCACAAACTGCTTCCATCCCATGTCGTACATTTTTTTGAATAATCCTGGTTTTGCTAATTTATATCCTACAATTAAAAGTATAGCTGCTAACACCGATAAAGGAATCATGTTTAACAACTTAGGAATTAATACTACTGAGATTAATAGTAAAAACCCGTGAATAATAGCAGACATTTTACTACGCCCACCTGACTGGATATTTGCAGAACTACGTACAATTACCTGTGTAATTGGTAAACCTCCAATTAAACCAGAAATAATGTTTCCAGTACCTTGCGCTAATAGCTCTCTATTTGTTGGTGTAACATTTTTATCTGGGTCTATCTTATCTGTTGCTTCAACACATAATAACGTTTCTAAACTTGCTACTAATGCAATTGTAAATGCTACAATCCAAACCTCTGGGTTTGTGATGGCACCAAAATTAGGAAAACTAAATTGACCTAAAAAAGAATCTAAACTATCAGGAATTGGCACACTTACTAAATGTGATTGATTAATACCTAAGCTAGTCCCTTGTGTTACTGCAAAATAAACAATACCCAATACTACTGCTACTAAAGGACCTTGTACAATTTGGAAGATCTTACCTTTTTTAGATAATACCTTATCCCATAATAATAAAATGGCTAATCCAATTAAACCTATAACCATAGATCCCATAGTTATATTATCTGTAATATTTAAAATTGCAGAGAATGTGTTTTCTCCAGACATTTCTACAAAACTATCTGCACCTTCTGGCTCTGAATCGTAACCAAAAAAGTGAGGGATTTGTTTTAAAATAATAATAATTCCAATACCGGTTAACATCCCTTTAATTACAGATGACGGGAAATAATACCCAATAACTCCGGCTTTTAAAATTCCAAATACTATTTGAATAACTCCACCTAATACTACTGCTACTAAAAAATTTTCATACCCTCCTAAAGATCCAATTGCAGTTAATACAATAGCTGCTAATCCTGCTGCAGGACCACTTACTCCAATTTTAGAACCACTTAAAGCTCCAACAACAACTCCACCAATAATTCCGGCAATAACTCCTGAAAAAAGTGGTGCACCACTAGCTAAAGCAATACCTAAACATAAAGGTAATGCTACAAAAAATACAACGATACTTGCTGGCAAGTCGTTTTTTAACGTTTTAAACATATATAAATTCATTTTGACCATTGAGCGTTCTCAATGGTTATATTTTAATAATTTTTGAATGGACTAAGTCGTCCGCCTAATAAATTACAAAATGAATTCGGGAGGTGGGGAAATTAAATTAAGATGTGGTTTAGGATACGTTTTGAAGTGGTACCTTAAATAATCAGTAGTTTTTAAGGTCTCAAAAAAGGCATCTTCTAAGTTTTCTATAACAAAAGTTAACTTTAGATTTTTGTTTTCTTCCTCTTCTTCTGACAAGCTGTAAAACACAGAAACATCCACAGAATCATCTATAGTAACAATTATTGATGGAGCCGTAATAAGCGCCAAAAACAATACTGTAAAGAAGATGGAAACTAACTTTCTGTGCATATATTTACTTTGAAAAAAGCAAATATATAACTTAAGACATATAAAAGTGTTAAGGAATAACTAAAAATTATTCAACAACTTTATATCTTTTGCCGAGATCCAACCGGTTTTACCATCTGCTAATTTGATTTTTTTCCAATTATTAATGGTGTCTAGAACTAATACTTTAGTTCCTTCATGTAGTGTAAAAGCTTCGTTACCGCTCAAATTCGGTTCGGTTTTAACTTCACTTTTTTGCGCAAATACAATTGCTGGATTATCTCTATTATTTAGTGCTTGTTTCTGAAAAGCTAATCCTACACTAGATAAACTTAAAAACAAAAACACAAATCCTAAGATAAAAGAAACACGCTTACTTTGCGTACTATAGGTAAAGTAATAAACTAGTAATAGCACCACAAAAATAACCATCAGTGCAATTGCTAATTTTGCCCAATCATCAAAAGAAAAAAGGTTAGTTACTTTATTGAAAAATCTAGAAAACCCCAATTCAGGAACTTCCTGAACAGCATCTACCGTCATCTGTTTAGCATACTCCATATTATTTAAAATATCAGCATCCTCTGGTTTAAGCTGTAACGCTTTTTCGTAATAATAAATACTTGGTCCTACATTATTAAGCTTGTAATGCGCGTTTGCTAGATTAAAATAGACTTCTGCCGAGTGTTGATTACCGTCAACAATAGACTGGTACTTATCAATAGCGTCCTGAAATTTTCCGTCATTATACAATGCATTAGCTTGATCAAAAACAGATTGGTCTTGAGCTGTAATGCTTCCGCAGAAAAATAAAAATATGTAAAGTATGTATTTCATTTATACTAATTTCCGCTTTAGCGAAACTAAAAATAAGCGTTATTTAATTTGTTTATCTATCTGATTAATAGTCGTTGCTGCCTTGTCGTAATCTTGTTGCATTGTTACGTCTGTAATTGGCGTGTAACGGGCTAAATCACAATTTTCAAGTATAGCCTCAAAGTCTAACACAACAGCTGTATCTACACCTCTTTGCGTTAATAAGCCTGTTATCTTGTCTTTACTTAAATCTGACGTTGTGATACTTAAACGCCCTTTTAAGTAATTATGCAATGCTTTTTCTAAAGCGATATAAAAAGATTCTTTTTGTCCAAGTGCCTTTTTAGCTTCTGACAAATACTTTTTAGCTAATCGGTCTGCTTTACGTTTTCTATTACCAGAAACATCGGCTTGCCTTTCGTCACGTTTTCTTCTATAAAATAATGCTAAAGGAATTGCTAATAATGGTCCTAATAGGCTTGTCCAAAATATAGGAGAATTTAAAAATGTTTCGTTTTCCTTAGACACAAAACTAGTTTGCGTTTTGATAGAAGCAAAATGCTTTTGGTTTAAAACATTAGAATCTTTACCATTAGTTGCTAGTGGCAAATTGTTATCTGCTTCTGCATAAATTGGCCCTTCTAATACATTAACAACAATGTCTTGAGACGTTACTTCTACATATTTTTGGGTTTTTAAATCAAAATAAGAAAAGCTTATTGGCGGAATAGGAAACTTACCTTTATACTGCGGAATTATAGTATAACTATCAGAAATCTGACCTTGCATACCCGCTAAATTAGTACGTACATTTTCCGCATGTTCTGGATCGTAAACCTCTAATGTGCTTGGTGTTGTTAATTTTGGTAATTGAAACAATTTCAAGTTTCCTTTTCCTGAAACTTCAATTTTTGCTTGTAACGACTCCGTGGCATTTAGACTGCTTTTTGATGTTGTTACATTAAACTTAAAATCTCCAACAGCTCCAGTAAAATTAGCTGGTTTACCCTCTTCTGGAAGTGCTTTTACAGTGACACTTCTTGTACTTGCAGTAATGGTTCTATGTGCTTGATTTTTGATTTGCCTACCGTAAATATCACGTCTATTAGTTGGCACTTCTAGTGTAATATCTAAACTTAAAGGCTCAATAATTAGCTCACCCGTTTTTTGCGGATACAAGACTGCCTTTCTTAACGTCACATAACGATATTCTTCACCTTTATATGTTCCGTTTTGTATTTTAAGACCTCTGTCTTCTATGTTTTGACTCCAAAACCCATTAAACTTAGGGCTTTCAATCTCTCTGTAGTTACTAATACCAGCCTTAGGCGCCACGTATAATTTATAAACAACGGTAATGGGCTCGTTTAAATAAGGATTAGTCTTAGAGACCTCAGTAACTAAATGGATGTTTTCCTGTACAATATAATCCGGATCGTTTGGATCGTCTGGTTTTTCTTGTGCTTTGGTAACCTTAACCGTTATTGGATTGGTCTTAAAAACAACACCATCAATCTCAATTGTTGCTTCGGCAATGGTAAACACACCCATTTTTTTAGGTGCTAAAAAGTAGCTATAAATTTTAGTAAAGCGACGTTGTTTTCCATCCCAAGAGTTACTAACCGATTGATTAGGCCCTCCAACAACCACAAAATCCGAAAAGCTTGGCGTTACAAAGTTATCGCCATCCTTATTCATTTGAAAGTCGACACGTAACCGCTCATTCAATGCTAGTTTTTTCTTACTAACTTTAGCTTGAAACGATACTGCGTCTGTACCTTGCGCCATTACTAAAGTAGTAGAACAGGTTATAAAAATTAGGAGTATGTATTTTAGTAATTTCATTTAATTTTCAAATATAAAGATTTAACTACCAATCTTTATCTGTCTGTTGTTTTGCTCCTTTAACTTTTTGGGCATTTATTTTTTCCTGAACCTTTTGTTCTTGATTATTCATGGCCTCTAGTAAGTTTTTAATTTGCTGAGGCGACATTTGACCTGGTTGTGGTTGATTTTGCTGATTCTCTTTATCACCTTCCTTTGGATCACTTTCTTTATCGTCCTTAGGCGCTCCTTCTTCATCCTTATCTTGATCACCGTCCTTTTTATCTTTATCGCCTTGATCTTCTTTATCCTGTTGGTCCTTGTCTTTATTATCCTCTTGTTCTTTGTCCTTATCTTTATCCTTACTATCGTCCTTATCTTTATTATTCTCTCCGTCCTTATCGTCATCCTGAGGGTTATCATCTTCTTGCTGTTTTGCACACGCCTTAGCTAGCGCAAAATTATATCTAGTCTCATCATCAGACGGGTCACTTCTAAGCGCGCTTTTGTAAGCCTCTACAGCTTCTTTACACTTTTTTTCTTCCATTAAAATATTACCCATATTATGGAAGGCATTATGTTTTTCTTCTTTTGTAGTCGCATTTTTTGCAGCTTGTTGGTTGCGATATAGTGCTTCTTCAAAATTACCTTTTTTAATGTACTGGTGTCCTAAATTATACGCGCCAGCCACTTGCGTTGGCTTTATGGATAACGCTTTACGGTATTCCATTTCTGCCTCCACAAAAGCATCATTAGCAGCCAAATCATTAGCCTCTGCTACAAAACTTTGTGCCTTTAGCTTTTGTTTTAATGCTGCCTTCTCCTCTGTTTTGTCTTGTGCAACAACAGTTACGGATAGTAATAGTAATATGTAAGTTAAGACGTTTTTCATTTAATTATTGTGACTTGTAAATATACTAAAGACCTAGAATTGTTGATGTTAAGGGATTTATAAATTCTCGTTAAATAAGTTTAACTTTTTAAGCCAAGCTGTTTTTCGTTCTAAAAAGAAAATATCGCTAAATAATAACAAGATTGCTAAGCCTAAAAACCATTGGAATCTGCTTTCAAAATTAGCAACCTGCTTCGCTTCAAATTCTTTCTTATCCATTTTATTTAAAAGATCCTTAACCTGACTAACAACCTTATCTGTACTAGCGCCATTAATGTAAACACCGCCCGCTTGATTAGCAATCCCTTTTAAGGTCTCTTCATTTAATTTTGTAACTACAGTTTCTCCTTGTTTATCTTTTTTATAACCTAGCAAAGTCCCATTTCTTTTTAATGGTATTGGACCTCCTGTTAACTCTCCAACACCAATGGTAAAGATTTTTATACCTTCTTCGTTAGCTTCCTCTGCAACTCTTAATGCACCTTCACCATGATCTTCTCCATCAGATATTATTACTAAAACGCGGTTGGTTTGCTCATCATCGTCGTAATAGGTTTTAGCTAAAATAATCGCTTCGTTTATAGCTGTACCTTGAGAGGATAACATGTCTGTATTAAGATTTTGCAAAAACATTTTTGCTGCCGAATAATCCGTAGTAATTGGCAACTGCGGAAACGCTTTTCCTGCGTAAGCAATAATACCTACACGGTCACTTCCAAGGTTATCAATAACTTTAGACACCAATTGCTGTGCTTTTTCTAATCTGCTTGGTTTAATATCTTCTGCAAGCATACTTTTAGAAACATCCACTGCAAATACAATATCAACACCTTCGCGTTTAACAGTTTCTAAACTTGTCCCTACTTTAGGATTTACCAATGCTAAAGACAAACTTGCAAAAGCCAAACACAATACTATTAATTTTAAAACCGATTTAAATACGGACTGATTAGGACTTAAACGTTTTAACAACGCCTTATTAGCAAACTTTTTTTGTGTGCGTTTTTTCCAAAACTGAAGCAACAAAAAGAAGACTACCAATACCGGAATAACCAGCAGCGTCCAAAACCATATTTTTTCTTCTATTTGAAACATTATCTATACTATTCTATTATTAACCCTTGCCAATTATTTTTGCTTGGATGTTTTAATTAATCTTTTTTATTTCGCTTTCGCGGAATATTTGCCTGTTATACAAAACTCTTAAACAGCGTAATCCTTCCTATAAACTCTAACAATAACAACGCAGCTGCGACCCAAACAAACGGTCTAAAATGCTCGTCATAAGTTGTATATTTTATTTCGTCAATTTCTGTTTTTTCTAGCTTATTAATTTCAGCATAAATCTGTTCTAACTTTTGATTGTTAGTCGCTCTAAAATATTTTCCACCAGTCACCTTTGCAATATCTTTTAAAAGATCCTCATCAATTTCTACCTGAACTCTGTCATACTGAAACCTACCATTTGGCAAAATTTGAATTGGAGACAGGGCCATACCATTTGTACCAATACCAATAGTGTATACTTTTATACCAAACTCTACTGCCAATTCACTAGCAATTTTTGGATTTAATACACCAGAATTATTAACACCATCGGTTAATAAAATAATGACTTTACTTTTAGCTTTACTATCCTTTAATCTATTAACAGAAGTTGCTAACCCACTACCAATAGCAGTCCCTCCTTCTATAATTGTATTATACTTAATGTCCTCTAGAGAGTTTAATACAATAGATTTATCACTTGTTATTGGTGTTTTTGTATAGCTTTCTCCAGCATATTCCACCAATCCAATTCTGTCATTTGGACGCCCTATAATAAACTTGGCAGCCACTTTTTTTAAAGCTTCAAGACGGTTTGGACTTAAATCCTTTGCCAACATACTTGCAGAGACATCAATAGCCATTACAATGTCTATACCTCGTGTTGTTTTGGTTTTTGTATTAGTTTCTGATGTGCGTGGTCTAGCTAAAGCAACAATTAATATTCCTAATGCTAAAAGACGCAATGCAAACAACACGTGTTTTAGTTTAGGTAATAGAGAATTAGTAATCTGAAACCCTTTAAGACTAGATATTTTTAACTCGGCAGTCTGCTTATTGTTTTTAAAAACATACCAAGCAATAGCCAATGGTAATGCTAAAAGCAACCAAAAGAATTCTTTATTCAAAAATGTAATTCCGTCTAACATTAGTTTTCTTTTTGATTAAGTTCTACAGATGCCAAAATACGCTCCACCACTTGATCCAAGTAAATGTCATCTTTTAAATAGGTTATCAAAATTTGCTGCATGACCTGTTTGTTAGCAAAACTTAATATTACAAACTGACCGTTTACATAATCCGATTTAGCATCGTCAACAGGAAAATCTAAAGTTCCAGAAGTCTTAACACCTTCTGCACCATTTGGTGTTTTAAACTTATCTTTATTAGATATTATGTTTCGACCACCTTCAGCTTCAATAGCTTTTAAATTACCTTCAATAGCCTGTAACAGATTATCCTCTGCAGATGGTCCTTTTTCGCCTGTAGGCGAATCCATAAAGGTTGTTGTTACCGTTGCAATTGTAACTTTACCTTCTAACTCATAACCAAAAGCAGACACTTTAATTTTATCTTTTAACTCTTCCGGAATTGGTGTGTTTTGTCTTTTTAAAACTTCTGGAGTAGAAATTGTTATCGGAGGAAAACCATAATCGCTATCTACCCAACCACCTTCTAACAACTGCTTTGTTTCTTTTTGAAATACCGTGTCTACCACATAATCAAAACCATATCTATAGCTAAACGCTGCAAACGTCAATCCTAGCATAAATACTAGTGCAGCAATAGTGACCCATATTTTTTGAAGATAATCTTTACGCTCTTGTTGCTTTTTGTATTCTAAATCTAAAAGTTTCTCTTCTTCAGTTGGTTCTGGCAAGGCTTCTTTTACATGATCAATCTCTTGATCAATAACTGTTCTGTCAATTTTTGCCAACTCTACGTCTGGAGCAGATTTTGCAAATTTTACTAAATCGGCACGTTTTAAAACGGTTTCTAGTTTTTTAATATCCGCTTTAGACAGCTCTATTTGACTACCATCACTTAACACTTCTAATCTTGTAATTAACTCATCTGTTGTGCTTTCTAAAGCCCTATCATAAACCTTCTCGTCTAAATATGTACGGATAGCTAATGTTAACTCTGAGTAGTACTCTTTATAGTTGTCCTGTGATAAGTAATTGCTTTCGTCTAATTTCTGTAATGCTAATTTTGCTCTATCATATGGCGGTAATAGTGCAATTTGCTCTTCTTCTGTTAATGGTTTTTTTCGCCAAACAAACCAATAAATAACAAACCCTAATAGTGCTAAAATAGCTAAAATAAGTAGTACATATTTCCACCAATCACTAGCTGGTTTTTCAACTTCAAGCATTGGTTTTATATCAAACAATTTTTGTTTTGTAGTATCTACAACTATATTGTTAACCTCAACCAATAAACTGTCTGACACGTATTGCTTTCCTGCAATAATTACTTTTTGCTGCGGAATAACGTAACGTCCAGAATCGAACTGTGTTAAACCGTATTTTTTAATTAGTTTATACTTAGCGTCTAATTTAGTTGTGTCCGTTTTATAAGACTCAATCATTTCTAGAGGTAAAAACGTTTGCCCAACCGGAAAAACAACCGAGTTTAAGGTATCCGTCTCTACTTCAATTTTGTAAGTGATTTGCGCTCCAATTTTGATGGAAGTAGAATCTATTGTTGTTTTTACTTGACCAAAAGACGTTGTAGGTAAAAGCAGCAAGGCAATCGCCACAAGACAAAAACCTATAGCTTTGATTGTATTTACTGTATTAAAATGTATTATTTTTTTCACTTTTAACTAATTAATTATCCTCTTGTTTTAAAGTAACCTAATAACTTTCTTACATAACTTTCATCTGTTCTACAAGCTATACTACCTGCTCCAGACTTTGCAAAACTATCTTTAAAATAGGCTACCTTTTCGTTGTAAAACTTAGCGTAATTTTTTCTTACAGATTTAGAACTGGTATTAACTAACATTAACGCTCCTGTTTCTCCATCTTGCATTTGTACCATTCCTAAATTAGGGATGTTTTCTTCGTGTCTATCAAAAACTCTAATACCAGTAATATCATGTTTTCCAGCTGCTATTTTAAGTGTTTGTTGATAATCATCAGCAATAAAATCACTCATTACAAATACAATAGCTTTCTTTTTCATGACACTGCGTAAAAACTTTAAAGCTTCGACAATATTGGTCTCTTTACTTTTAGGTGTAAACTCAATTAATTCTCTGATTATTCTTAAGACGTGAGAACGTCCTTTTTTAGGCGGAATAAATAATTCGACTTGATCGGAAAATAAAATTAATCCAATCTTATCGTTATTCTGAGTGGCAGAAAATGCTAATGTTGCAGCTATTTCTGTTACAATTTCGTTTTTAAACTGATTTTCAGTACCAAAAAACTCTGATCCTGAAACGTCCACCATAAGCATCATGGTCAGTTCACGTTCTTCTTCAAAAACTTTAATGTGTGGCTGACTGGTACGTGCGGTAACATTCCAATCTATATTTCTAACATCGTCTCCAAATTGGTATTGCCTTACTTCAGAAAAAGTCATACCACGACCTTTGAAGGTAGAATGGTATTCTCCTCCAAAAATATGATCAGACAAACGACGTGTCTTAATCTCAATTTTACGTACTTTTTTTAGTAGCTCTTTAGTATCCATTTTTTTTAGTATGCTATGTGCAGTCTTCAGTAAGCAGTCAAAATATAATCAGTATTAATTTAGCTCAAAGCCTATAAATACTAATTACTGCCAACGCATCTATGGTACTTCAATTTCGTTTACAATCTTGTTTATAATATCTTCAGAAGTTACGTTTTCTGCTTCTGCTTCATACGTAATTCCAATTCTGTGACGTAATACATCGTGTACTACAGCACGTACATCTTCAGGTATTACATAACCACGACGCTTAATAAACGCATAACATTTAGCAGCTGTTGCTAGGTTAATACTACCACGCGGAGAGGCTCCAAAAGATATTAATGGTTTTAAATCTGCTAACTTGTATTGCTCTGGATAACGTGTAGCAAAAATAATATCTAAGATATATTTTTCGATCTTCTCATCCATGTATACTTCTCTAACAGCGTCTTGTGCTTTTAAAATTTGCGCAACGGTTACAACAGGATTAACCTTCTCCCAGTTTCCTTTTAAGTTAGCACGCATAATCAACTGCTCTTCTGCTTGCTTAGGATAATCGATAACGGTTTTAAGCATAAATCTATCAACTTGTGCTTCCGGCAACGTATAAGTCCCTTCTTGTTCTACTGGGTTTTGAGTTGCCATTACTAAAAATGGCTTATCTAATTTAAACGTTTCGTCTCCAATAGTCACTTGCTTTTCTTGCATCGCTTCTAATAACGCAGATTGCACTTTTGCAGGTGCTCTGTTAATCTCATCTGCTAAAACAAAATTGGCAAATATTGGTCCTTTTTTAATAGAGAAGTCATTTTCTTTCATATTAAAAATCAACGTTCCAACAACATCAGATGGTAATAAATCCGGTGTAAATTGGATACGACTAAAACTAGCATCAATTGCTTGAGACAACGTATTAATAGCTAAAGTTTTTGCTAATCCAGGTACACCTTCTAATAAAATGTGACCTTGACCTAAAAGACCAATTAATAATCGCTCAACCATATGTTTTTGGCCAACAATCACTTTATTCATCTCAAGCATAAGTAAATCTACAAATGCGCTTTCTTTCTCAATTTTCTCGTTAATTGACTTGATATCAATTGTACTTGTTTGTTCCATTATATGTTGTTTTTTAAGAAAATGAACCGTTATTTAAATTCAAGTGGTGCAAATTGTTAAATTTTTCGCTGTAATCGTGTTAATAATTGGTTAAAAATAGGGTGTTTATTGCACTTTTAAGAGTAATTTATGTTTTACTTTTAATGCTCAATTAACACTATGACAAAAAATAAGTATTCAAAAGTTATTGCAGGAACAATGACTTGGGGACAATGGGGCAAGCAGTTAGACAAAAAAGCCTTTATACAACTAATGCATCATTGTATTGAAAATCAAATAACTACATTTGATCACGCCGATATTTATGGTGACTACACAACGGAAGCCCAATTTGGTAACGCTTTCGCGGAATCTAATATAAACCGTGACAATATTCAGTTAATTTCTAAGTGCGGTATTCAATATATTGGACAAACACGCCCAGAAAACCAGGTCAAGCATTATAATTATAGTAAAGATTATATTATTTGGTCAACCGAGCAATCACTTAAAAACTTAAAAACAGACTACCTAGACCTACTGTTATTGCACAGACCTAGCCCATTACTAAACCCAGAAGAAGTTGCAGAAGCCATTACTATTTTAAAACAACAAGGAAAAATTAAAGACTTTGGTGTTTCTAATTTTACAGCATCACAAACAGATTTATTATCCAAACATACCGCTGTTTCTGTAAATCAAATAGAATTTTCGTTAACACAACATACCGCTATGCATGACGGTATTTTAGACCATATGCAATTAAACAATACACAACCTATGTGTTGGTCTCCTTTAGGTAGCGTATTTAGAGAAGATACAGAGCAAACTAGACGCATCCACAAACAATTAGGCCTTTTATTGCAAAAATACAATGCAACAGAAGATCAATTATTATTAGCATGGATTTTAAAACATCCTGCTAACATAAAGCCCGTTGTGGGCACCACAAATACCAAAAGATTAACAGATGCTATAGCGGCAACACATATTACATTAGAATTAGAAGATTGGTTTTCAATATTAGTTGCTAGCCAAGGACATAAAGTACCATAAAAAAAATACAACAATGAGTAATACAAAAACTGCATTAATTACTGGTGCAACTAGCGGAATAGGTCGCGCAACAGCACATGAGTTTGCTAAACATGGCATTAACCTTATCCTTTGTGGTCGTCGCCAAGAACGTTTAGACACCATACAAAAAGCACTATCAAAACAAACCAATGTACATACTTTAAATTTTGATGTTCGCGATAAAAAAGCAGTCTTTGCTGCTATTGAATCGCTTCCTGAAAATTTTAAACAGATAGATATTTTAATAAACAACGCTGGTAATGCACATGGTTTAGACCCAATTCAAGATGGTAATTTAGACGATTGGGATGCCATGTTAGACATAAACGTAAAAGGTTTATTATATGTCAGCAAAGCCATTATACCTCAAATGACTGCGCGTCAATCGGGACATATCATCAATATTGGATCTTCTGCCGGAAAAGAAGTGTATCCAAAAGGTAATGTGTATTGCGCAAGTAAACACGCAGTTGTTGCAGTAACTGAAGGTATGCGCATTGACCTTAATCCATTTGGAATTAAAGTAACTGCCATAAATCCTGGATTAGTGGAGACTGAATTCTCTCAAGTTCGTTTTAAAGGAGATGCCAAAGCAGACACTGTTTACAAAGGTTACAAAGCATTACAACCTGAAGATTTAGCAGACGTTATTTACTTTGCAGTATCACGTCCAGCACATGTTAACATTGCAGATGTACTTATGTTTTGTACCGCTCAAGCTAGCTCTACAATTGTAAAAAAGGAGTAAGAAATGATTAATTGGCTTAAATCCGAATGGCATTTATTAACTAAAAACTATTGCAATAGTACTTTAGCAGAATCGCTTTGGGCAGAAATTGAGTCTCAATACATTATAAAAAACAGGCATTACCATAATCTTTCTCATATTTTTAATATGTTGAAACAACTTGATGAGACCAAAACAGAAATCAAAGATTTAGATTCTTTAAAGTTCGCCATTTGGTATCACGACATTATTTACAAGTCAACAAATAAAGATAATGAGGAGAAAAGTGCTCTTTTTGCTTTAAATGGACTCAAAAAGATTGATTTTAATCTAAAAAGAACACAAAACGTTCAAGAATTAATACTATCTACTAAAAAGCACACTATATTTAAAACACAGAATAATGATAACGCTGTCCTTTTGGACTTAGATTTATCTATTCTAGGAACCGATTGGAATACATATAAAAAATACATTTCAAACATTAGAAAAGAGTATAAAATATATCCTAATTTTATGTACAATCCTGGTCGTAAAAAAGTGCTAAATCACTTTTTAGAAAGAGAAACATTATATTTTACAGAGCACTACAAAAAACAATACGAAGCACAGGCAAGAGACAATCTAAACCGTGAGATAAAATTACTTTAAAATATTAACCCTGAAAATAAGTCATGATTAATAAACGCTTACTTATCAAAAACTTACTCGCACATAACGACGAGAATAGTTTTTACGATAAAAAGCGAAAAATTGACATTGGCCAAAAAGAAGGTAAAGCTAAGTTTTTAAAACACGTTTGTGCACTATCAAACTCTAACCCTAAAAACAATTCGTTTATAGTAATTGGCGTAGAAGATGAAGACAACCAAATTATAGGTGTTGACTTTTTTGACGATTCTAAAATTCAAAACCTAATCAATGCCTATTTTAATAATCCTCCTATAGTACAATACGAGAATATTCCGTTCCCACATTTACCCGACCACAAAGTTGTTGGACTAGTCACTATAAGGCCAAAAGAAGGGCTAACTTCTCTTAAAAAAAACATCTGGAAGTATTATGGCGGCTCTGTATTTTTTAGAGATGGCAGCATTAGTATGCCCAAGGTTTTTAAAAGTGAAATTACAGACGTAAATTCTAAAATTGTCGAAGCTATAGAAAGTCACGCGCAAAACAATATTGAATACACATTAGATGGTGTTTTTGATTTTATGAAAAAGCGCCAAGACTACAACCCTAAATACATTGTTTTCAAGGAGTACTTTGTTTTATGTTGGTCAGGCGAAAAAAAACAGGTTAAAAACGAAACCTTTTACTCTAGAGTAGATATCGAGTTAATAAATGAACAAGTCCGATTGTTTTTTTCTACTTTAGACGAAGTTTCTATTAGTTACACAGAACATTCTTTTACCATAATAGAATATTTACAACTCGGACTTCAAGACGCTTATAAATACTATCCATTAGAAAAAACAACCATAAGTTTTTCTGACAATGCTAGCTACAATATAGATTCCACCTTGCTTTTTAATGCGCCTCAATTTGATAAAAAAATTCTACATCACATATATAATAACAATAATGCGATTTTAGAAAAGTTAAAAAAAGGACAAATTTTAAATAATAACGAAACAAAAGATCTAAACAACCTACCTGATACGTATCTTATATGTTATCTAAATTTATTTCACGAAGCATTAGATAAATTAAATGAGGCTAAACCCTTTCTAAAAGCGCTTCCTGAAATTTATAGAAAATACAAAGACGTCTTACGTATTTTACGAAAAGTAAAATACAACTAAGACTAAAATGGTTAGCAATAGTATACATAGCGCACCATTACAAAGAGTTAATTAAGAACACATTTACAATGAAAGACTAAATTAATTAACTTTAAAAACCTTGATTCTCCCGACAAAGCTCGGCATTGAATCAAGGTTTCTTTTTAAATAAAATCTAACTTACTAAAGGATTTATTTAGCACCTTTTTATCGCTTACATTTAGCCATTTATCAAGTATTGTTGCATAAATAGTCCTAAAATCAATTTCATATTTAATGTCTCCGTTGTCATCTAAATTTTGCAACGTATCTAAATCATTGTATAAGCCAGGTTTTTTTAATTGATCACCAATTACATACAAGTTATTTGCAGCACCATGATCTGTACCGTTACTGTAATTTTGATCTACACGTCTACCAAATTCTGAAAAAGTTAAAATCAAAGTATCCTTAAACGTATTATTCTTTTTTAAATCCTGAACAAACACCTCCATACTATCTGCATAATTAGCCAATAAACGTTCTTGTCTAGCAACTTGATTAGAATGTGTATCAAACCCAATTACCGATGTATAAAACACTTTTGTAGCTACTCTGGAATTAATAAACTGAGCCACTGTACGCAACTGGTTTCCTAATGAGCTTTTAGGGTAATTTGTTGCTAAAGCTGTATTACTTGTTTTTTCGTAAAGATACTTAGCGGATGATTTTACATCAATCATTGTCCTGTAGAGATAACCTAAATTATGCTCATTTAGATGTTTTTGAGAGTTTTGATACGCCAAAATAGTATTAAAATCGGACTCTTGTAACGATCGATATAACTCCATAGCACTCTTAGTAGCAATACCATTTTTATATTGTCCTTTAAAGGCTAGGGTTAAGTTTTTATTTATATCTATTGCCTCATGGGCATTAGTACCATAATGGTCTAAATAACGACCAATCCAACCTACTTGTTGATATTTATCTCTACTTGCTGTATGCCAAATATCCGAAGATCTAAAGTGTGACCTAATTGGATTTGGATAACCTACATTATTAATAATACACAATTCTCCTTTATCATATAACCTCTTTAAAGGTTTTAAGCTTTTATGAAAACCTAAATCATCATTTAGCTTTATGGTTTGATTTTTTGGTATGGCAATTTTTGGTCTTGACTTGTAATAAATATCATTTCTAACAGGGACTATTGTATTTAAACCATCATTCCCTCCAGTTAACTGAACAATAACTAGTCTTTTATAACCTATACTTTCGACATCTATAGTTTCAAACGCCTTAAGGAAGCTTGGCATAAAAGTTAATCCACTCGCTAAAACAGAATTTTTTATAAATTTTCTTCTATCCATAATTAACACATTTGATATTCTGGTAATGACATAATCTTAACTAAATTTTTCTTTTTTGGTTTTCGTCCAAAAGTTGAAATATATCTTGCGGTACCTGGATTTATATCACATAAAATCAAGGTATCAACCAGCGTAGATAAAGGTAGCTGCTTAACTCTTTTTTTATAGGTTTTCCAATCGACATAAACATCTAATTTATCTTGGTATTTATTTTTAACACTAACAATTCTTAAATTTCTACTATTAATATTACCCTTTGTTTTAAATGTATACGATTCCTTTTCAAAAATCATGGATGGCATTTTTATTCTCAACACCAAACTACTAGTAGTAATCCAGCTTTTACCCCCTTCCCAACCTGCTACATTTGGCGGGTATAATAATACTTGATCTAAAAGTGTTTGTAATCGGTATAACTCCTGTTCTTTCCTAAATTTAATAGGTACAATTTTATGCATACCCACCAAATAGTCAATTGGAGATTTTATTTTATTTCCTACATTATTTTTATCATAAAACCAATCAGATAAAAACACATATCTCATTAATTCTTCAATATTATAATTTTTAAAAAAAACAGTTGTCATTTCTTCTATGCGCCTTTTGTTTGGCACATCATTTACAAAATGAAGATAGATTTTTTCACAGATGTATCGTGCACATTGTTTTTTAGAAAGAATAAGATCTAAAACATCATCACCATCAAAATTACCTTTTTTACCAAAAACTGTCTTATCTCCGGTGTCATGTTTCCCTTTTGACAAATTAAAATCTCCTTCAAAATTAAAAGAGTAACCTGTAAACGCTCTAGCACATTCTTTAATATCCTTTTCTGTATAATTACCTTCTCCTAAAGTAAAAAGCTCAAGTAGTTCTCTTGCAAAATTTTCGTTAGGATTTTTCTTATTATTCTGATTAAGATTTAGATACTTAATCATTGAAGCTTCTTTAGACATTGCTTTCACAAAAACTCTAAAATCTCCTAAAGCATTTATACGTAACATATTGTTATAGCTATAAATATACCTGGTATTAACATCTTTACAAACAAAATGATTTGCCCAAAACAGAACCATCTTCTCCCTTAACACGGTCTTTGATGATGCAATATTCTCTATCCATTTTACATTAAAATGTTTTGTTTGCTTACCATTTAACTGGGACAATTTTTTTCTTCTTTCTTTATTTTTATAGACATACTTTTGAGTAAACAGATTAAATACTGAAAGATTTAAAGAAATTTGGTTTATTGGTTTAGAAGCCTCAAATATTTCTTCGACAATTTGAGCTTTACTTTTAGATTCCTTTTTTAAAATTTGTTTCGGAGTCAAACCAAAACCTGCTCTCCAATATAAATGTTGAATGTCTCTAGTGGTCATAAAAAAATTTAATTTAATGTAATCAAAAACCCTTCCATAAAAGTAAAAAAAACCGTTTTTAATAAAACGGTTTCTTTTTTTAATTATTACTTACCTCCATCCAATTGGTCCTGCCAATCATTTAATTCTTTCCATAAGCCTTTAGCTGCTAAATCCGCCTGTCTTGGCCAAGTCCCTGGTTTGTGCATTTCAAAACGCTTACCACCACTTTTTAAAACCTCTTGACATTTTTCTACACTACAACTTGCTAATGCTGCCCAAGTAGTTACCTCGTGATTATGAAACAACTCTTTTATTTTTGGCCCAATACCTTCTACAACAGTTAAATCGTCTTCCTTTATCTTTTTACCAAAAACTGCTTTTGCTGCTACTGCATCAAAAGTGCTTTTTGGAGGAACAACCTCAACAGGTTTACTTTGCTTTACAGGTGCTGCACTAGCTGCAACCTCTGTTTTAACCGCAGCGCTTGTTGCTGCTCCTGCTGCAAAAGAAGACACCGTATTGCCCGCTCCAGAAGATCGTGACACAGATGCTTTACTTGACTGGCAAGCAGCCAAATCTGTTTCTAGTTTACTAATTCTATTTTTATAAACATCTAAGTCAACAGTATTAGTATTACCGCTACCCGATAGTTTTCCTAAAAGATAACCTAAAATAGCACATATTGCACCCACTAATAAAGGGATTAACCAGCAAGGAATGCTACTAAATATATTTAATGATAAATTCATGATTTTAATTTTTGTTAGTTAATGGTTACGACAACGCGTCTATTTTTTGCTTTACCTTCTTCCGTTGCATTACTAGCAATTGGCGAGTCCGGTCCTTTTGATGCACTATTAATTTTATTGGCAGCAATGCCATTTTCTACTAAATAACTTTTAGCAAAATCAGCTCTTTCTTGTCCAAGTCTAACATTAGTTGTTCTACTTCCACTACTATCCGTATAACCTGTCACACTAAGTAAAGCGCCATCTACTTTATCCGTATACCTCACCATATCTGCTACTTTTTGACGTTGCGCTGTTGTTAAATAAATAGATGCTTCTGCAGTGTTAAAATATAAAACTAAAGGATCTGCTTTAATAGCCTCTCCTAATGCTTTTAACGCATCTGTTTCACTACTATCACCTTCTGTCATGGTATTAATACTATAGCCCAATGGTCCATGCAGTACGGCATTACTATCTGCTATAAAATTATCATCTAGTCTACCAAACGTATTTATGTTTTTAGACGACAGTCCTTTTGAGATTAAATAATTTTTAACAGTATTAGCACGTGCTAATCCAAGGTTAGGAAAAGCAGAAGTATTTGTTTCATCACTTCTAAAATGTCCAGTAATATCAATAGACTTATCTGGGTTTGTCCCTAAATAATCTACAAGTTTTGTCAATCCATTGTCCACCTCAACTGATAGTGGTTCTATGTAATGATAGTCTGATGTTTTGAAATTAATATTATCATTAATATCAAAACTTAAATTCCCATTTGCATCGCTTATAGCAAATGCATTCATGGTAGTATCTAATTTTGCAGGAACTTCACTCTTAGTTTCTATTGTATTGGCTTTAGAATTGGCATCTGCATCCGCAGTTCCAGTATCACAATTACAACAGAAAAACCAGTACAGAATTGTACCTAGAATAATAGTCAGCAAAATACCTAGAAGATAACCGGTTTTTTTACTCATTATGGTTTGGTTTTTAAGTTAATGACTATCAAGTTATTAAAAATTTAAAAACCTTTTAACATTTATTATGATTAAAACTAATTTTAGCCGAAAAAAATCGATAAACGACACAATTTGAGACCTTAAAACATAAAAAAGCCACATCTTTCGATGTGGCTTTAGTTCCGCGAAAGCGAAAAAAATATTATAAATCAAACTTAATACCTTGAGCTAAAGGTAATTCGTCTGAGTAATTAACTGTATTTGTTTGTCTTCTCATGTATACTTTCCAAGCATCAGATCCAGACTCACGTCCACCACCTGTTTCTTTTTCTCCTCCAAAAGCTCCACCGATTTCAGCACCTGAAGTTCCAATGTTTACATTTGCAATTCCACAGTCAGATCCTGCAAAGGATAAGAATTTTTCTGCTTCTTTCAACTCGTTAGTCATAATTGCAGAAGACAATCCTTGCGCAACACCATTTTGAGTATCAATTGCATTTTCTACATCACCAGAATATTTAATTAAATATAATATTGGAGCAAATGTTTCTGATTGTACGATTTCAAAATCGTTTTTAGCTTCAATAATAGCTGGCTTAACATAACATCCAGACTCATAACCTTCACCTTCTAAAACACCACCTTCAACTAATACTTTACCACCTTCAGCTTTTGCTTTTTCAATTGCAGCTAAATACGTGTTTACAGAGTCTTTGTCTATTAACGGTCCAATATGATTTTTTTGATCCAATGGATTACCAATTGTTAATTGCCCGTAAGCACCAACAATAGCATCTCTTACTTTATCGTAAACTGATTCGTGTATGATTAGTCTCCTTGTAGATGTACAACGTTGACCACAAGTACCAACTGCACCAAATACAGCACCAGGAACAACTACTTTTAAATCTGCTGTTGGTGTGATAATAATGGCATTGTTTCCTCCTAATTCTAATAACGATTTTCCAAAACGCTCTGCTACTGTTGCACCAACAATACGTCCCATTCTAGTAGATCCTGTTGCAGATATTAACGGAATTCTATGATCTGTTGTCATAAATTCTCCTACTTTATAGTCTCCATTTATAATTGCCGAAATACCTTCTGGTAAATTGTTTTCTTTTAAAACTGATGCAATAATGTTTTGACAAGCTACTGAGCAAAGTGGTGCTTTTTCTGAACCTTTCCAAATACACACATCACCACAAACCCACGCTAAAGCCGTATTCCAAGCCCAAACTGCTACAGGAAAGTTAAATGCTGAGATTATTCCAACAACACCCAAAGAGTGCCACTGCTCGCGCATAACGTGTCCTGGACGCTCAGACGGAATTGTTTGCCCGTTAAGTTGTCTTGATAACCCTACTGCAAAATCGCAGATGTCTATCATCTCTTGTACTTCTCCGTATCCTTCTTGTAAAGACTTACCCATCTCATAAGAGACTAACTTTCCTAAAGGTTCTTTTAACTCTCTTAATTTATTTCCAAATTGTCTTACAATCTCACCTCTTTGTGGTGCTGGCATTGCTCTAAAACCTTTAAAAGCTTCTGTTGCTTTAGTGATTACCTTTTCGTAATCGGCTTTAGTTGTTGTAGATACTTTTCCTATTAATTTACCATCTGTTGGCGAGTAAGATTCAATTAACTCTCCACTTCCAAAGTTATTTAAACCTGTCGATGTTCCTTCATTTATATCTTTTAAACCTAGTTGTTTTAAGGCTTCTTTTATTCCGAAATCAGCTGAAACTGCTTGCATATTATAATGATTTTTACGAATTATTTAATTTTTAGCCAATATACTAATATTTCATCGATTTTTTACGACTTTTATTAGGTTAAAATTGATTTAAAATTCGATTAAATTTAAGCCTTAATTTTTGAATTTTAGTCTTAAATTTACTCCTCGAAGTTATATTTTACCATAACTTTAACACACTCTAAAGCACTAATAATCAAAAACCAAACGTAATTAAATTAACAAGTATCTTCTCGTTAATTTTTTTAACCCTATAAATTGTCAACTTCTATGCAACCAAAATCGCTATTTACCATTCTTATTATTTTTTTACTAGCTCTTTCTTGTAAACAAAAAGACACCGAAACCAACAACCTTTTTAAGTTTAGAGATTATATTAGTTATACCACCTCTGGACGTGTCTCTATTGCAGATAATATCAAAATAAATCTTGCAAAGGATGTTGAAGGTTGGGAACCAGAACAAGCGTTAGACAATAGCATTTTTAGTATTTCTCCGCATGTAGAAGGTAAAGCACTTGTGGCTAATAGTCATTCCATAAGTTTTATTCCGGATGAAAATTTAGACGCTAACACGGAGTATACAGTTACTATTAATTTGGGCGAGTTATACAACTCTATTCCTTCAGAGTTTGGTAAATACACTTTCCAATTTAAAACTATTACGCCTAATTTTAATATTCAAACTAACGACTTACAATCCTATTCTAAAGAATGGCAATACCTTTTAGGAGTAGCAAAATCTTCAGATGTTATTACGTTACAGCAAGCCAAGCAATTGATATCTGCGACACAACAAGGCAAGGATTTAAAAATAGAATGGAATGAAAAAAGCATGCCTTCTAAATATTTCGAATTCAAAATAGATAGTATTAATCGCTTAGTTGAAGACACGGAAATACTTGTAAAATGGAATGGAAAATCAATCAAAGCAGATAACTCTGGAGAAAACACATTCCCAATTCCTGGAAAAAACAATTTTAGTATTTTGTCTGTAAACGTAGTTCAAACGCCAGAGCAATACTTGTCAATAAACTTTTCTGACCCTATAAAAAAACAACAAAATTTTGATGGCTTAGTGACTATTCAGAATAGTAAAAACCCAAAATTTATCGTTAATGGAAACGTTTTAAAAGCGTACCCAGAATCTAAAATCACAGGTAATGTACAAGTTGATGTTTTTCAAGGAATAAAAAATACAGACGATTATAAATTAAAAACACCTTTTAGCGAAACCATTGCGTTTGAAGATGTTAAACCACAAGTTAAACTAGTAAACAGTGGTGTAATACTACCTAATTCGCAAGATTTAAAATTCAATTTTGAAGCGGTTAACTTAAGCGCAGTAGATATCAGAATTATTAAAATCTATGAAGATAATGTTCTTCAGTTTTTACAAGACAATAACTTAGAGAGCAGTAATTCTAATCAAATAAGACGCGTTGGTAGACGTATCGCAAAACACACAATAACACTTATTGAAGACCCTGTAGAAAATGATGGTAAATGGAAAACCTATAGCGTTGACCTTTCTAAATACATCAAATCAGATCCTGGATCTATTTACCGTGTAGAATTAGATTATAAAAAAGCATACTCCTTATACGATTGCGATGCTAATGCCAATGTTAGTAGTAATGATGACGAGGACGATTATTATGAAGACGACTATTATTACGACGATTATTACGGTGATGGCGACTACACCTATACAGATACGGAAGACGAAGATTTAAAAGAAGAAGAATATTGGGACAACATCACTTACAGCTACCGCAATAACAACTACAATTGGAGAGAGCGCAACAACCCTTGTAATGATGCCTTTTATAACAATAAGGTTATTTCGCAAAATTTAATAGGCTCTAATTTAGGAGCTATTGTAAAAAAAGGAGCTGGTAACACCTATCATTTTGCTATTACAAACATCCTGAATACTAATCCGGAACCTGCGTCAAAAATTACACTTTACAGTTTCCAACAACAAGAATTAGCTTCAACATCTACAGATAGTGACGGGTTAGCAAAACTTAAAACAGATAAGCTTGCTGCTTTTGCAATTGTGTCTAAAGGTAATAATACCACTTACGTGAAATTACGTGACGGAAACTCACTGTCACTAAGTAAATATGATGTTTCAGGAACTACATTACAGCGTGGGCTTAAAGGTTATATATATACAGAAAGAGGTGTGTGGCGACCAGGAGATTCTATTCATTTAACTTTTATGTTAAATGACATCGCAAATAAACTTCCAAAAGAGCATCCTGTAAAGTTAGAAGTCACCGATGCTAATGGAAAACTTGCATTTAAAAATATCACTAATCAAGGCGTAGATAATTTTTACCAATTTAATATTCCGACTGCAACCGAAGATAAAACCGGAAATTGGAATGCTAAAATCAGTGTAGGTGGTGCTACATTTTACAAAGGACTTAAAGTCGAAACTGTAAAACCAAACCGACTTAAAATTAAAATAGATTTTGAAGATAAAGTACTTAAATCTAACGCACCATTAAACGGAAAACTAGCAGTAAACTGGCTACATGGCGCACCTGCTAAAAATGTAAAAACAGAAATAAAAGCTAAATTTACAACCTCTTATTCTAGTTTTAAAAATTACGAAGACTACCAATTTAGAGACCCTTCCAAAAAATTTAACACAGAAGAAATTACCATATTTGATGGTAAAGTAGATGCAGAAGGCTTGGCAGATGTAACCAAAAACTTAAGCATTGGAGAAGATGCACCAGGAATGCTAAACGCACAGTTTTTAGTTCGCGCATTTGAAAACGGAGGTGACTTTTCTATGGATGCTTTTACAATGCCATATGCACCCTATAACTCTTTTGTTGGTTTAAAATCGCCTAAAGGAAAAGCTTACGGTTCCTTTTTTACAGATGAAAACCACACCTTTGATTTAGTAACAGTAGACGACCAAGGAAACCCAATTAAGCGTAATAATTTAGAAATAAAAGTCTATAAAATTGAATGGCGTTGGTGGTGGAACTCGTCTTACGACAACCTATCACAATACACCTCTAGCAGCTATCACAAGCCTTTTTTAAATAGTAAAGTAAATACTAGTACTAGCGGTAAAGCATCGTTTGACATCAAAGTACCAGAAAACGAAGGCGGACGTTATTATATCACCATAAAAGATCCTATTTCGGGCCATATGACAGGGCGTACAGCATACTTTTATAAAGACTGGTGGAAACGTCAACCTTCTGGAGACAAAGAAGCTGCTAAAATGCTAGTGTTTGCTGCAGATAACGAAAATTATAATGTTGGCGAAACTGCAAAAATCACATTCCCATCAGGTACAGAAGGTCGTGCTTTAGTTAGTATAGAAAACGGATCTGAAGTCTTACAAACTACATGGGTAAAAACAAAAAAAGGAGAAACTACTGTAGATATCCCTATTACAAAGGATATGGCTCCAAATGTATTTATCAACATCTCATTACTACAACCACACGCTTCCGTTGCCAACGATTTACCGTTGCGTTTATTTGGTGTTATTCCGTTATTAGTAGAAGATCCAAATACGATATTAGAACCAGAAATTAGAATGCCAAGTGTGTTGCAACCTGAACAAGAATTTGAAGTATTTGTCTCAGAAAAAAACAACAAAGCCATGACCTATACTATTGCTATGGTGGAAGAAGGCTTATTAGACTTAACACGATTTAAAACACCAAATGCATGGCAATCCTTTTATGCAAGAGAAGCTTTAGGTGTTAAAACCTGGGATGTTTTTGATGATGTTATAGGTGCTTATAGCGGAAGCATAGAACAAGTTTTTGCTATTGGAGGTGATGGAAATGCTGCTGATGGAAAAAACAAAAAAGCAAACAGATTTAAACCTGTCGTTAAATTCTTTGGACCATTTAAATTAGAATCTGGTGGAAGAAAAACACATAAAATAAAAATGCCAAATTACGTTGGTGCAGTAAGAACAATGGTTGTTGCTGGTAATAATACGACTGAAGCATATGGAAGTACTGACAAATCTGTACAAGTCAAAAAACCATTGATGGTATTAGCAACGCTTCCAAGAAAATTAAGTCCAGGAGAAAAAGTAACACTACCAGTTACCGTTTTTGCAATGGAACCTAATGTAAAAAACGTATCCATTAAATTAAAATTAAGCAACGGAATTACAGTTGTTGGAGACCAATCCAAAGCATTGACTTTTGCCCGTCCAGATGAGCAAATGACTTATTTTGAATTAGACGTTAGTAAAGCAAAAGGCGTAAATACAGTAGAAGTTATTGCGACTGGAAATGGTGAGTCGTCAACTTATAAAGTAGAGATAGATGTCGAAAATGTAAATCCGATATCTTCTAAAAGTTTAGACGCGACATTAGATCCAAATGGGTCAAAAACAATAGATTTTACTACCTTTGGTGTCGTCGGCACAAATAGTGCTAGTGTTGAGTTTTCAACATTGCCTCCAATGGATTTTACTAGAAGATTACAGTACCTAATACAGTACCCTCATGGCTGTGTGGAGCAAACGACGTCTAGTGTATTTCCACAGTTATTCTTACAAGACATTTTTGATTTACCGTTTAATAAAAAGCAAGAAATACAAACTAACATAGAAAACGGAATCAAACGTTTAGGTCATTTTCAAAGACCAAATGGCGGTATGAGTTATTGGATTGGAGAAGGTAGCGCTAACGATTGGGGAACCAGTTATGCCGGGCACTTCTTATTAGAAGCTGAGAAAAAAGGATTTGTACTACCATTAACTTTTAAAAGTAATTGGATTAAATACCAAAAACAAGCTGCACAAAGTTGGAGACCAAGCTACAAAACATATAACTCGGACTTAGCGCAAGCCTATCGTTTATACACTTTAGCATTAGCCGGAAGCGCTGATTTAGGAGCTATGAATCGCTTACGCGAATTTTCAGAAATTTCTAACGAAGCCAAATGGCGTCTAGCAGCAGCTTATGCATTAGCCGGTCAAGTCGAAGCTAGTAATAAAGTATCTAGTACTGCAAACATTAATTTTAAGGCACAAAAATACAATTACTACACTTACGGTTCTGCTGACAGAAACAGAGCCATGGCATTAGAAACTATGATTTTAACTAAAGACAAACGCGCTAAGGATTTATCCGAAACTATAGCAAGAGACCTGTCTAGTCAACGTTGGATGAGCACACAAACTACAGCTTATAGCTTATTAGCAATGGCTAAAATGGTTAATGCTAATGGCGGTAAAGCAATGAAGCTAAGCTATACTATTAATGGTAAAACAGAAACGATAGACACTAAAAACGCCATTGCACAACGTCCTTTAATAGTTAATGATGGCAGCAACAATGTAACCATTAAAAACGAAAGAGAAAATGTTGTTTACGTCCGTATTTTAAACTCTGGAAAGCTACCATTAGGTCAAGAACTAGTTGAGCAAAGAGGGTTTACTACAAACGTTATTTATAAGGATTTAAAAGGTAATAGAATTGACATCTCAAAACTACAACAAGGTCAAGACTTTGTTGCAACAGTCCAAGTAACCAATACTAAAGATTATAGCGTTAATGATGTTGCGTTGACACAAATTTTTCCGTCAGGTTGGGAAATAGTAAACACCCGTTTTACAGCTTTTGGAGCGTCTACAACAAGCCAAGCAAGATTTACAGACATTAGAGACGATCGTGTTAATTTCTATTTTGACTTAGGTCCGAAAAAAACGAATACCTTTAATGTCATGCTTAACGCATCGTATTTAGGTCAATATTATTTACCAGGATTACAAGCAGAAGCCATGTATGACAATACGTTTTTAGTTAGAAATAAAGGACAATGGATTGTAGTGGAGAAATAATATATTCCCACGAAAGTGGTAAAAAAATTAACGTTTTAAAGTAAAATGACCAACACGACGTTGCCCATTAATTATTAAAACATACCAGTAATCTGATGTTGGTAAAGGACTTCCATTAAACGTACCGTTCCAAGCGAATGGTGCGTTTTTTGTGCTTTTTAGAAGCTTACCAAACCGATCAAAAAGATACACTTCTGATGTCTCAAAATGTGCTATACCTTTTAAATCGAAGGTATCATGATAACCATCGTTATTTGGTGTAAAAAACTGAGGGACGTAAAAGTGTAAAAAACGAGTGGTTACAGCATCTGTACAATTATTACCTTTAACATAAATAGTATATAGACCGGCTTCCATATCACTAAACACGTTTGAATTTTGGTAGTTAACACCATCTACAGAATACTGAAAATCACCAATATTACTAGTGTTAACTATAATGGCACTTTCAATGGACTCCACAGATTCTATAATAGGAATTTCAATTTGTGTTACTGTAAACGTTATAATAGTACTCAAACACCCATTTTCCACTTGAACAGCATAAACACCTGCTGTACCAACCTCTAAAAAAGAAGTTATCTCTCCTGCACCCCAAAGGTAAGTTGGACTAGTTATGGCTGTAAGCGCTTGAAGACTTATGTTTTCTCCTTGACATAAAGTTAAAAATTCTTCTTGGTTATCAATAGGTTGATCACCAAAAACATCCCAAGTACAAGATGTTGTATTAAAAATTGCACTTTCCCAACATGCCAAAACAGGCTGATTAGGTTGTACACCTGCAATATCCCAACTACAAGTTACCGTATTAAACGTAGTACTTTCCCAACACGCTAAACCTGTCGGAGCTATAGGTTGTGTCCCTGTAATATCCCAACTACAGGTTGTTGTATTTATAGTAGCCGTTTCCCAACATGCCAAAGTTGGAGCTATTCCCAAATCAGTAACAACCACTTCAAAAACTTCTGAAACCACATTACAAGAACTATTATTGACATTGGCTGCAGACTGCGCAACTTTTGCTCTGTAATACGTCGTTGTATTAATACCAGAAATAGTAATGTTTTGATTAATTTCTCCAATAATATCAGACCATATTGTCCCATCACTACTTTCTTCCCATTGATAAAAATGAGTACTAAAAACAGTATTATCGGGCGTTACAGTTAAGCTAGTGCCATACGGTGTTTGATTGCTACACAAATTAACGGTGGCATTATTAGACGCATCACTAATAGTAATATTATCACCGCAGCTTTTAAAAACAATATCATCAATAGCCAAGTCATTACCACAACCACCGACACCATTATTTTTCATTTTTAAAATAACAGAGGTTTGACCAGGCAATGTCTGAAACACCAAACCAAATTGCATCCAATTGGGCGTTGTAGTACTGCCAATATCTCCTGTACTTCCTGAAGCTAAAAGATTAGTATCCGTGTTATCCCAAATTTCAAAACTGACATTTATCGGAATTGCATTTGCACCACAAAAGCCGGTAGAAGGCGTTATATTTACTAACCACGACGAAAACTCATAAGTCGTATTAACACATAACCCGCTAATTGGAGTATTATAAAATTCGCCAGACGTAAAATCAGAATTAATTACCAGCATTTTCCCGTTAGTATCGTCAGGCGTATGATCAGGAATTGTAAACCAATCAAAATAATTAGTAGTGTTACTTACAGTGTAAAACCCATCATTTGGTTCTGCTCCGTTAGCGTAGGCATAAGTTGTTGTTCCTGCTGGTAAAGCACTTTGACCTGTACCGACTCCAAAATTTTCCGTAAAAATAGGGTCACCAGAATTTCCATTACAAAATCCCAATTGTGCTATCGCGATTTTTGTAGAAAAAAAAGCAACGCAAATTATGATTGTTTTAAGAGTCTTAAAGTACTTTTTCACGTTTATTATTTAAATAATCTTATCAAGTATAAATGTATTTATTTAAATTCACAATTATAAAAGCAACTAAACCACTTCTGTAGTGTTTATGTATAGGTTAATTAACTTTATTAAAAAAAACAAGATCAAATCCGTAGTGCTTTTAGCGCTATTACTAGCGTATTTACTCTGCTTACCTAAGCAACTTTTTAAAAATCCAACAGCAACCGTAATAACCAGTAATACAAACGTTTTACTTGGTGCACAAATAGCAAAAAATGGGCAATGGCGTTTTCCGGAAAGCGATAGTATTCCAGAAAAATTTAAAACTTGCATCATTGCTTTTGAAGACGAGTACTTTTACAAACATCCGGGATTTAATCCTATTTCAATTGTAAAAGCGCTCAAACAAAATGTTAGTTCTGGTCATGTAAAACGCGGTGGAAGCACTATTACACAACAAGTTATTAGACTATCTAGACAAGGTCAATCTAGAACTTATTTAGAAAAATTAAAAGAACTTATTTTAGCCACACGTTTAGAACTACGCTATAGTAAAGAAAAAATATTAGCATTATATGCTAGTCATGCACCTTTTGGCGGAAATGTAGTTGGAATTGATGCTGCTTCTTGGCGTTATTTTAATAGAAATGCTAACGATTTATCTTGGGCCGAAAGCGCTACACTTGCAGTTTTACCTAACGCACCAAGCTTAATTTATCCAGGGAAAAATCAAAAGCGATTATTAGAAAAACGAAACCGATTACTTAAAAAATTAGTAGACAATAAAACTATAGATGAATTAACATACAATTTATCTATTGCTGAAGGTTTACCGCAAAAACCTTATGCGCTACCACAAATAGCACCTCATTTATTGCAAACCATTTCAAAAACAAATAAAGGAGAGCGCATAAAAACGACAATAAAGAAACAACTCCAAGAGCAAGTAAATACCATTGTTTTAAATCATTATAACACATTAAAACAAAACGAAATTTACAATATCTCCGTTTTAGTTTTAGATGTTAAAACACGACAAGTACTGTCTTATGTTGGTAATTCTCCAACAGATAACAAACACCAAAACAGTGTGGATATTATCAATAAACCAAGAAGTACGGGTAGTATTTTAAAACCATTTTTATATGCTGCCATGTTAGATGCAGGTGATATTTTACCTAACACATTAGTGGTTGATATCCCCACTCAATTTGGAAACTACTCTCCAGAAAATTTTAATAAAACATTTGATGGTGCTGTACCTGCAAAACGTGCATTATCTAGATCTTTAAATGTGCCCGCTGTTAGAATGTTACAAGAGTTTGGTTTGGACCGGTTCCATCATTACTTAAAAGATTTAAACCTAAAAGATATTAGATACAATGCCAATCACTATGGTTTATCATTAATTTTGGGTGGTGCAGAAAGTAACCTTTGGGATTTATGTAAAAGTTATGCTGCCTTCTCTTCCACAATCAATCATTTTAACGACACATCAAGCGAATACTTTTCTAATGAATTTTGTGAACCCACGTATTTTGCTTCCAAAACGATAGATTTTGGTAAGAAATCTAACGAAAAAACAGTATTTGATGCAGCATCAATATACTTAACATATCAAAGTTTAAAAGAAGTCAACAGACCTGAAGGTGACGATAATTGGCAGTTTTTTGACAACTCAAAACAAATTGCTTGGAAAACAGGAACAAGTTATGGTTTTAGGGATGCTTGGGCAATTGGAACTACCAAAGATTATGTTGTTGGTGTTTGGGTTGGTAATGCAGATGGAGAAGGACGACCTGGTTTAGTAGGTGTCCAAGCTGCTGCCCCTATATTATTTGATGTTTTTAGTTTACTACCCAATAGTCAATGGTTTAAAAAACCGTTTGATGAAATGCAAGAGGTCGATATTTGCAGTGTTAGTGGTTACAGAGCTTCTGTTAATTGTCAAGAAACCGAATTACAACACATCCAATTAAGTGGTTTAAAAACAAAACCATGTCCATATCACACCTTAATACATGTGGATAATACAGGATCATTTCAGGTTAATACGTCTTGCGAAGATTTAAGTGGCATCCATACTAAATCATGGTTTATACTGCCACCTTTAGTGGAGTATTATTACAAAAAAAAGAATCCTTTTTACAAACCTTTACCACCTTTTAGAGCAGATTGCTTAGGACATGACGATGTCAACATGCAATTTATTTACCCTAAAAATGCAAGTACCATCTTTTTACCAAAAGACTTTAATGAAACGATTAATGAGTTGGTTTTAAAAGTAGCCCATTCTGAAAAAAGCAGTACTCTATTCTGGTATATAGACCAAACGTATATTGGTCAGACTACAGATATACATGATATTGCCATTATACCTGAAGTAGGCCCACACACCATTATTGTTGTTGATAATTATGGAAATGAACTAAAACGAAAGATTACCATTTCTAAATAAATGGCACACCAACACTACGCCTTATTCCAAGTAATAAATGGGTTATTACTTAATTGCGAATTATAATACCTAACATCTCCTGTTACCTCTTGACCCAACCAGCTTGGCTTAGTAAACTGTTCGGTTTCAGAATTTAGCTCTACTTCTGCTACGACTAAGCCCTTATTATCTCCAAAAAACTCATCAACTTCAAAAATATGCCCGTCCACTTTTACCTCGTAACGTATTTTATCAATAACACCTTCTTCGCATAATTGTAGTAATTGCTCAGCTTCCTCTTTTGGAATACTTTTTTCCCATTCAAACCGTGATAAACCACTACTAGAAGACGCTCCTTTTATTGTTAAAAAACCGTCGTCACCTTTTAAGCGCACTCTAACCGTTCTTTTTTTATGAGTGCTTAAAAACCCTTGAACAATTCTGCTATGTTTAAAAGCTTGATCTTTAAAAGCATTAGATTGGACTAAAAATTTACGTTCTATTTCTATCATTTTCACTTTCCGTGATCACGGAACTATTTTTATAGATTATTAATATTCTTTTTTTATTGAGATTACTGCCTGCGTAGGAATTAGTAAATTTACAAGATGCAAAACGATTTACCAATAAGAAAAATTATTCATGTGGATATGGATGCCTTTTACGCGTCTGTTGCACAAATGGATAATCCAGAATTAATTGGTAAAGCTATTGCTGTTGGTGGTGGCGGACCACGCGGTGTTATTAGCGCAGCAAGTTATGAAGCCAGGAAATTTGGTGTAAAAAGCGCCATGTCTGGACGCTTAGCTATAAAATTGTGCCCCCATCTTATTTTTGTAAAAACAGATTTTGAACGTTATAAAGAAATCTCTAACCGCATTAGAAAAATTTTTTATGACTACACAGATTTAGTAGAACCTTTATCTTTAGATGAAGCGTATTTAGATGTTACGGAAAATAAAAAAGGACATCCAAGTGCTTCCATGCTTGCAGAAGAAATTAGAACACGAATTTTTAACGAAGTTGGACTAACCGCATCGGCAGGTATTAGCATTAATAAATTTGTAGCAAAAATTGCCAGTGATTATAATAAGCCTAATGGTCAAAAAGTAGTTAATCCAGAAGAAGTTTTAGACTTTTTAGAAGCTTTAGATATTAGAAAATTTTACGGTATTGGAAAAGTTACCGCCGAAAAAATGTACCAAAAAGGAATCTATACCGGATTAGATTTAAAGTCTAAATCGCTTGCATTTTTAGAATCAAATTTTGGTAAATCAGGCACCTCATATTATTATATTGTAAGAGGCATCCATAATAGTCCGGTTAAACCGAACCAAATACGGAAAAGCCTAGCTGCAGAACGTACATTTAATGAAAACTTATCTTCTGAAGTGTTTATGCTAGAAAAACTACAACTTATTGCTGACGAAGTTGCCAAGCGTTTAAGTAAAAGTAAAGTAGCAGGAAAAACGGTTACTTTAAAAATAAAATATAGCGACTTTACACTTCAAACACGCAGTAAAACACTGCCTTATTTTGTGGCTGATGCTGCTGTAATTTTAGAAACTGCAAAGGATTTGTTGTATCAAGAAAAGATGAGCAACTCGGTACGATTACTAGGTATTTCTTTATCTAATTTAAATACTGTGAAAAAACCAAAAAAGACAGAAGAGGACAAAGCCATTAGTGTCCAATTAAGTTTTAGATTTTAGGCTACGGACAAAATACGTTCTAACGGAATAATAGTGGACGTTTTTAAAATTACATATTTTTCTGTCACACCCCAAATAGTAGTATTTACCCTTTTTAAACCTTCGTTATCTGCAAATAAGATGCGTACTTTTTCGTGTTCTATGTTTCCTAAAACCATGGCTCTAGTTAACGTTAGGCAACGCTCTGCTTTTTCTGTTTTAGATGCTAGTAATTCTTCTTTAGGAAACTTTAAATATTTAATCTCTTCTTTTTCTATTGTTTGTATCGCTAGGTTTCTCATGTTGTTTAATCTTTAGGGTTTAGTAGATTAAATTACAAAATCATTACGTATTAAACTAAAAAAAGCATGGATTTGATACTTTTTTAACACTTCTTGTAAGTGTTTTAAAACAAAAAACCAGCTATATCTCTATAACTGGTTTTAATTTATTTTACTAGCCTTTATTTTGCGTTAGGGATGGAACGGTTTGTCTGAGCTCCTCGCAGAGAGCGAGTAGTGACAGCGCGACCCTTGTGGTAACGCCCTAAAGATTAAAAGTTACAACTTTCAATTTCTGTTACTCTTAATGTATTTACCATTCCTTTATCTTGAATTGGCATGGCTGCTAAACTAATTAACATGTCGCCTACTTCTAAGAATCCTTTTTTACAAGCTATTGCATTTACGTCCTCTATAGTTTCGTCGGTGCTTACGTATTTATCATAGAAAAATGCAGTAACACCCCAAAGCAAACTTAACTGCGTTAAAATACGCTTATTAGAAGTAAATACTAAGATATGTGTGTTTGGTCTCCAAGCCGAAATTTGGAATGCTGTATACCCACTATTTGTTAATGTAGATATTGCTTTTGCATTAATATCGTTTGCCATATGCGCTGCGTGATAGCATATAGATTTTGTGATATAACGCTTAGTACGGATATGTGGTGGCGATTGCGGAACTTTAATTAAGTCTGAATCTTCTACACTTTTAATAATATTTGACATCTGGCGAATGACTTCTACCGGATATTTTCCAACACTTGTTTCTCCTGATAACATTACTGCATCTGCACCATCCATTACACTGTTTGCAACATCGTTAACTTCTGCTCGTGTTGGTGTTAAACTTGTAATCATTGTCTCCATCATTTGAGTGGCAATAATTACTGGTATTCTAGCACGCTTAGCACGAAGTACTAATTGTTTTTGTACTAATGGCACTTCCTCTGCAGGGATTTCTACTCCTAAATCTCCACGAGCAACCATTAAACCATCACAATAAGCTACAATTTTATCGATATTTTCTACAGCTTCTGGTTTTTCAATCTTAGCTATAATCGGAATTTTATGATCACTATGTTTTTTAATTAACTCTTCTAATTGCATTAAGTCTTCTGCATGACGCACAAATGATAATGCCATCCAGTCTACTCCAATCTTACATGCGAAAATAGCATCTTCGATATCTTTTTCTGTTAATGCAGGTTGTGATATGTTTGTATTAGGCAGGTTAACTCCTTTTTTAGATTTAAGTGGTCCACCTTGTATTACTTTGGCTTTTACTTCAGACACACCATCTGTAGATATAACTTCAAAATGTAATTTTCCGTCATCTAATAGAATACGTTCTCCTGGTTTTGCATCCTGAGGAAACTTATCGTAAGTCATGTAAACACGCTCCTTGGTCCCTTCAAAACGTTCTCCAGTAGCAAAAATAATTTCGTCTCCTGGATTAACAACAACCTCACCCTTCATGACACCAACACGTAATTTAGGACCTTGTAAATCTCCTAAAATTGATGCATTATAACCAAACTCTTCGTTTAGTTCTCTAATCATTTGTACACGTTCTTCAACGTCTTTATAATCTGCGTGAGAAAAGTTGATTCTGAATACATTAGCTCCTTCGTCTAACATACCTTTTAATACCTCTTTACTACTGGTTGCAGGTCCTAGAGTTGCAACGATTTTGGTCTTTTTTCTGTTTGGCATTAGTTGAATATTAAGTTGTCTTTAGATTTTAAGGTGTCTACATCTATTGTGTAAGCTGTAGCAACTTGTGGAATCTTTAGAATGTTATTTAAAATGATTTTTTCTTTATTCTGAAATTCGGTTTCGATTTTAAGCAAGAAATTGACTTTCTTATACTCTGGTAGCAAATAAAAATTAGTTGCTCCCGAAGTGTCTTCTCCAAATAACGAATTTGATTGCTGTTCTAAGTTAGTATATTGCACCTTGCATGTATTAGCTACCAAATGGTATGTAGTTAATTGTTTGCAGTCAAACCACTCAAAAAGCGCGTAATTTGTATTTAAACTTGGATTGGTAATATCATCCTTTCTCCTTTTAAGAGTAATATCCAATGCTCTGTTTATTAAAAATGCTAATCTATAATCTTCTATTACGCAATGAATTCCAATTAATGCGTAATGCTCTTCTTCTAAAAAGTCGTCTAAAGAGAGTTTTCGAATAGCCATTTTAATTACAAAATTAAATGTAAATATAGCATTTAAACACTAAGTATTGGTGTGTTTTACGTAATCTTAACATGAAATTATTACGAAAACGTTATAGTAAAGTACTGAATAATAAGAATTAAAGCGTTGTAGATTTATTTAAATAAATCCTGCTTTATTGATTTGAGATTGTAATGCAAAGTAAGCACGTTTTGATGCTTTTTCTTCTGCTTTTTTCTTAGACGTTGCTCTAGCTTTAGCTATAACTTTTTTGTCTAAAGATAATTTTACAGAAAAATGTTTAACATCGTCATTACCGGTATCTTCATACACATTGTAATCAAATACTTTTTTCTCTTTTTGACACCACTCAATCAACAGACTTTTGTAACTAATTACTTTGCCTTCTAATTTCTCGATATCAACGTAAGGATTAATGACGCGCTTTTGGATAAATTTATCGCAGTTTTTATAACCTCTATCTAAATAAATGGCTCCAATTAAAGCTTCAAAAAGATTACCATGGATATTATCGCCAAATTGGCCTTTAGGTATTTTACTTTCTACTAATTTAATTAATCCTAAATCCTTACCAAGTTCATTTAAATGCTCTCGACTTACAATTTTAGATCTCATTTTAGTTAAGTAACCTTCATCACCACCTGGTACTTCCATGTATAAATGATGTGCAATAACAGCGCTAAGCATAGCGTCTCCTAAAAACTCTAAGCGTTCGTAATTAATAATATGCCCTTTGTCATCTTTAATGTTCATGGAACGATGCGTAAAGGCAGTCTGATAAAACTTTAAAGTCTTAGGTTTAAATTTTAAAATCTTAGAAATAGCAATAAAAAAATTCCCATCTTGATTAGATTGGGAATTAAATATGTTACGAATTCTTTTCATTTAAAAACTTAATCTAATTTTTTAAACAATACACAAGCATTGTGACCTCCAAATCCAAAAGTATTGCTCATAGCAACTTTAATCTCTCTTTTTTGTGGGGTGTTAAGTGTCAAGTTTAATTCAGAATCTATGTTTTCGTCTGGTGTAACGTGATTAATTGTTGGCGGAACAATACCATGTTCCATTGCTAAAATAGCAGCAATAGACTCAATAGCACCAGCTGCACCTAACAAGTGACCAGTCATAGACTTTGTAGAATTTATATTGATGTTTTTAGCATGATCGCCAAAAACCTCTTTAATCGCTTTTAACTCGGCAACATCACCTAAAGGTGTAGATGTTCCGTGTGTGTTGATGTGATCCACATCTTCTGGTTTTAAACCAGCATTTTCTAAACAGTTTTTCATAACTGCTATTACACCAATTCCTTCCGGATGTGGTGCTGTCATATGATAAGCATCAGAAGACATTCCGCCTCCTAAAACCTCTGCATATATTTTTGCGCCTCTTGCTTTTGCGTGCTCATATTCTTCTAGAATAATTGCTCCGGCACCTTCACCTAAAACAAAACCATCACGTGTACCATCAAAAGGTCTTGATGCTGTTTGTGGGCTTTCGTTTCTAGTTGATAAAGCATGCATAGCATTAAATCCTCCCATTCCAGCAATTGTCACTGCTGCTTCACTACCACCTGTTACAATAACATCACAATGTCCTAAACGTATATAGTTTAAGGCATCAATCATTGCGTTAGCAGAAGAAGCACATGCAGATACAGTTGTGTAATTAGGCCCCATAAAACCATTCTTAATAGAAATGTTTCCGGGTGCAATGTCTGCAATCATCTTAGGGATAAAGAATGGATTAAATCTAGGTGTACCATCACCAGCAGCAAAATTTAACACTTCATTTTGAAATGTTTCTAAACCACCAATTCCAGCGCCCCAAATAACACCAACTCTTAATTTGTTAACGGTCTCTAAGTCTAGTTTAGAGTCCGCAATAGCCTCATCAGATGCGACCATTGCGTACTGCGTAAACCTGTCCATTTTGCGGGCTTCTTTTCTATCTAGAAAATCAGTTGCCACGAAATTTTTTAACTCGCAAGCAAAGTTTGTCTTGAACTTTTCAGTATCAAAATATGTAATAGGTGCGGCACCACTTTTACCACTAATAAGACCAGACCAATACTCGTCCTTAGTGTTTCCAATTGGCGTTAACGCTCCTAACCCTGTAACTACTACTCGCTTAAGTTCCATAAATATTGTGCTTATTTAGCAGCTTCAATATAAGATACAGCCTGACCTACTGTTGCAATGTTCTCTGCTTGGTCATCTGGAATCTGGATATCGAATTCTTTTTCAAATTCCATGATTAATTCTACAGTATCTAATGAATCTGCTCCTAAGTCGTTCGTGAAGCTAGCTTCAGTTACAACTTCGTTTTCATCAACACCTAATTTGTCTACGATAATCGCTTTTACTCTTGATGCAATGTCTGACATAATTTTAATTTTTTTAGTTTTAATTAAGGGGCAAAAATAAAAAACTTTATTTTAAAACACACGTTTACTTTAAAAATGTGCTACGAATTTAATTATTTAAATCGAAGAATTTCGATTTTAGCCCGTAATTGTTAATAATTATTGCTTTTTTTGTTTGAAGAATTTAACATTGAAAATAGAAAATGAAACGTGTAGTAATTTTTGCGTCCGGTAGCGGAAGTAATGCTGAAAATTTAATAAGGTTTTTTCAAAATAGAGACAATGCGTCTGTTATTCAGGTATTAACTAACAATCCTCATGCCAAAGTCTTAGATCGCTGTAAAAAACTAAAAGTTAGCGGGTTATCGTTTAACAAAACAGCCTTTACAGCAACAGATGATGTCTTAAACCTATTAAAAGTTAACCAACCAGACTTAATTGTATTGGCTGGTTTTTTATGGAAATTTCCAGAAAACATCCTAAAGCACTTCCCAAACAAGGTTATAAACGTACACCCTGCATTATTGCCAAAATTTGGAGGAAAAGGCATGTACGGAATGCATGTGCACGAGTCTGTTGTAGCTAATAAAGAAACAGAAACAGGGATCACAATACA
Organism: Olleya sp. 1-3; assembly: GCF_002836085.1. Lineage (NCBI taxonomy): Bacteria > Pseudomonadati > Bacteroidota > Flavobacteriia > Flavobacteriales > Flavobacteriaceae > Olleya > Olleya sp. 1-3. The sequence goes on from NZ_PJBW01000001.1 coordinate 366,577, forward strand.
TTATGTAAACGAACATTATGATGAAGGCGCTGTTATTTTTCAGGCTAAATGTGAGGTTTTAGCTTCAGATACAGCTTTGGACGTCGCAGAAAAGATTCATGAATTAGAAATGAAACATTTTCCGGAAGTCGTAAATAAATTATTAAGTTAGTAGATCAACTCTAATCAAAGTACTTTATACAGCGTATAGTATAACTTTAACTGATTTAAGATAAAACAATACCGTTTTCGCTTGAGCGGAAATTAAAAAATGGGTAAAAAGAAGAAAAAATATTACACCGTTTGGCAAGGACATCATAAAGGCGTTTTTGAATCCTGGAATGATTGCAAAGCACAAATCAAAGATTATCCTGGAGCGCAATACAAATCCTTTGCTACGTTTGACGCTGCCAAAGCCGCCTTAAAAGGAAATTACTTTGACTACATTGGAAAAAAGGAAGGCTTTAAAAGCGAGTTAAGCCATGAACAGCTTAAAAAAATTGGGCGTCCAAATTATAATTCTATTTCTGTAGATGCAGCCTCTTCTGGTAATCCCGGGATAATGGAATATCGTGGCGTAGAAACAAAATCTAAAAAACAACTATTTAAACAAGGTCCTTTTGCTGAAGGCACCAATAATATTGGCGAATTTTTAGCTTTAGTACATGGCTTAAGTTTTTTAAAAAAACATAATAGCGACTTACTTATATATACAGACTCTAAAACCGCTATGAGTTGGGTGCGCAAAAAAACGTGCAATAGCAAACTAGAACGTAACGCAAAAAACAAACCGGTGTACGATTTAGTAGACCGCGCAGTTAATTGGCTAAAAGAAAACGATTATAAAACCACGATAGTTAAATGGGAAACCAAAGCTTGGGGTGAAATCCCTGCAGATTTTGGTCGAAAATAATTAGCGTTTCTTTCAATAGATTCCACTTTTTTACAGAATATATTTTACGTAAGTTTGCACTAAATTTTAAAGCCATTTATGAGCAAGTTAGTAATAGTAGGTACAGTAGCATTTGACGCTATAGAAACCCCTTTTGGTAAAACCGATAAAATTCTTGGTGGAGCAGCAACATATATAGGGTTGTCTGCAGCAAACTTTAATGTAGATCAAGCAGCAGTATCTGTTGTTGGAGGAGATTTTCCTCAGGAATATTTAGATCTTTTAACAGAAAGAAACGTAAATATTGAAGGTGTCGAAATTGTAAAAGACGGTAAAACCTTTTTCTGGAGTGGAAAATATCATAATGACATGAACTCTCGTGATACGTTAGCTACAGAATTAAATGTATTAGAGCATTTTAATCCTGTAGTTCCTGAAAATTATCGTGATGCAGAGATCGTGATGTTAGGTAATTTACACCCTTTAGTACAGCAAGGTGTTTTAGACCAAATGACTAAAAAGCCAAAATTAGCTATTTTAGACACTATGAATTTCTGGATGGACATCGCTTTAGATGATTTAATTTCAGTAATTAAAAATGTAGATGTTATTACTATTAATGATGAAGAGGCAAGACAATTAACTGGAGAATACAGTTTAGTAGTTGCTGCTAGAAAGATTCATGAAATGGGACCAAAATATGTAGTTATTAAAAAAGGAGAGCACGGTGCTTTACTTTTCCATGATGACCATATGTTTTACGCACCTGCTTTACCATTAGAAGAAGTCTTTGATCCAACAGGAGCTGGAGATACTTTTGCTGGTGGATTTGCTGGATATTTAGCAAGCACTGGAGATATTAGTTTTGAAAACATGAAAAACGCAGTAATCTACGGATCTACTTTAGCATCTTTTTGTGTGGAGAAATTTGGAACAGAGCGCATGGTAACCTTGAAAAAAGAGGAAGTCAACAAACGTTTGCTGGAGTTTAAAAAACTGACACAGTTCGATATAGAATTAACATAAACTAACGCGCTCATAATTATGAGCGCGTTTTTTATTTTTATTATTTTAATAAAACAACTCACAACACAACAACAATGAGTGATGCTTTAAAACACGAGTGCGGAATTGCACTTATTAGATTACGTAAACCGTTAGAATTTTACAAAGAGAAATATGGTAGTGCATTTTATGGTGTAAATAAAATGTATTTAATGATGGAAAAGCAACACAATCGCGGTCAAGATGGTGCTGGTTTTGCAAGTATTAAAATGGACACATTACCAGGAGAACGTTACATTAGCCGTGTACGCTCTATCGCACAACAACCTATTCAGGATATTTTTGCTCAAATTAATGACCGCATTAATAAAGAATTAGCAGATCATCCAGAATACCAAGATAGCGTTGCGCTTCAAAAAAAGCATATTCCATATATAGGCGAGCTTTTATTAGGTCACGTACGTTATGGTACTTTTGGTAAAAACAGTGTAGAAAGTGTTCATCCTTTTTTAAGACAAAATAACTGGATGCACCGTAACCTTATTTTAGCTGGTAACTTTAACATGACTAATGTTAAAGAGCTTTTTCAAAGTTTAGTCGATCTTGGTCAACACCCAAAAGAATATACGGACACCATTACTATAATGGAAAAAATAGGTCACTTTTTAGATGATGCGGTAAGTAAAATTTATAAAGAACTTAAAAACGAAGGTTATGGTAAGCATGAGTGCTCTCCATTAATAGCAGAACGTTTAAAAATTGCTAAAATATTAAGACGTGCTGCAAAAAACTGGGATGGTGGCTATGCTATGGCTGGTTTAATTGGACATGGAGATGCTTTTGTGCTTCGTGATCCTGCAGGAATACGCCCAGTGTACTATTACACTGATGACGAGATTGTTGTTGTCGCTTCAGAGCGTCCAGTAATACAAACGGTATTTAATGTAGAGTTTGATGATGTTAAGGAGTTAACCCCAGGTCATGCTTTAATCTCTAAAAAATCCGGTGCTGTTTCAATTAAAAAAATATTAGAACCTTTAGAACGCAAATCATGTAGTTTTGAGCGTATTTACTTTTCAAGAGGAAGTGATGCCGAAATATATCAAGAGCGTAAAATGTTGGGGCGCCTATTAATGCCTAAAGTTTTAAAGGCAATTGATAATGACACAGAAAACTCGGTGTTTTCATACATACCAAATACAGCAGAAACATCATTTTACGGAATGATTGAAACTGTAGAAGAGCATTTAAATGAAAAGAAAACAAAGGCTATTTTAAACGGTAATGGAAAATTATCTGCAGATGAAGTGACTTCTATTTTAAAAGAAAGACCTCGTATCGAGAAAATAGCTATAAAGGATGTAAAACTAAGAACCTTTATTACGGAAGACAGTAGTCGTGATGACTTGGTTGCACACGTTTACGATGTCACTTACGGTGTTATCAAACCAACAGATAACTTGGTTATTATTGATGATAGTATTGTGCGTGGTACAACCTTAAAAAAGAGTATTATTAAAATGATGGACAGATTACATCCTAAAAAGATTGTAATTGTATCCTCAGCACCACAAATACGTTTTCCTGATTGCTATGGTATTGACATGGCTAATCTAGAAACTTTAGTTGCTTTTAACGCTGCTTTAGCCTTACTTAAAGAAAACGGTAAGTATGACTTAGTAGAAGAAGTGTACCACAGGTGTAAAGCACAAGAAACATTAGCAGATAAAGATGTTAAGAATTTTGTAAACGAAATATACGATCAGTTTACTACAGAGCAGATTTCGGCTAAAATATCTGAGCTATTAACAGACGAATCAGTAAAGGCGGAAGTAGAAATTATTTTTCAACCAGTATCTAATTTACATAAAGCCATCCCTGATCATTTAGGAGATTGGTACTTTACAGGAAATTATCCAACTGCTGGAGGTAACAGAGTGGTTAACAGAGCATTTATTAATTTTTACGAAGGAAATAAAGAACGTGCTTATTAAACCAAGCTATTTTCTTACATCAAATCAGTTAACCGATTATATTTACGTTTTAACCATAATATACAACAAGTCAATTTAATTGTCGTTATATTTGAGCTTACCATAACATAAGTAGGTTAAGTTCATGGTAGATTTGGGGCAAAAAAGGAGAACTCTCGTTCTCCTTTTTTATTTGCCAAAAATTAAGCAAAACATACAATTTATAGCATAAAAAAAAGCAGATTCAAATGAATCTGCTTTTATATTTTATAAACGTTTTAAAAGCTTATTTAGCTTCTGCGTAACGTCTTTCAACTTCGTTCCAGTTAATTACATTAAAGAAAGCATCAATATAATCAGGTCTTCTGTTTTGGTAGTTTAAGTAGTAAGCATGCTCCCAAACATCTAATCCTAAGATTGGAGTTCCTTCGCAAGTTACACCTGGCATTAATGGGTTGTCTTGGTTTGGAGTAGAACATACTTCAACCTTACCTCCTTTATGCACACATAACCAAGCCCAACCTGAACCAAATTGTGTTGCTGCTGCTTTACTAAAAGCATCTTTAAAAGCTTCAAAAGATCCGTAAGCTGCTTCAATAGCATCTTTTAAATCTCCTGACAAACGTCCTTTTCCCTCTGGATTCATAACTTCCCAAAATAATGAGTGGTTATAAAAACCTCCACCATTATTTCTAACAGCCATATTTTTCATATCTAAGTTAGCAAGAATATCTTCGATAGATTTTCCTTCTAAATCAGTTCCTTCTATAGCAGCATTTAATTTAGTTGTGTAACCGTTATGGTGCTTAGTGTGGTGTATCTCCATTGTACGTGCATCGATATTTGGTTCTAATGCATCATACGCATATTTTAATTTTGGTAATTCAAATGCCATGATTGTATGTTTTAAATATTAATATTCAATTTTATCAAAAATAAACATTAAAGCTTTCAATCAAAAATATTTAAGGACTCTATTAATTCTATTTAATAATATTTTAACACCAGAAATTAATTATTACAGATTGTTTTGAAATAAATTTAACAACCATAATATTGTTATTATCTTGTCTAAAATTAAAAATTAAATGTCTGAAACAACTCCTTTTAAAGTTTACGATGCCTCCGCAGGAAGCGGAAAAACCTTTGCATTAGTTAAGGAGTATTTAAAATTATTATTTACCGCAACTTACAACGATGGCTTCAAACAAATATTAGCTATAACCTTTACCAACAAAGCGGTTGGCGAGATGAAAACTAGAATTTTAGACACCTTAAAACAGTTTTCTGACCCAGAGATTAGCGCAGACACAAATGGGATGTTTAAAGCTATTACAGAAGAGTTAGCATTGCAACCAAAAGATGTCCATCAAAAAGCCATTGTTTTGCTAAATACAATCATGCATAATTATGCCGCTTTTGATATTTCTACTATTGATGGTTTTAATCACAAATTAATTAGGACGTTTGCACATGATTTAAAGATTCCGATAAATTTTGAAGTCGAGCTAGACACACCTTCTTTACTAAGTCAAGCTGTAGACAGTTTAATTGCTAAAGCTGGAACAGATAAAAAGCTAACCAAAGTGTTAATAGATTTTGCTCTAGAAAAAGCAGATGACGACAAGAGCTGGGATGTCTCTAGAGATTTTAACACCATTGCAAAACTTTTAATTAACGATAACGATTTACCACATTTAGAAAGCATAAAGCATAAAACGCTAGAAGATTTTAGTGGCCTGAAGTCGCAACTTATTAAACAGATTGCTAATCAAGAGGTGCTAATTGCAGAATTAGCCAACAATTTATTATCTGTATTTGAAGCCAATGGATTAGATCAAAAAAGTTTTTCTAGAGGAACACTATTTAATCATTTTGTAAAGATTTCTAATTTAGAATTTTATAAAATTTACGACAATCAATTAGCAAATAACATAGCAGAAGGCAAACTCTACACAAAAACATTAGATTCCGCGAAAGCGCAAGCAATAGATCAACTTTTACCACAAATAGAAACCGTTTATCACAAAATAAAGGCGACCGTTTTAGATGTCAAATTCTTAAGAGCGGTGTACAAAAATGTAACACCATTATCTGTCCTAAATGCTATTAATAAAGAGTTAACACTAATAAAAGAAGACGAAAACAAATTACTAATATCAGAATTTAACACCTTAATTAGTAAAGAAATAAAAAACCAACCGACGCCTTTTATATATGAGCGTTTAGGCGAAAAGTTTAGACATTATTTTATTGACGAGTTTCAGGACACGTCACAAATGCAATGGGAAAACTTGATTCCGCTAATAGAAAACACGCTTACCGGACAGAATCTAAAAGGAGAACAAGGAACCGCTATGTTAGTCGGTGATGCTAAACAAGCCATTTATAGATGGCGAGGTGGAAAAGCAGAACAGTTTATTGGCCTAACAAAAGAAGAAAACCCTTTTCCTGTCGAAAAAGAAGTAGTAAGACTAGAATATAATTATAGGAGTTATAAAAATGTTATTGAATTTAATAATCAGTTTTTTGATTATTTATCGCAAACCAGCTTTAGCAGTCCTGACTATTCTGACTTATACAATAAGGCCAAACAAAAACCAGTAATAAAACATGAAGGCTATGTAAACCTAAATTTTCTGGACATACAAAGCGAAGATGATATAAACCAATTATATCCGGAAACTGTATTTGAAACCATAAACAAGTGTTTAGAAAACAATTACAACCTTAAGGATATTTGCATATTAGTTAGAAAGAAAAAAGAAGGTGTTGCAATAGCCGAATATTTAAGCGACAAAGGCGTGCGTATTACATCCTCTGAAACCATGCTTATCAACAACTCTGAGGATGTTAGACTTGTTGTAAATATTTTTAGATTACTAGTTAACCCTAATAATCTTGAGGTCAAGATTAAAGTCTTAGACTATATTGCTAGTCTAAATGCTATTGAAGATAAACATCAGTTTTTTAAAACACATTTAAATTTACCGCTCCAAGCGTTTTTTGAGAGCTTTAAGTTATTTGATATTGATTGTGACCCAACACAATTAGTTCAGTTGTCTTTATACGATTTAACAGAAAGTATCGTGAGGGGGTTTAACCTGACAAAAAACTCGAATGCCTATATCCAATATTTTTTAGATATCATTTTAGAGTTTTCTCAAAAGAAGATTTCGGACATTCCTGGATTTTTGGACTATTACGATACTAAAAAAGACAGTTTAAATATCGTGTCGCCAAGTAATCAAAATGCCATTCAGATTATGACGATTCATAAATCAAAAGGGTTGGAATTTCCGGTAGTAATTTTCCCGTATGCACAATTAGAAATTTATAGAGAAATGGAACCTAAAGAATGGTTTCCGTTAGACCAAAGCCAATTTAATGGCTTTTCAAAAACACTAATTAACTTTAATAAAGATTTTGAAGACTTTGGTGACATAGGAGAATCTATCTATTTAAAACATAGATCGGAACAGGAATTAGACAACATGAATCTGTTATATGTAGCCTTAACACGACCAATCGAACAATTATATATAATTTCTAAAAAAGAAAACCAAACTAAAACCGGTGTTAAATTTGACAGTTACTCTGGACTATTAATGAATTACCTAATGCAACAAGGGTTATGGAATGATAGTCAATTAGAGTATAGCTTTGGACAGCAAAACCGTGAGGTAGTACCAGAAGAAAAGCCTGAAACAACTCAAGAAACAGAACAGTTTATTAGTGTTGCCAAGCAGGATCATGATATTAAAATTATCACCAAATCTGGATACTTATGGGATACAGAACAACAAAATGCAATTGAAAAAGGTAATTTAATTCATGATATTATGGCAGAAATTAATACTAAAAAAGAGGTGCCTGCCGTAATTAAAGATTATATCAACTCTGGAATTATTAATAAAGAACAAACTTTACTATTAAAAGACACCATAAATACTATTATTAACCACCCAGAACTCAAAGATTATTATAGCACAGACTACACTATATATAATGAACGTGATATTATCTCTAAATCTGGAACAATAATAAGACCTGACCGTTTAGCTATAAAAGATAACACAGCCACTATTATAGATTATAAAACAGGATTACCAGATCCCAAATACCAACAACAATTAGAAACGTATTCTGATATTTTAAAAGAGATGAATTTTACAGTAGACAAAAAAATACTGATTTATGTTAATGACGCTATAAAAATAGTGACGTATTAACATAAAAGAAAAATCACAACCATTATCTTAAAGAAAAACATTACTAAATTTGCAAAACTAAAATACGACATATGTACAGCAATATAAAAGAACATCTCCAAAAAGAAATACAAGACATAAAAGACAATGGGCTTTTTAAAGAAGAACGCATTATAACTTCTGCTCAAGGTGCAGAAATTACTTTAAACACAGGAGAACGTGTTTTAAACTTTTGTGCTAACAACTATTTAGGACTATCCTCACATCCAGACGTTATAAAAGCTGCACAAGACACAATGGATACTCATGGATTCGGGATGTCTTCTGTACGTTTTATTTGCGGTACTCAAGATATACACAAAACTTTAGAGCAAAAAATATCTGATTTTTATGGAACTGAAGACACAATACTATACGCTGCAGCATTTGATGCTAACGGTGGTGTGTTTGAACCTTTATTAGGAAAAGAAGATGCTATTATATCAGATTCTTTAAACCACGCCTCTATTATAGACGGTGTTAGATTATGTAAAGCAGCGCGCTATCGTTACAAAAACAATGACATGGCAGATTTAGAGCAACAACTAATTGATGCAAATAAAAATGGAGCTCGTTTTAAAATCGTCGTAACTGACGGAGTGTTTTCAATGGACGGACTTGTAGCACCTTTAGATCAAATAACAATCTTAGCAGAAAAATATGATGCTATGATTATGATTGACGAGTGCCACTCTGCTGGATTCATAGGAGAAACTGGTCGTGGTACTTTAGAAGAAAAAGGAGTAATGGGTAAAATTGACATTATTACCGGAACGTTAGGAAAAGCACTTGGAGGTGCGATGGGCGGTTATACAACTGGTAAAAAAGAAATAATAGAAGTACTTCGTCAACGTTCTAGACCGTATTTATTTTCAAATTCTTTAGCCCCAGCAATTGTTGGTGCTTCGATTAAAGTCTTTGATATGTTATCTAATGACAATACTTTACGTGATCAATTAGAAGAAAACACTGCTTTTTTCAAAAAAGGAATGAAAGCAGCAGGATTTGATATCATAGATGGAGACTCTGCAATTGTACCTGTAATGTTATATGACGCTAAATTATCTCAGACTATGGCAAACATGTTATTAAAAGAAGGAATTTATGTCATTGGATTCTTTTTCCCAGTAGTACCAAAAGATAAAGCAAGAATACGCGTGCAACTATCCGCTGCGCATACAAAAGAACAATTAGAAAAAGCCATTGCAGCCTTCATAAAAGTAGGTAAAGCACTGGAAATTATCTAGAAAGATTCTATAATAGATAAACAAAAGCACTAAATAATCAATATTTTTATATATTTGTCTTTGTTAATAATATATAACAACTTATTTTTGCTTTTAATTAACACTTAAAAATTAAACTTTTGAATATGAAAAATCTTAGCAGATTATTGTTCACAATGTTACTACTTACAAGTATGGGTAACGTTATGGCTCAAAATGAAAACAATCCGTGGGCAATCAACTTCGGTATTAACGCAGTAGATGTTTATCCAGTAGGAGAAAACATGCCTCAAGGAGATTACTTTGATGAGTTCTTCAATGCTGAAGATCACTGGAGTATTTTACCTTCTTTATCTACTATCTCTGTATCTAAGTATGTAGGAGACAACTTTTCAGTACAAGCTGGAGGTTCTTTAAACAGACTTACAAAATGGGGAGAAAATACTTCAAACCCTAGTTTAGGAGTTAGTGATTTAGCTTACTATGCACTTGATGCTAATGTAAGATACCACTTAGGAGAAGTTATTGGTTCAAAAAAATTAGATCCAGCTATCGGAATTGGTGGTGGTTACACATGGATTGAGGAAGGAACTTACAATACGTTTTCTACAGTAGCAGGTTCTAACAATGCTGTTGGAGCAGGAACTTTAAATGCTTCTTTAGGTTTAACTTACTGGTTCTCTGATAACATTGGTTTATTTGTTGAGTCTAAATATAAGCACTCTTTTGAAGACTACTTAACTAAGCATTTCCAACACTCTGCAGGTCTTACTGTAAGATTTGGAGGAACTGATACTGATGGTGACGGAATATATGACAAAAACGATGCTTGTCCTGATGTACCTGGATTAGAAGCTTTCAACGGTTGTCCTGATGCTGATGGTGATGGAATCGAAGATTCTAAAGATACTTGTCCTGAAGTAGCTGGTTTAGCTGAATTTAACGGATGTCCAGATACTGATGGTGATGGTGTTTCTGATAACAACGATGACTGTCCACAAGTAAAAGGATTAAAATCTTTAAAAGGTTGTCCTGATGCTGATGGTGATGGTGTAACTGACGCTAAAGATAAGTGTCCAAGTGAAGCTGGTCCTGCTGCAAACAGTGGATGTCCTTGGCCTGATACTGACGGAGACGGTGTATTAGACAAAGATGATAACTGTCCTAAAGTTGTAGGTACTGTTGCAAACAAAGGTTGTCCTGAAGTTGCTGCTGCTCCAACTCAAGTTGTATTAGACAAGTTAAATAGCTATGCTAAAACTATCTTATTTGATACTGGTAAATCTAGCTTTAGATCAGAAACTTTTTCTGTACTACAGTCTATTACTGCTATCTTAAAAGAATACCCAGAGTCTAACTTTACAATCGAAGGTCACACTGATAGTGTTGGAAGCAAAACTTCTAACCAAACTTTATCTGACTCTAGAGCTAACGCTGTAATGGCTTACTTAATCGAAAACGGAATTAGTTCTCAAAGATTAAACGCTTACGGATTTGGTGAAGATTACCCAATCGACAGTAACACTACTAAGGCTGGAAGATTTAACAATAGACGTGTAGAAGTTAAACTTAGAAAATAAGTTTAAACAAAACATTAAATTTTATAGAAAAACGCTTCGGGAAACCGAAGCGTTTTTTATTTTTATATAATGACAAACTTTATTCAAGACGTACTAATAGACCTGAAAAATAAACACGCTAATTTTAGCGAACTTATTTTTATTTTACCCAGCAGAAGAGCTGGAGTATTTTTAAGACGTGAACTAAGTTTAATTTTAGACCAAACACTATTTGCTCCTAAAATAGTAAGTATAGAGTCTTTTGTAGAAGAGCTGTCTGAGCTAAAATCAGTATCAAATACAGAACTACTATTTCAATTTTACAACACTTATATTCAATTAACACCAAAACCTGAAAGAGAGGATTTTGACACGTTTTCAAAATGGGCTCAGATAATTTTACAGGATTTTAATGAAATTGATCGTTATCTGATTCCACAATCAAAAATATTTGACTATTTAAAAGCAATACAAGATTTAGAACATTGGTCGTTAGAACCAAACCAAACAGAAGTAGTTACCAACTATCTAAAGTTTTGGAACAAGCTCCCTATCTATTATAAAAACTTCACACAAAATCTAATAGAAAACAAACAAGGCTACCAAGGCTTACTTTACAGAGAAGCCTTTAATAACATCAAAAACTACATTGATAATACAAATCAACAGCATATATTTTTAGGATTTAATGCCTTAAATGCTGCCGAAGAAAATATAATTCAAGATTTACTGCGTGAAAATTTAGCATCGATTTATTGGGATACAGACCAATCCTTTTTAGATAACAAAATACATGATGCTGGATTATTTATTAGACAACATCAAAACAATTGGGAGCATTTTAAAACAGCACCTTTTAATTGGAAAAATAACCATTACAAAAGTCAGAAAAATATATCTGTCTTTGGAGTACCCAAAAATATTGGTCAAGCAAAAGCTATTGGATCTATATTACAAGATTTATCAAAAAACGATCCTTCCTTAAAAAAAACAGCTGTAGTTTTAGGAGATGAAAACTTACTTATTCCTGTATTAAATTCTATTCCAGAATCAGTAAAGACATTAAACATCACTATGGGGTTCCCTTTAAAATCAATCCCGCTAGCATCTTTGTTTGAACACCTTTTTAACTTACAAAAAAAGAACAGTTTAACCTATTACTATAAAGATGTAATAAGTATACTAACGCATCAATTTATACAACCACTGTTTAAAAATGGAAGTGCTATTGATTTGGTGGAGTTAATAAACAAAAACAATCTAGTTTATTTAACTGAAGCTGATTTAAAAGCTATTTGCAAAACAGAAGCGACGCTTTTACCCTTACTGTTTAGTAATTGGAATAACGATGCAAATACCGGCTTAAATAGCTGCTTTAAGCTTATAGCGACTATAAAAGAACACTTGTCTGAAGACAAAAAACAAAACCAACTAGGATTAGAATATCTATATCGATTCAATACGTTGTTTAATGAGATATTGCGTCTAAACGATGCCTATAAACACATCAAGGATATCAAAGGTCTTTATAGTATCTTTAAAGAACTACTAAGCTCAGAAACCTTAGATTTTCAAGGAGAACCACTACAAGGTTTACAAATCATGGGAATGTTAGAATCTAGAGTATTAGATTTTGAGACCATAATAATCTCTAATGTTAATGAGGGGATATTACCGTCAGGAAAATCCAACAACTCTTTTATACCGTTTGATGTTAAAATAGAAAACAAGCTACCTACTTATAAAGAAAAAGATGCAGTGTACACCTATCACTTTTATCACTTATTACAACGGGCTAAAAATGTATATGTACTTTACAATACAGAAATAGACACCTTAGTTGGAGGAGAGAAAAGTAGATTTATAAATCAATTGGAGTTAGAAAACATCCATAACATAAATCATAAAATACTCACACCAAAAGTTCCCAGCTATAAAAAAGAACTCGCTATAATTACAAAAACAGAAAGTGCCATTTCTCAGTTAAAAGAAATAGCACGTAAAGGATTTTCACCATCATCCTTAACCAGCTACGTTAGAAATCCAATAGATTTTTATTACCAAAAACTACTAGGCATATCAGATCTAGAAGAAGTAGAAGAAACCATTGCGGCAAACACTTTAGGTACAGTAGTGCATAACACCTTAGAACAATTATACCTACCATACAAGCAACAACTACTAACTGTAGATATTGTAAAAAGCTTAATCCCTCAAATAGATAAAAATATCACTGCCTTTTTCAAAGAAGAATACAAAGAAGGCGATATGACCAAAGGTAAAAACCTTATTGTTTTTGAGATTGCAAAACGCTACGTCCTTAACTTTTTAAACCTTGAAATTGAAGATTTAAAAAAAGGGAATACCATCAAAATAATTGACTTAGAAGCCGAAACAAATAATGTTGCTATCAAAATTGAAGGCTTAGATTTTCCGATACAATTAAGAGGAACAGTTGATAGAATTGACGAGTTTAATGGTGTTACTAGAATTATAGATTATAAAACGGGAAAAGTCGACCAAAGTAAAGTGTCTATAGTAGATTGGGAAGACTTAACATCAGATTACGACAAGTACAGTAAATCATTTCAAGTTTTAATGTATGCCTACATGCTTCATAAAAAGAAGATCACAGAACTGCCTTTAGAGGCTGGTATAGTTTCGTTTAAAAACTTAAGTGAAGGGTTGTTAAAATTTACTAAAAAAGATCAAGTTAGAGGCGGAAACAAAGACACTTTAATCACAGAAGATACCCTAGTCGAATTTGAAATTCAGCTTAAAAAATTAATCTTAGAAATATTTGACCCAACTATAGATTTTATTGAAAAAGAACTATAATGATTGAAAAAAACCTCGTTTTAGATAGAAAAAACCAAAAACCAATTGTTTTTGATGTGTTTTACAACAAAACAAGTACACCAAAATCATTAGTTGTTTTTTGTCATGGCTATAAAGGCTTTAAAGATTGGGGCTCTTGGGATCAAGTAGCAGAGCAATTTAAAAACGCTGGTTTGTTTTTTGTTAAATTTAACTTCTCTCATAATGGGGGTACAGTAAATCAACCCATAGATTTTCCGGATTTAGAGGCTTTCGCAGAAAACAACTACACAAAAGAATTACAGGATTTAGATGATATAATTACGTTTCTAAATTCGGATAAAAACCCACTATCTAACCAAATTAACACACAACATATTACAGTAATTGGCCACTCTAGAGGTGGTGGTATAGCGACTATAAAAGCTAGCGAAGACAACCGTATTACTAAGTTAATTACTTGGGCAAGTGTTTGCGCCTTTGGAAAACGCACCTCCACAACCGGAGACTTAGAACAATGGAAAAAAGCAGGTGTAAAATATGTGCTAAATGGCAGAACAAAACAAAAAATGCCACATAACTATCAGTTTTATTTAGACTACAAAGCACATGAAGCAAGATTAAATATAGAAAACGCATGTAAACACATCGCTATTCCACACGCAATCATACATGCAATTGATGACCCATCAGTTAGTTTTGAAGAAGCAAAACAATTACATAATTGGAACCCTAAAAGCACGCTATTAAGTCTTAAAAACAGTAATCACGTATTTAACGCAAGCCATCCTTGGAACAGTAATACATTACCAGAAGCACTTCAGACTGTTGTAACTGAAACCATTACTTTTATAAATACAAAAGCTTAAAAAGAACGGCATCTAAAATCTAATTGGAATTATTTCTATTTTAAACCACTAAGGACTAAAACAGGTAACGTTGACACATAAAAGTCTCTTTTAAGGATATTATTTTTCTCCCATATCTTAGTAAAGAATCCTCTTTTACGTCTAACAACACACAATAAATCAGGATTAAAATCTTTATAGTGCTCTAAAACACCTTGAAAAGTTGTTGCGTTTTCACTTTCTTTTATAGTAGAAGCAATGGCTTTTAAATCGTCATTTACAAGTATATCTTCATCGCTATGCATTGGTGTTTTTACTAACAGTAAGTTTACTGTAGCATTAAACTGTTTTTTAAAGCTCACTAACGGTGCTAAAGCATCTGTTTTATTAATAACAGCAGATTTTATAGCCATTAATATAGAATTAATAGATTTGTACTGATAGCCTTCAGGTACAATCAATGCTGGTATATTAGTTTGCTTAATAATCTTCCCAGATGTTTTACCTAAGTACACCTCATCTTTAATAGAGTTTGTTCTTGGTTCTAACATGATCAAATCAATATCTAGTGTTTTACAAACCAACTCTAAAGTATCTACTAATTTACCTTTAAAAGTCTTTACAACAACCTGAACATTTTTAGTATTTACTTTAGCCACGTGATTGTTTAAAAAATCTAAACTTTCGCGTTCTAAAATATCATCTACTTTAATCATAGTTCCGGACTTAGTGTATACATTGTAAATTTGTACTACATACACTTTTGCCCCAAAAGCTTCGGCAAAATCAACTGCGTATTGTAAATGACTTTGTGCGTTTTTGGAAGACCCAACAGGAACTAAAATAGATTTCATATAAAGTAAATTTAGAAATCAAAAATACAGATTTTTATTCACAAAAACTTCGATAATCTTTTACGACCTTTGTAAAACCAATCTTAACGTCTATTTTGAGCACTTCTATTAGTTTAAAACACATAAATAAACTCGCAATTCCAGCCTTAATTGCGGGTGTATCAGAGCCTATTTTATCGTTAACAGATGCTGCAGTAGTTGGTAATGTCCAAAATAACCCAACAGAGGCTTTAGCTGCAATTGGTATTGTAACTACCTTTTTATCCATGCTAATCTGGATATTGGGTCAAACCAGAAGCGCTATTTCGTCCATAATATCACAACATGTTGGGGCTAATAAACTAGATCAAGTAAAAGATTTACCAGCACAAGCTATTTTTTTAATCACCTCGTTAAGCTTAGTAATTATAGCCACTACCTACCCTTTTGCTTCGCAAATATTTGCGTTATACAATGCCTCAGATTTAATCTTAGACTATAGTATTGATTATTATAAAATTCGCGTATTTGGCTTTCCGTTTACCCTATTTGTAATTGCTGTATTCGGGACATTTAGAGGGCTTCAAAACACGTTTTACCCAATGATAATAGCTATAATTGGAGCAGGACTAAATGTAATATTAGACTTTGCTTTTGTTTATGGTATCACAGGATTAATAACCCCTATGCATATCAAAGGTGCTGCGTATGCAAGTGTTATTGCTCAGATTGTAATGGCTTTAATTTCGGGATATTTATTATTGACCAAAACAGCAATACCCTTGCGCATTACATTTCCGTTTAATAAACAAATTGGCAATTTTGCCCTCATGATTTTAAACCTATTTATACGGACATTAGCACTAAATATCACGCTTTATTTTGCTACAAAATTCGCAACTGGATATGGTAAAAATTATATTGCAGCCTATACAATAGCCATAAACTTATGGTTTTTAGGGGCGTTTATAATTGATGGATATGCTAGTGCAGGAAATATCTTATCTGGTAAATTACTAGGAGAAAAAAATTACGGAACACTGCTACAACTTAGCAATAAACTAATAAAAATAGGCATTTTACAAGGCTGTATCATTGCTGTTTTGGGTGCTATTTTTTACTATCCTATTGGACACATATTTACTAAAGAGCCCGAAGTCTTAAAGCAGTTTTACAACGTCTTTTGGATTGTTTTAGCCATGCAACCCCTGTGTGCGTTAGCGTTTATATTTGACGGTATGTTTAAAGGACTAGGTAAGATGAAGGATTTACGCAACCTTTTATTACTATCTACTATCCTAGTGTTTTTACCAATACTTTTTATCGCAGATCATTATGATTTTAAACTAAAGGGTATATTTATAGCCTTCACCTTTTGGATTATAGCACGTGGTTTTCCGTTAATTATAAAATTTAGAAAACAATTTTCACCTCTTGCCCAAAACAACTAACTTTACCGCTTAATAAAAATATATGTTTTTAAGCTTATTACAACAAGTAAATATTGAAGAAAAAATCAAGAATGCTCCTGACGATGAATATCAGATAGGGATTCTTATAGGATCTTACCTTCCATTATTTGCATTAATTGTTTTGGCTTATATCCTATACAGGTACAACAAAAACAGAAACAAAGATCAATAACATTATGAGCGATTTAATTTTTCCCCTATTAGCATTATTTGTAATACTAGCGTACTTCTACAACAAGTTTCGTAACCGCAGATAATTAGCGCGTTTTTAGCCAACCAGTAATGCTTAATCTTTTAGTATTTACTGGTTTGACTTCGTGTTCTAAAATTTGACTTTCAAAAATCACCACACGACCAGGAAAAGGGTACACCACTTTTTCTACCTCCTGCCCATTATCATCTAAATACAATACCAATTCACCACCATTTTCAGGTTGCCAATCTTCGTGGTTTAAATAACACACAAAAGACAACTTACGTCTATCATCATTTTTAAAAGTATCTAAATGGCGTTTATAAAACGTTGCTTTAGGATAAATAGCATAATGAAACTCCTTATGTAAAATTCCTAAAAAACACGTTTTATTTAAATACCCAACCAGATTATTTATCTTATTAAAAAACAACCCTTCCGCATAATTAGATTTAGCCTCTTCAATCCACAAAATCACATCACCTCTAATGGATTTAACAATTAGCTCATCAAATTTATTACCAATAGCAGCCTTCTTAAAAGAATCCTCCTCATGTTTCTCTAGTATAGACGCCCTTAAGGCATCAACTTCTTCAGTAGAGAAAAAATGGTCAACAATCGCGTATTTCTGTTTCCCAATATCGTCTATGATTTGCTCATAAAGCGGATTTTCAACAAAATCTAAAGCTTCAAAAAGCTGATTCATAGTACATTTATATTTAAAAAAGTGCGCAAATGTAACCTATTAACCATTCGCTTTTACAAATTCAATATCTTTGCACCCTAAATACTTTGGTTAATGAGCAATATTCGCATTACAAAACAATTCACTTTTGAGACAGGACACGCACTTTATGGTTATGACGGAAAGTGTAAAAACGTACACGGACACAGTTACAAATTAGATGTTACCGTAATCGGGACACCAATATCTGACTCCGATAATGCTAAATTCGGGATGGTTATAGATTTTACTGATCTTAAAAAAATAGTAAAAGAAGAAATTGTAGACGTCTTTGATCACGCCACAGTATTTAACAAAAACACACCACACGTCGAGCTTGCCAAAGAGCTAAAAGACAGAGATCACAATGTGTTATTGGTAGATTATCA
This sequence comes from Olleya sp. 1-3, assembly GCF_002836085.1. Lineage (NCBI taxonomy): Bacteria > Pseudomonadati > Bacteroidota > Flavobacteriia > Flavobacteriales > Flavobacteriaceae > Olleya > Olleya sp. 1-3. The sequence continues at coordinate 384,737 of NZ_PJBW01000001.1, forward strand.
ACCAACCAGCGAAATGATGGTTATTGATTTTGCACAAAAAATAAAAAACCGCTTACCAAACGCAATCAAATTACACTCCCTAAAACTATCCGAAACCGCAACCAGTTATGCCCAATGGTATGCTAGCGATAATGGATAAATAATTAGGGCGTTACCACAAGGGTCGCGCTTTCCACTATATCTTTTTTGCGCATAAGCGCGCACAAAAAAGGATGCCGTATCAATCGCTAACGCAACCGTCAGCCAACACAAGGCATTATCAAGAATTAAGTATCTTTACAGCATGCAAATTCCAAAAGGAAAAAAAATATATTTCGCCTCAGACAATCATTTAGGCGCACCAACAAAAGCACTGTCTTTACCACGCGAAAAAAAGTTTGTCGCATGGTTAGACATGGTAAAAGAAGATGCAGCAGCTATTTTCTTACTAGGAGATATGTTTGATTTTTGGATGGAATACAAACGTGTAATACCAAAAGGATTTACAAGAACATTAGGTAAACTAGCTGAAATTAGTGACTCCGGAATCCCAATCTATTACTTTGTTGGTAACCATGATTTATGGATGGATGGTTATTTTGAAGAAGAATTAAACATCCCTGTTTACCACAAACCAAAAGAATTTACCTTTAACAATAAAACCTTTTTTATAGGACATGGAGATGGTTTAGGTCCAGAAGACAAAGGGTATAAACGCATGAAAAAAGTGTTTACCAATCCTGTTGCTAAATGGTTATTCCAACGTTTATTGCACCCAGATTTCGCTTTGCGTTTAGGACAATATATGTCCGTTAAAAACAAAATGATTTCTGGAGACGATGATGCTAAATTTTTAGGAGACGATAAAGAGTGGTTAGTACAATACTGCAAACGCAAATTAGAGACTAAACACCGCGATTACTTTGTCTTTGGACACAGACACTTACCATTAAACATAGACTTAGGTAACGACTCTAAATACGTTAATCTAGGCGATTGGATACAGTATTTTACTTATGGGGTTTTTGATGGCGAAAATATGGAGTTAAAAGACTATTAATCTTCCTTTTCATGGTCCTCAATATCCTTAGTTAAATCTAAGTTTCTTAAAGTTTTATTTTTTGCTCCAATAGCAACTACAGTCAATAAGGTCATTACACCTCCAAAAATTACAGCTCTAGCAGCACCACCTAAATATTTGGCAGCAATACCGCTTTCAAAAGCACCAAGCTCATTAGACGACCCAACAAACATACTGTTTACTGATGCTACACGACCACGCATGTGATCAGGCGTTTTTAATTGTAATATGGTTTGACGTATGACCATGGATACACCATCTGTTACTCCAGAAAAAAACAAGGCTGCAACACTAACCCAAAACAGTTCTGACATTCCAAAAATAATAATACAAATTCCAAAACCAAAAATAGAAATTAATAACTTTTTACCTGCATTTTTACTAACCGGTAAGTAGGTTGTAATAAACATAGTTAATATACTACCAATAGATATTGACGCATTTAAAACACCAAACCCTTTTGGTCCAACATGTAAAATATCTTGAGCAAAAACAGATAATAAAGCAACTGCACCACCAAATAATACAGCAATCATATCTAAAGACAAAGCCCCTAAAATAGCTTTATTATTAAACACAAACTTAAGTCCAACCTTTAGACTTTCCTTTACAGACTCACCAATATTAGGGTTTAAAATAGGCTTCTTTTCTATCTGAAACGTGATAACAAAAGCTAAAGCCACTAACACAAACACAATACACAATGTGCTAGCCACACCAATCCATCCTATAAAAAAACCTCCAAATAATGCTCCTAAAACGGTTGCTGCTTTCCAAGTACTACTACTCCAGGTCGCCGCATTAGGATAGATTTTTTTAGGAACCAATAACGCTATTAAAGAGAAAATAGTAGGACCAAAAAACGATCGTAAAAAACCTCCAAAAAAGACCAAAGCATAAATACAGTATAAAATAGTATTGGTTTCCCAATGGCCAACAACCGTATCCCAAGTCAATAAAAACAAACCCAAACTAATTAAAGAAAATGCTGCGATACATAGCGCTAACAAATTTCGTTTTTCTCTTTGGTCTACAATATGACCTGCAAATAAAGCCATAGTAAAAGCAGGAATAATTTCCATTAAACCAATTAACCCTAGATACAAGGGATCTTTAGTTAAAGTATACACCTCCCACTCAATAACAATAAACTGCATGGACCAACCAAAAACTAAGGCAAATCTTAATAATAAAAAGATATTAAACTCTCTTATTCTTAATGCTGCGTATGGATCATTTTTAGCCATATTACTCTTTTAAATCTCTTAATTTTAATTGCAAAGACACATTGCCTTGCCAATGATTTTCGTCTACAGAATAGACCGCTTTAAAACGTTTTCTATCTTTTATAAGGTTTAATTTATCGCCTAAATTAAAACCAATACACACAAATTTTTCTCTACCAGATTGCGTCACTGTGCATCTAATATGCTTATCGTCTTCTCCTACACATTTTCCATAACCAGTGTCTTTTAAATCTTCTGACATAAAAATAGGTGTCATGTTTCCAGGTCCAAAAGGTGCAAACTGTTTAACAATACGCCAAAATTTATCGTCAATAGCACTTAGTTCTAAAGTGGTATCAATTTTAATTTCTGGTGTTAATAAATTTTTATCTATGGTTTTGGAAACCTCATCTTCAAACGCTTGTTTAAAGGCGTCATAGTTTTCTTCTTTAAGCGTTAAACCTGCAGCATACATATGACCTCCAAACTGTTCGATATGCTCACTACAAGCCTCTAAGGCATTATAAACATCAAACCCAGAAACGGATCTTGCAGAAGCTGCTAATTTGTCTCCACTTTTAGTAAACACTAATGTTGGTCTGTAATACGTCTCTATTAATCTTGAGGCCACAATACCAATAACCCCTTTGTGCCAATCTTCTTGATACACTACAGAAGTTAGTCTTTGTTCCTCTTTGTTTTCTATAATTTGTGCTAACGCTTCAACCGTAATGGTTTTATCCGTATCGCGTCGGTCTGTATTAAACTCTTCTATTTCTTCAGCATAAGTCACCGCTGTAGCAAAATCAACTTCAGTTAATAAATCTACCGCATATTGTCCATGTTTCATTCGCCCTGCGGCATTAATACGTGGCGCAATAGTAAACACAACATCCGTAATAGTTAACGTGTCTTTTTTAAGCTGATTGATAATAGCTCTAAATCCAGCTCTCGATTTTTGATTAACCACTTTTAATCCGTGGTATGCCAAAATCCTATTTTCCCCAGTAATGGGAACAATATCAGCACCAATTGCTGTGGCTACTAAATCTAAATATGGCAGTAAATCGGCAATAGTTTCACCATCTTTTCCTGCTAAGGCTTGGATTAATTTAAATCCAACACCACAACCACATAACTCTTTATAAGGGTAATTACAATCGGCTTGCTTAGGATCTAAAACAGCGACAGCATCTGGCACAACTGCTCCTGGTCTGTGGTGATCACAAATTATAAAATCTATGTTTTTTTCTTTCGCATAAGCGACTTTGTCTACCGCCTTTACTCCACAATCTAATGCTATAATAAGACCAAAATCATTGTCTTCCGCAAAGTCAATTCCTTTATAAGAAACCCCGTAACCTTCGCCATACCTATCAGGAATATAAGTCGCAACTAAAGGTGTTTTTGTTTTTAAATACGATGACATCAATGCTACAGAAGTTGTGCCATCTACATCATAATCGCCATATACCAATATATTTTCATTATTAGCAATAGCGTGCTGTATTCTAACCACAGCTTTATCCATATCCTTCATTAAATACGGATCATGCAAATGGTCTAAGCTAGGTCTAAAAAAAGATTTAGCATCCTCAAAATTTTCAATGCCACGCTGTACTAAAAGAGACGCAATGGGTGCATCAATTTGTAAACTATCTGCTAAAGCATTAACAGTTTCAGGATTGGGTTTTGGTTTTAAGGTCCAGCGCATGTAGTGGATTTAGAATAAAAATTAGACTCTTTTCTAAGTAAATAATATTACTTATTATGAAAATGCACATTAGTTTTAACTTCCGCAAATCGTCTAAACATCTCCATAACACCACAGTATTTTTCAACTGATAATTGTACTGCTCTATTTATTTTTTCTTCATTTAAATCCTGGCCAGTAAAATGATAATCTAAAATTACGGTATGATAATATTTAGGATGCTCGTCAGTTAACAAACCTTCAACTTCCATTTTTAAATCATAGGTATTAATTTTCATTTTATCTAAAATAGACACAACGTCTAATCCAGAACAACCCGCTAAGGATGATAGCATTAAGGCTTTAGGAGATAATCCTTCACGCGCTTTACCTTCTACATCTGTATCCATTAAAACATGGTGACCACTTGGGTTATCAGAATCGAATAACATGTTTCCTTTCCAATTGGTTGTAATTTTATGCGACATAATTGAATATTTTTTCGTTTATTGATATCAATCAAAAATACTACTTAAAAACAAAAAACAATGCCTTTAATAACACCTTTAACAGCAGATCACGATTTAGAAACTAAAGAACTGGCAACATTCTTTAACGAGACCCTTGGATTTTGTCCAAATTCGGTTTTAACCATGCAACGTAGACCTGCTATTAGTAAAGCCTTTATCAATTTAAACAAAGCGGTTATGGCTAATGAAGGTCGTGTAACCTCAGCTTTAAAAAGAATGATTGCATGGGTAAGCAGTAATGCTACAGGTTGTCGTTATTGTCAAGCACACGCCATTAGAGCTGCCGAGCGTTATGGAGCAGAACAAGAGCAATTAGATAACATCTGGGAATACAGAACACACCCTGCTTTTAATGATGCAGAGCGTGCTGCTTTAGATTTTAGCTTAGCTGCTAGTCAAGTACCAAATGCTGTTGATGGCGACATTAAAACACGTTTACACGACCATTGGGATGAGGGAGAAATTGTAGAAATGCTTGGTGTAATCTCTTTGTTTGGATACTTAAACAGATGGAATGATAGTATGGGAACAACCTTAGAAGAAGATGCTATTGATAGCGGAAACCAATACTTAGGCAAACACGGTTTTGAAGTTGGAAAACACGTATAATTAAAGCTTATTTATAATTATTATATATCAAAAACCTTACTAGAAATAGTGAGGTTTTTTTTATTAAATAGTCTTTTTAGTTAACGGATTTTTATTAAAATGCAACCCTTCAAAACCTGTTATCATAAAGTTTCTGATATTTTGATGACCTGTTCCGTTGGGATCGTTTAAAACCTCATCAAAATAATACTGCCCAAAACAGGCCAAGGTTTCGGTTTTAGATAAAGCTTCTGTTTTTGCAAAAGCAAACACTTTACATGATCCCGAATTTTCTCCTTCAGCATTTTGCACCAAACCATTTGTAAAAGCTGTTGGTGTAAAATCAAAATACGTGTCTACTACTTGCATCGTTTCCGCGAAAGCGATTGTATTTGGTGTGTTTTTTAATTTGAATTTAAACGCTGTTATAGTCATCGTTATGCTTTAATCTATTTACTATTTACTTTTTCCGCCTACCACAATTACAATTTCCCCTTTAGGTGGTTTATTAGTGTAATGTTCTAAAACCTCTTTTGCGGTTCCACGAATCGTTTCCTCGTATAATTTAGTTAATTCTCTAGAAACAGAGACGGGTCTGTCTTCTCCAAAATACTCACAGAAATGACCTAAGGTTTTGATTAACTTATGCGGACTTTCGTAAAAAATGATGGTTCTGGTCTCTTCGGCTAATAGTTTTAATCTTGTTTGGCGTCCTTTTTTTACGGGTAAAAAACCTTCAAAAATAAATTTATCATTTGGAAAACCACTATTTACTAATGCGGGTACAAAAGCAGTTGCCCCTGGAAGGCAATCTACCTCAATACCATGTTCTATACACGCTCTAGTTAGTAAAAATCCTGGATCAGAAATGGCTGGCGTACCTGCATCACTTATTAGAGCAATGGTTGTTCCTGCCTTTAATTTTTGCACCAAATTATCCACCGTTTTATGCTCGTTATGCATATGGTGGCTTTGCATTTGCGTACCGATTTGGTAGTGTTTTAATAACTTCCCAGAGGTACGTGTGTCTTCTGCTAAAATTAAATCGACGTCCTTTAAAACCTCTACAGCTCTAAATGTCATATCCTTAAGGTTTCCAATTGGCGTTGGAACTATGTATAATTTACTCATTTCTCGATTAATTAGAGCTCAAATTTAAACTATTAATTTGTTTTTTTGACGCACATCTTTACCCAAAAAATAAGACACTAACACTATAAAAATAGTATAAAAAGACATCCCAAAAAGACCATGTCCTGCATTGTAATGCGCAACAGTAGCTAATATGACATCAAAGAAAAAGCCTGCATAAGCCCATTCTGTTAGCCAAGCACTTTTACGCCATAAAATCATGACAACACCTAAAACTTTAATAATAGCTAAAGGAATTACAATATAAGTCGGATAATTTAAACTTTTAAAATAGCCTTCTATCATTGCTGTATTGAAAAAGTACATTTGAGCCGAGTACAAAAACATGGCGCAAACCAAAATTGTACTAACCCAATATAATATGTTTTTTATAGATGTTTGTTTCATGTAATTATTGTGTGATTTTTAATTATTTTAAGCAGATACTTGCAACCAGACTACTCAAATCTAGCACCAATAATTGCCATAAAGCGGATTTCGTAATCTTCTTTACCTTCCCAATTATTATAATCTGGCTTAACCACATTATTAATTAAATTACTTGCTTCTTCTAAAGAAGACGATGTGTTTAATTGTGATAACACTCTGTTATAGTCGTCAACTTCTCCATCAAACAAATGTTTGATAAAAGCTAACTTATCATTTAAACCTATATTTAATCCAGATTTCAATCTATCGTTTAAACTCTTTTTCTCATTAGCATCAGACTTTGCTACCGGTTCAAAAACAGGAATATCATCAAATCCAGCAGTGATATCTTCAAAATCGTTTTTACTATAGTTTTCCTTTGGTAAAACTGAAGCAAGCAAATCGTCCACCTGATGGGTTTCGTCCGGCATTTGAGCAACCATATCCTTAATTTTCTCCATTAATGGCTCCATTATAGCATCATCTTCATCATCATCTAAGTTAATGTAGGTTTTATTATCAACTTCAATATTATCGCTTACCTTATTATTAAAAGCAGAGTCTAACATATCAAAAAACGAGGAGTCATTTCCTATAGTTGGCAAAGCGTCGTCTAAATTTTCGCTTGCAAACTTCAAAACAGTTAATTTTTCATACAAAGCAGCAACCTCAGCATGCATTTGGTTAACATCCTCTTTACCACCTAGCTTTAGAATCCTATGTGCTATACTCATTAATTCTGATTCTAATTTCTTCTTCATGGTTTTATTTTTTTTTATAATTTTTGAATTTATTGCAAGTTAGCCTTTTGATTTTTAATAAATTTGACCCACCTTTATACAAAACGTAAACACATTACGTTTTAGTGCTAAATTTACAAAATGTTTCTCGAAAATACAGTAAATCAAAAAGAACAATTTGGATGGATTGAAGTCATCTGTGGATCAATGTTTTCTGGTAAAACAGAAGAGTTAATCCGTAGGCTTAAACGTGCTCAATTTGCTAAACAAAAAGTTGAAATTTTTAAACCAGCAATCGATACACGTTATGACGAAGAGATGGTTGTCTCTCACGATTCTAACGAGATCAGATCGACTCCCGTACCCGCTGCTGCCAATATTCCAATATTAGCAGACGGTTGCGATGTGGTTGGTATTGACGAAGCTCAGTTTTTTGATGACGAAATTGTTAGAGTATGTAATGACCTAGCAAACAAAGGAATTCGTGTGATTGTTGCCGGACTAGATATGGATTTTAAAGGAAACCCCTTTGGACCAATGCCTAATTTAATGGCGACTGCAGAGTATGTTACAAAAGTACATGCGGTATGCACTAGAACAGGAAACCTTGCACAATATAGTTTTAGAAAATCTGCTAATGACAACTTAGTTTTATTAGGTGAAACTGAAGAGTATGAGCCACTGTCTAGAGCTGCTTATTACAAAGCAACCATGCGAGAAAAAATAAAAGACATAACTGTTCAGGATGCACAACAAGTAGATCAAAAACCTAAAACAACAAATGGTTAACGCTCAAGAAACCGTTTTAGAAATAGATTTAAATGCCCTAAAACATAATTTTGAGTATTTAAAATCTAAACTATCAGGAAACACAAAATTTCTGGCAGTAGTAAAAGCATTTGCTTACGGTAGTGATGCTGAAGAGGTCGCTAAATATCTAGAAACATTAGATGTTGATTACTTTGCGGTTGCTTATACCTATGAAGGCGTTGCACTTCGCGATGCTGGTGTAACAACCCCAATTTTAGTGCTACACCCTCTTCCGATTAGTTTTGACACCATTATTGAGCGCTGCTTGGAACCAAGTTTATACTCCAAACGTTTATTGGATCTTTTTATCGCTTGCGCTGAAACACATAAACAAAGTAACTACCCTGTTCATTTAAAATTTAATACAGGCCTAAACAGGCTTGGTTTTGCAGATCAAGATATTACTGAAATTTCAGAAGCACTATCTAAAACTGAAACTATAAAAGTAAAAAGTCTATTTTCTCATTTAGCAGAAAGCGAAGAAGTGGAGCACCCAGATTTTACTTTAAAGCAAATAGAAGGTTTTACAGCTATCTATAAAAAAGTATATCGTTATTTAGATTACAAACCTTTCCTACACCTATGTAATACATCAGGACTATTAAATTATCCTGAAGCACATTTTGATATGGTTAGAAGCGGAATTGGTCTTTATGGTTTTGGAAACGATCCCCGATTTAATAAACACCTAAAACCTATTGCATCTTTAAAAACAATTATATCTCAAATACATCATATAAAACAAGGCGAGAGCCTAGGATATAATAGAGCCTATACAGCAGCAAAAGATACAAAAACAGCAACATTACCTATTGGCCATGCAGATGGTATTAATAGACAATATGGTAATGGACATGGTTTTGTGACTATTAATAATCAAAAAGCATACATATTAGGTAACGTTTGTATGGACATGATTATGGTAGATGTCACAAATATAGACTGTAAAGAAGGTGATCAAGTCGTCATTTTTGATACAAATCACACTGTAGATACTTTAGCAGAAAACGCCAATTCTATCTCATACGAATTGCTTACTGCGGTATCTCAGCGAGTAAAACGCGTAATTTGTCGATAAGTTAGTACCCAACCGACCTGTTTTTTCCTGTTTATGTTAAAAAATTAACTAAATTCGAAATAATAAATATTAACTAACATTTAAAATTAAAAATTATGCTTAAAGAATTTAAGAATTTTATCATGACAGGAAACGTAGTTGAATTTGCGGTTGCTGTTATTATGGCTGGAGCAATAGGACTTGTAATTAACGGTTTTGTTGGAGACATCATTATGCCTATTGTAGGTCATTTTGCAGGAGGAATGGACTTCGCTAACTTAGCTTACCAATTAGACCCTGCAGTATTAGCTGCTGACGGAACAGTAGAAAAAGCGGCTAACAGTATCCGTTACGGTGCATGGGTTAACGCTATAATTAACTTACTAATTGTTGGTTTTGTAATGTTCTTAATGGTTAAAGCTTACAATAAAACTAAGAAGCCAGTTGAGGCTGCTGCACCAGCAGGACCAACTGACAACGAATTATTAATGGAAATCAGAGACGCTTTAAAAAAGTAATCTAAATTCTATTATTAGTATCAAAAACCGATTTTATATTTAAAATCGGTTTTTTTTATGCCTAATTTTTACGAAAAAATTAATACATTTTATATTCTTTCTTTACTTAAATACCCTAATTTTAAACCTTAATTAAATTAATAGTAAAAATGAGAGTAGCAGTAGTTGGAGCAACCGGAATGGTTGGAGAAGTAATGCGTAAAGTACTAGAAGAAAGACAGTTTCCTATTTCAGAATTTATTCCTGTAGCATCAGAACGTTCTGTAGGTAAATCTATCTCATTTAATGGTAAAGATTATACCATTGTAAGCTTACAAGATGCCGTAAATGCTAAGCCTGATATTGCTTTATTTTCGGCAGGAGGAAACACGTCTTTAGAGTGGGCTCCAAAATTTGCGGAAGTTGGTACTACCGTTATTGATAATTCTTCTGCGTGGAGAATGGATCAAAGCAAAAAATTAATTGTTCCAGAAATTAATGCGGATCAATTAACTACATCAGATAAAATTATAGCAAACCCAAATTGCTCTACCATACAAATGGTAATGTGTTTGGCTCCGCTTCATAAAAAATACAAAATCAAACGTATTGTTGTTTCAACTTACCAATCTATTTCTGGTACAGGTGTAAAAGCAGTACAACAATTAGAAAACGAATTAGCCGGAATTGATGGAGAAATGGCATACCACTATCCTATCTTTAAAAATGCAATTCCGCATTGCGATGTCTTTGAAGACAATGGTTATACTAAAGAAGAATTAAAACTAGTAAACGAAACTCAAAAAATATTAAACGATAATACTATAGCGGTAACAGCAACTGCGGTAAGAATACCTACTGCCGGTGGACATAGTGAGTCTGTAAATATTGCTTTTGAAAACGACTTTGACTTAACAGAAGTTAGGGAATTACTTAGCCAAACAGACGGTGTAGTTGTACAAGACAATACAGACGTAAATACATACCCAATGCCTTTATATGCTAATGGTAAAGACGATGTTTTTGTTGGTCGTATTAGACGTGATTTATCTCAAGCAAACACAATTAACATGTGGATTGTAAGTGACAACCTTCGTAAAGGCGCTGCAACAAACACAGTCCAAATTGCAGAATATTTAGTAAAAAACAAATTGGTTTAATATAAAACCAAAAAGCGTACTGCTATCTATTATAGCGTAACGCTTGAAATCTTAAAAAGTGCTTGTTTATTTTAAACAAGCACTTTTTTGTTTAAATTTATAGTCGCAACCAAAACGTATTTATAACATGAAAAAAATAGCACTTTGCCTATTAACCCTTTCCATAATTATGTCGTGTAAAGAAGAAAAAAAACAACAAGCAGTAAAAAGAGATATAGTCGTTGACTATCCTGATACTAAAAAAGCAGATACAGTAACCAATTATTTTGGAACGGATGTAAAAGACCCATACCGATGGTTAGAAGATGATAAAAGTGCTGAAACGGAAGCTTGGGTAAAAGCAGAAAACAAGGCGACACACTCATACTTAGACAATATACCGTACAGAAAAGCACTTAAACAGCGTCTTGAAAAACTATGGAATTACGAGAAAATTGGTGCTCCTTTTAAAGAAGGAGATTACACTTATTTTTATAAAAACGATGGATTACAAAACCAATATGTTATCTATAGATACAAAACCGGTGAAGACCCAAGTACAGCAACAGTATTTTTAGACCCAAATACTTTTAAAGAAGACGGAACCATCTCTTTAGGTGGGACAAGTTTTTCTAAAAACGGTAGCGTTTTAGCCTACGCCATCTCTGAAGGAGGTAGCGATTGGCGAAAAATATTAGTTATGGATATCGAATCTAAAAAAATTGTCGAAGACACTTTAGTCGATATTAAATTTAGTGGGATGTCTTGGTATAAAAACGAAGGCTTTTACTACTCTAGTTACGACAAGCCTAAAGGTAGTGAGCTGTCTGCAAAAACAGACCAACACAAAGTTTACTATCACAAATTAGGAACACCTCAAAAAGAAGATCAATTAATTTTTGGAGGTAAAGCTTCAGAAAAACACAGATACATTTACGGGTCAGTAACAGAAGACGACCGTTACTTAATAATTTCTCCTCGTGTTTCTACCTCAGGAAACAAATTATATATCAAAGATTTAACGCAACCTAATTCTAAACTAGTGGAGATTATTGGTAATACCGATAACGACACCTATGTATTAGTTAATGAAGGGTCAAAATTATTTTTAGTAACAAACCTTAACGCGCCAAATAAAAAAATAGTTACAGTTGACGCGTCTAATCCTACTCCAGAAAACTGGGTAGATTTTATACCAGAAACTAAAAATGTGTTAAGTCCATCAACAGCTGGCGGATACTTTTTTACTGAATATATGGTTGACGCCGTATCTAAAGTAATGCAATATGATTACGATGGTAAATTGGTTAGAGAAGTTAAATTACCAGGTGTAGGAAGCGCAGCTGGTTTTGGTGCTAAAAAAGAAGAAAAAGAATTATACTATTCGTTTACAAATTATGTAACTCCAGGAAGCATTTACAAATACGATATAGAAAACGGAACTTCAGAATTATTCCGTAAACCAGACATCGATTTTAATCCTGAAAATTACGAGAGCAAGCAAGTTTTTTATGCTTCAAAAGACGGTACAAAAGTACCAATGATAATCACACACAAAAAAGGATTAGAGCTTAATGGTAAAAACCCAACTATTCTTTATGGTTATGGTGGTTTCAACGTTAGTTTAACGCCTAGTTTTAGCATCGCTAATGCGGTTTGGATGGAACAAGGTGGTATTTATGCTGTACCAAATTTACGTGGTGGTGGAGAATACGGAAAAGCTTGGCATGATGCAGGAACGCAATTAAAAAAACAAAATGTTTTTGACGATTTTATCGCTGCTGCGGAATACCTTATTGATCAAAAATATACCTCATCAGACTATTTAGCAATCCGTGGTGGATCAAACGGTGGGTTATTAGTTGGTGCAACGATGACGCAACGTCCAGATTTAATGAAGGTTGCTTTACCTGCAGTTGGTGTTTTAGACATGTTACGTTATCATACTTTTACTGCAGGAGCAGGTTGGGCTTATGACTACGGAACAGCAGAAGACAGCAAAGAAATGTTTGATTATTTAATGGGGTACTCTCCTGTACATAATGTAAAAGAAGGTGTAGAATACCCTGCAACTATGGTAACCACAGGTGATCACGATGACAGAGTTGTACCGGCGCATAGTTTTAAATTTGCTGCCCAATTACAAGACAAGCAAACAGGAAGCAATCCAACGTTAATACGTATCGAAACTGATGCTGGTCACGGTGCCGGAACACCTGTAAGTAAAACAATAGAGCAATATGCGGACATCTATGGTTTTACACTTTTTAATATGGGATTTGATGTTTTACCAACAGAAATCGAAGATTTTAAAGACTAATAATATTACTTAAAAAAATAGCAGCAAGTGGTTAGCAAAATAGATTAACCGTTTGCTGCTATTTTTTATTTCAACCATAACAATTCCCCAACATTTAAACTTATGAAAAAAATACTTTTACTAGCATGTGTTGCTTTTGCCTCACTAACTGCAACAGCTCAAAAAGCGGATGTTAAAACGCAAGACGTTAAAGCTACTTTTGAGCAACCAGAGATTCTAAAAAACACTAAAACGTATAGCTACACCATTCAAGATGATGGAAAATACTGGAATTATACTGCTACTGAAGCAAATCCAACAATAGCATCCAATACAGAAGGCATAAACCTAAGTGGGTTAGAGCGTGTTACTGAAAATGCAGACTTACAGGTAATTGTTGGTTTTTCTGGTAACCAATTAAAATCTAGTCCAGGATTAATTGTTTTACAAGGCACATACAATATCATGGTGTTAAATAAAGAAAACAAACTACTCTTGAACATTAAAGAAACTGTAGAAAAGAATGTATCCGCAGCAAAAAGCGAATACAGTATAGTAAACAGAGATACAAGAAACATAACAAAAGCACTTATTGTTACAGAACACGTACAGGATTTACTTAAAGAATATGAGCATTTATTCTCAGGTAGTGCAGACCTAAAAGTGCCATTTGGATTGTTTAAAAAAACAAAGGACGGTGCTGCAGAAAGTTTTAACACGTCTTCTAAACCTTTAATAGATGCCATTGTTGCTAACAGTAACGATACGGAAGCACTAGATAAAGCTATTGCTTTTTGGACCGCTCAATTAAATGTTGATTTTGGAAAAAAAGTTAAAGACAAGATAAAAAATCGCGTTATTTACGCCAATTTAACTTCTGCAAGTTTATTAAAAAAAGACATAAACGCTGCTAAAACCTATTTTGAATTAGTTAAAGAAAACACTGGATTCTTTGATACTTGGACTTCAAATTACAAAACGATATTTAGTCGTTTTGAGAGCTCTAATTCATTAGAAAATTCAGACAACTTAGTAACTGTTGCTGTAACACCAAATAGTGCATATTTAATTACACTACCTGCAGGAAAATACACTTACAAATCTAAAGACCCAATAAACTATTCTAAAATAGAGATTCAAAATTTTGTTCCAAATGTTAAGTCTGGTATTGCATCTTTAGACTCTAAAATAAAGCCAGAAATTTACATTTACGAAAATGATGTAAAAACACTTCGTCATTTTGGAGACGGAAATAACACTATTATTACTAATGATGGTGAAGAAATAATCTTTAAAGTTTACAAAGGAGAATATAAGGCTTGCGTCAAACAAGCGGATGGTTCTTATAAAATGTATAACAGTAATATTGTTATAGAATAGTCATAAAACTAATTTTAAATTAAAGAGTCGCTCTAAATCAGAGCGACTTTTTTAATACATTATTTTTCTTCTTAAAGAAGACTTAAAAAGCAATCTTTAGTTTGGTAGTAATAATCAATTACTCTAGTTTTGCACTCGTAAATGAACAAAATAGTCACTAAATATTTACCCTTATTAGCACTCTTGCTATTGACAGGACTAACTAACGCACATGCAGATACTGCAATTGATGCGGACTATGCTTTAGCTGGTAATCATGAAAATAAAGCTTCAGTAGATGCCAACTTAGGTACTATATCTAATTTTACAATTCAACAAAACGAAACAGCAGAATGGTTTTTCGATTATACCGAAGCCGAAGAAGCAGAAAACGAAGAAACCGTTAGTAGCACGACTATTAACTCTTTTAGTAGTTATATTTCAAAACTGTTTCATACTCAATTATTAAGTGATTTATCTTCTAAACTTCAAAAAGAAGCTAACAGTTTCACCTATATCGTTTGTCAACCTTCGACAAAACTTCATGTTAGATTAGAAGTCTTTATAATCTGATTTTTTCTTTCTATTATAGACTAATTTTTATTGGTTTATTACATATTTCAAAAAAAATAATATAACACAAACAGCCTGTCTTGTGCCGTATTGGCAATGACTTGCTGCAATCACATTTTATTTTACCAATTTATTTTAAATAAAAAATTATGAAAAAAATCTTCATTTTCATGGGTTTATTCGCATGTCTAATTCATACAAGTTGCGAAACTAAAAAAGAAGAAAAGAAAGAACACGTTGCTTTTCTTGTTACCAATCCTATTAAAAAAGACACCACTATAACTAAAGATTATGTTAGTCAAATACATTCTATTAGACATATCGAATTAAGAGCCTTAGAAAGAGGTTATCTAAAAAGCATCTCTGTAGACGAAGGGCAACATGTTAAAAAGGGACAAGCCATGTTCCAAATAATGCCAAATATTTATCAAGCCGAATTACAGAAGGCTAAAGCCGAATCTGACGCTGCCAAAATTGAGTTTCAAAACACGAAATTATTGGCGGATGGTAATGTCGTTTCTCAAAACGAATTAGCCATGGCAAATGCTAATTTAGATAAAGCTAATGCTGAAGTAACTTTAGCACAAACACATTTAGGTTTTACTAGAATTACAGCGCCTTTTGATGGTATCATGGACCATTTAGAAGCAAGAGAAGGGAGCCTTTTAGATGAAGGCGAATTACTTACAACATTGTCTGATAATAGTCAAATGTGGGTCTATTTTAATGTCCCTGAAGCAGAATACCTAGACTATATTACTAGCGCCGATAAAGACACTAAAAAAGAAGTTGGCTTACTAATGGCTAACAACAAACAATTCAACCAAAAAGGAATTGTTGAAACTATTGAAGGAGAGTTTAACAGCGAAACAGGAAATATTGCTTTTAGAGCCACGTTTCCAAATCCAGATGGAGTCCTAAGACATGGCGAAACAGGTAGCGTATTAATGGCAGTACCTTTTAAAGACGTTATTATTATTCCTCAAAAAGCAACGTTTCAAGTCTTAGATAAAACCTATGTTTTTATAGTAGATCAAGACCATATCGTAAAACAAAAAGAAATTACTATTGGTGCAGAGTTACCACATCTATTTATTGTTAGTAAAGGACTATCTGAAAACGATACTATCTTACTAGAAGGTATCAGAATGGTTAAAAACAATGAAGAAATAGAAACCAAATTTTTAGAGCCAAACAAAGTAATGTCTGAGTTAGACTTATACGCTGAATAATTTTAGAATTTAATCTACAAAAGACATGTTTAAACAATTTATAAAAAGACCCGTTTTGGCTATTGTCATTTCGGTTATCATTCTATTTATAGGGGGACTTGCCATCAAGCAACTTCCTATATCTCAGTTCCCACAAATAGCACCAACAACGGTAAATATCTTTATCGCTTATCCTGGTTCTAGTTCTGAAGTATTAGTTAATTCGACATTAATCCCATTAGAAACAGCCATTAATGGTGTACAAGATATGCGCTATATCGCGTCCGATGCAACCAGTGCCGGAGAAGCAACCATTCGTGTTATTTTTGAACCTGGGACAGATCCAAACGAAGCTGTTGTCCGAGTAAAAACACGTGTGGATCAAGTAATGCCACTATTACCAGAATTGGTACAACGTGAAGGCGTTATTATATCCCCAGTCCAACCTAGTATGTTAATGTACGTTAACCTATCTAGCACAGATAAAAATAATGATGAAAAGTTTTTATATAACTATGCTTACACTAAGGTTATACCAGAAATACAACGTATTAAAGGGATTGCAAGCGCTCAAATTTTAGGAAGCAGAAAATACGCCATGAGAGTTTGGCTAAAACCAGACCGTATGCGTGCGTATAATATTTCTGCAGAAGAAGTATTAGAAGCCATGGAGGAGCAAAGTATTTTAGCTAGACCTGGACGACTAGGACGTAGTTCTGGTATGACTGCACAATCTTTAGAATATGTACTAACTTATGAAGACCGCTATAACGAACCAGAACAATACGAAGAGATTATAATCCGTGCCAATAAAGAAGGAGAAATCATTCAATTAAAAGATATTGCAGAGGTTAATCTAGGAAGTGAGTTTTTTGATATCTACTCCAACTTAGACGGAAAACCTTCCGCGTCAATAGTATTAAAACAAACGTTTGGAAGTAACGGTAGCGATGTAATAGATGCTGTAAAAGTAAAATTAGCAGAATTAGAAGTAGAACTACCACCGGATGTAGACTTTCAAATTAGTTATGATGTGTCTAACTTTTTAGATGCGTCTATAGAACAAGTATTACACACCCTTAGGGATGCTTTTATCTTAGTTGCTATTGTAGTATTTCTATTTTTAGGGGATTGGCGTTCTACATTAATCCCGATTATAGCCGTACCCGTATCTTTAATTGGAGCCTTTTTTGTAATGCAATTATTTGGATTGTCCATCAACTTAATAACATTGTTTGCATTAGTACTAGCTATTGGTATTGTCGTCGATAATGCTATTGTCGTCGTGGAAGCCGTCCATGTTAAAATGGAAGAAGAACATCTCACCCCCTACAAAGCATCGTATGAAGTGTTGGGTGAAATTGGAGGCGCTATTGTCGCAATTACTTTGGTGATGGTTTCTGTTTTTATTCCTATTTCATTTATGACGGGGCCTGTAGGTGTTTTCTATCGTCAATTCTCTATTACTATGGCTGGTGCTATTGTTATTTCAGCAATTGTTGCATTAACACTAACACCTGTATTATGTGCCATGTTACTTAAAAACAACCATGGAAAAACTAAAAAATCACCAATAGATAAATTTATCAACTGGTTTAATAATGGTTTTGAAAAACTAACAGGTAGGTATGTCAAAATACTTAATAAAATTGTAGCAAGACGCGTAATAACCTTTGGAATATTAGCTGCTTTTTGTGCCGGTATTTATTTTACCAACAAACTATTACCAGCAGGATTTATACCTAATGAGGATCAAGGTATGATTTACGCTATTATTCAGACACCGCCAGGTGCAACGTTAGAACGCACAAACGAAGTCGCTAAAAAACTTCAGAAAATATGTGAAGAAACAGAAGGTGTAGAATCAGTATCCTCTTTAGCCGGTTACGAAATCATGACGGAGGGTCGTGGATCTAATGCCGGAACCTGTTTAATTAATCTTAAATCTTGGTCAGACCGTGAGCATACCGTGCACGAAATCATGGAAGAACTAGAAGAAGAGACTAAAGATTTAGGTGCGGTTATCGAATATTTTGAACCACCTGCTGTTCCTGGATTTGGATCTTCTGGAGGGTTTGCCATGCGTCTATTAGACAAAACGAATTCAACGGATTATCATCATTTTGAAGAGATTAACAACAACTTTATAGAAGCTCTATCTAAACGTAAAGAGCTTACAGGTTTGTTTACCTTTTTCTCTGCAAATTACCCACAATATCAATTAAAAATAAACAACAAGATTGCTATGCAAAAAGGGGTAACCATTAGCAAAGCAATGGAAAATTTGAATATTTTAATTGGTAGTACTTACGAGCAAGGTTTTATTCGTTTTGGTAGATTCTTTAAGGTTTACACACAAGCAGGACCAGAATATAGACGCTTACCATCCGATCTTGAAAAGCTTTTTGTTAAAAATGAAGAAGGAGAAATGGTACCATATTCTGCATTTATGACCATCACTAAAAAACTAGGACCTAATGAGATTACAAGATATAATCTTTACAACTCAGCATCCATTAGAGGCTTACCAGCTTCAGGATTTACAAGTGGAGATGCCATTAATGCCATTAAGGAAGTTGCTGCTAAAGAACTTCCTAGAGGTTATGATATTGCTTGGGAAGGACTGTCTTATGACGAAGCAAGTAGAGGTAACGAATCCACTTATATTTTTATAGTAGTACTAATATTTGTGTACTTTGTTTTAGCCGCACAATACGAGAGTTTTTTATTACCATTTGCAGTAATATTATCACTACCTGTGGGTGTTTTCGGGTCATTCTTCCTGTTAAAATCAATGGGGTTAGCTAACGATGTTTATGCACAAATTGGAGTCATCATGCTGGTCGGATTACTTGGTAAAAACGCAGTACTAATTGTCGAATTTGCAGTACAAAAACAACGTGAAGGTGCTACAATTCTGGAAGCAGCTATTGAAGGTTCTAGAGCCAGATTTAGACCTATTTTAATGACGTCCTTTGCCTTTATCGCTGGATTAATTCCGTTAATAGTAGCATCCGGAGCAGGTGCTATTGCCAATAAAACCATTGGTAGTTCTGCTTTAGGAGGAATGCTTATTGGAACCCTTGGTGGTGTTTTAATTATCCCTGGCTTATACTACATTTTTGCTAAAATGGCTGAAGGAAAAAGTCTTATTAAAGATGAGTCTCATGAGCCATTATCTGAAGAATTTATTAGAAATAGTGAATCTGCTGGTAAACAAACAAAAGAAAATACCGAACAAATAAGCAAATTGAAAAGTCTATTTAAAAAACTAAGCAAAAGAAACAAAGATGAATAATTTTAAAAAACATATAAAGATCAGAAAACGTTTCGTAATAGGTGTTTTAACAATACTATTCTTGTATTCTTGTGCACCTACCAGAATTGTTAGAGCAGAAAACAAGACCGTTCCTGAGCAGTATAAAAGTCAGTCAGAAGACACGACAAATACGGCCAATATGCAATGGAAAGATTTTTTCAAAGATCCTAATTTAGTCGCGTTAATAGATAGCGCTTTAGTTAATAATCAGGAGCTAAACATTATGTTACAGCAAGTGGATATAGCTAAAAACGAAATAAAAGCTAAAAAAGGAGAATACCTCCCTTTTGTTGGTGTTTACGCTGGAGCTGAAGTTGAAAAAGTTGGTGAATACACTAGGAGTGGTGCAGTAGAAAAACACTTAAATATCCGTGAAGGTGAAGAATTCCCGGAGCCTTTAACTAATTTTTCAATCGGGCTTTCTGCCTCTTGGGAACTTGATGTTTGGAAAAAACTTCGCAATGGTAAAAAAGCAGCAGTTTTAGAATATCTAGCGACTATTGAAGGTCAACATTTTATGGTAACGCAACTGGTTACAGAAATTGCAAGCTCGTATTACGAGCTTATGGCTTTAGATAATCAATTAGAAATTATTGAAGAAAACTTAGAGATCCAGCAACAAGCATTAAAAATGGTGAAACTCCAAAAAGAGGCAGCTAGAGCTACTTTATTAGCTGTAAGACGTTTTGAAGCGGATGTTTATAAAAACCAAAGCAGCAAGTTTAAAATTCAGCAAAAAATAGTTGAGACAGAAAATTTAATTAACTTTTTAGTTGGACGTTACCCACAAACAATAACTAGAAGTTCTAGCAATTTTATTACAAAAACGGTTGATAGTATATCTGCAGGAATTCCAGCTCAACTTTTAGCTAATCGTACAGATATTAGACAAGCAGAGTACGAGTTGTCTGCCTCTAAACTAAACGTGAGTGTTGCAAAAGCTAATTTTTATCCTTCTATCGGTCTTAAAGCTGGTGTAGGATTAGAAGCTTTTAAACCTAAATTTTTGACAAGCACACCTGAATCTTTACTTTACAATTTAGTGGGCGATATTGTAGCGCCATTAATTAACAGAAATGCGATAAAGGCAGAATATAAAAATGCAACTGACCAACAATTGCAAGCTCTTTTTGAATATGAAAAAACCATTTTAAATGCGTTTATTGAAGTTACAAATCAGTTGTCTAATGTGGATAATCTTAAAAAAAGCTACCAGCTTAAAGAAGATCAAGTGCAAGCACTTGCAGAATCTATAGACTTATCGCTTAGGTTATTTAAATCTGCTAGAGCAGAATACACAGAAGTGTTGCTAACCCAAAGAGAAGCTTTAGATTCTAAAATTGAAATTATAGAAACTAAAAGGGACCAGTTATTAGCTAACGTAAAACTATATCAGGCTTTAGGTGGCGGTTGGAATTAAATTGTCATGTTTTTTTAAATTTAAAAACCGCTCAAGTAATTGAGCGGTTTTTTTATATTATTTTTGTCTTATGCTGACAGTTAAAAATCTTACCTTTTCTTATAATAAAACACCTGTTTTAAAAAACCTTTCTTTTACTGCTAAACAAGGTGAAAACGTAGCCATTATAGGAGAAAGTGGCTCAGGAAAAAGCACACTATTAAATCTTATTTTTGGCGAATCCGACTTAAATCAAGGTCAGATTTTTTGGAAGGATGAACAAGTTTTGGGACCAAAATATAATTTAGTTGTAGGTTACGACTTTATGAAATACGTAAGTCAAGAATTTGACTTAATGCCTTTTATAACTGTTGAAGAAAACATTGGTAAACACCTTTCTAATTTTTTTCCAGAAGAAAAAAAAGAACGTACTGCAGAGTTACTAGAAGTTGTAGAACTTACTGAACTTGCTAAAACAAAAGTAAAAACCTTAAGTGGTGGTCAAAAACAGCGTGTAGCATTAGCACGTGCATTGGCAAAACAGCCAGAAATTATTTTATTAGACGAGCCTTTTAGTCATATTGACAACTTCCAAAAACAATCACTTAGACGTAATGTCTTTAGATATTTAAAAGACAAAAACATTACATGTGTTGTTGCAACACATGACAGAGAAGATGTTTTAGGTTTTGCAGACAGAATGATTGTTTTGTACGACAACAAAATTGTTGTTAATGATAGCCCAGAAAATTTATTTAAAAATCCAGAAGCACCAGTAATAGCTTCGTTTTTTGGCGAGTTTAATATTATTGGTGATGCTATAATATACGCACATCAATTAAAAATGGTGACCAATTCTGAGCTTAAAGCTACAGTAATACACGCTTATTTTAAAGGACACTATTACTTAATTGAAGCCTTATTAGATGATGATGTTGTGTTTTTTGAGAGTAAAACAAACTTAGAAAAAAATACTACTCAGTATTTAGAAATCACAAGATAGCATAACCACTAAAAGCACCATGATGTGTCAACGAAAAAGAGGCATCTAACAAGTCACTGTTATGCTGTAGTTTAGGCACACCAATATTGTTTTTAATAATAGTTACTTCATCTAAATTTAAAGTTTTTAAAAAGCTCCTTTTTAGGCATTTACTCTGTGCGCCATAGTCTTGACTATGATCTAAAAACCATTCACTTTTATAACTTTTATCAGACGCTATTAACGCAATAGAATAAATAAAATCTTCAGTAATTGTAGATTCTATAAAATAACGATTGTCTTCAATAATTACCTCTCCTTTAAAATTAGACAGTAAAGTACATTCCAAACGTTTTGGATTAAAAAACCGTGTCCCAAACTGTTGTACATTTACTTTATACGCAGCTTCTTTCATGCTCCAAAGTAGCCAAACCATTTGGTCTTGATCTTTAGCAGACCAAATTAATTGCTGCTCTCTTGGCGTAAAAATTTTATCTAAAAAACGTGGACGTTTCCAATTACTATCTTTAGCAGCTTGTTTTAAATCGACAATATCATTGCCTATCATTTTGCTGCTAATTTTTCGTTTACAATATCCATTGCTGCTTTTACGGACGTCATTTTTTCCATGTCGTCGTTTTCTATTCTAATATCAAATTCGTCTTCTACATCCAGAATAACATCTACTAAATTTGCTGAATTTATTTTAAGATCATTTATAAAATCAGTCGCTACAGATAAATTATTAAAAGCGTCTTCGTTTTGAATATAAGGTTGTACAATAGTTTTTAGTTTCGCGATAAGTTCTTCTTTAGTCATAGTCTAATTATATTTTTTAAAAATCACACAACCATTAACATCACCAAAACCAAAACTGGCTTTTGCTGCAATATTAAGGCTTGTATTAATAGTATGTTTTACAATTTTTTCTTCAGAAATTAGTGCAGATATTTCAGGGTGCACGTCCTCGCAATTAATATTAGGAAACACAAATTGGTGTTTTAATTGCAATACAGTAGCGACACTTTCTATACTACCCGAAGCTGCCAAACAATGACCAACCATCGCTTTTAAAGAATTTATATACGGAAAACCTGTTCCGCTTCTACCTAATGCTTTTGTCCAATTTTCGATTTCCAAACTGTCTTTTGAAGTCGCTGTTAAATGCCCATTTATAGTGTCAATATCTTCGGCTAAAATGCCCGAATCTCTAACCGCATCTTGTATGCAACGTTGCACAGCTTTAGCATTTGGAGCAGTCATTGTTCCTCCATCACGTTGTCCTCCAGAGTTTATATTTCCGCCTAAAATTTCAGCATAAATAGTCGCCTTTCTTTTTAAAGCACTTTCTAAAGACTCTAAAACTAGAGCACCTGCACCTGCGCCTGGCACAAAACCACTTGCGGTTTCACTCATTGGTCTAGAGCCTTCTTTTGGAGTTTCATTATGCTTATATGTCATCACTCGCATAGCGTCAAATCCTCCCCAAATATAGGGTCCGTCGTCACTACAACTACCAACCAACATGCGTTTTGCTTGTCCGTTTTTAATACGTTCATAACCCATTAAAATAGCTTCTGTACCTGTGGTACATGCAGATGAGTTTGTAGTTACTTGGTTACCTAAGCCCAAAATTCCGCCTAAAAAAGCACTAATTCCACTAGCCATAGTCTGTACCACAACTGTACTTCCTAATCGCTTTACCTGCTTGTCATCCAATTTATAAATAGCCTCTCTAAACTTGTCTACTCCTGAGGTTCCTGTCCCAAAAACAGTACCCGAATCAAAGTATAAATCACTATTAGGATCAACTTCAAAACCAGCATCTTTCCAAGCATCCATTCCTGCAATGCAACCATATAAAATACCAGAACTATTAAAGCCTCTTAATTGTAAAGGTGTTAAGTATTCTAACTTTTTTTCTTCGGAAATATTAGGAATTCCACCAATACAACATGAAAAATTTAAATCTGCTAATTGCTGATGAAAAGTAATTCCGGATATACCATTTTTTATAGCCTTAGTAAATGCGTCGACACCTACTCCATTTGGTGCAACGACTCCTAAACCTGTTATTACGACTCTGTTTTTCATACTTTATTAATTAAAATACACCTCGACAAACTAAATTTGATCTTTCGTTTACAATTGGTATTATTCTGCTTTCAGCATTCCTGAGATCTGTCCTCTACAAACCAATTCATTTTTCTGATTAAACATTTTTACTTTACATTTCAATTTATTGAAACGAAAGACTTCTTTTTCTGAAACTACAGTCACTGTTTCGCCTGGAAAAACAGGTAAAAAGAAATCTACTTGACTTGACGTTAAAGCTATTTGAGGTTTATTATCTTCCGAAATTTCATCCTTCAACATATAAATACCCAAACATACTACACCTATTTGCGCCATACATTCCGTCAAGATCACGCCTGGCGTAATTGGATTGTCTTTAAAATGTCCTTTGTAGAAATACTCGTCCTTTTTAAAAGTATAACTTCCCGTTACACCTTCATTGGAAATCGTGTTTAATTCATCCACGAATAAAAATGGTTCTTGATACGGTAATAGTAATATGATTTTTTCTTTCGTCATTTTTAACTAATATGTTCGCCTCCATCTACAGGGATTACACAACCATTGATCCAGCTAGCTTCATCTTTAGATAACAAATACACTGCATTTGCAACATCTTCCGGTAATGTTAATCTGTTAAATGGATTACGAAGTAAACTGTGTTCTTTAATTTTATCACTTCCAGGAATCATACGTAAAGACGCTGTATCTGTTACTCCTGCTTGGATGCAATTGGCTCTAATACCATAAGGTGCAAACTCTAAAGCAATATTTCTAGTAATGGCTTCTAATGTTACTTTTGCTGCAGAAACTGCTGCGTAATTTTTCCATGCTTTTGTATTGCCTTCACTTGTAAAACTTATGATTCTTGAATCTTCTGCGAATAATTCGGTTTCAAAAATAGCTTTAGTCCAATCAAACAAACTAATAGCCATAGCGTTTATTGTTAAATTGAAATCGTCAGTTTGAAGTGTCGGTTTTTGGTCATCCAACATTGGTTTTAAATTGCCTTTAGCAACGCTGTGTACTAATGTTCTTATTTTTCCTTCTGAGCCTAAAATTACTTTTAATTCAGAAATAATTTGCATTCTTTTTTCTTGCTTAAAAGCATCAACATTAAACGATTTAAACTGTACTCCTTCTGCTTTTATTATATCAAAATTGCTGTTAATTTCGGCTTCCTGAGTTCTTGAATTTCTGTGAATAATACAAATATTCATACCATGTTTAGCTAGCTTTTTTGCTGTAGCTAAACCCAATCCGCTTGAACCTCCTAAAATGAGTGCCCAATAGTTTTTATGTTGAAAATCTTTTGTCATAACTAATAAATCCTGTTTTAAAAGACACTTCGACTGCGCTCAGTGTGACGTTATATTTTAAAATATGTTGATAGCATTAAGAGACTTCGACAAGCTCAGCATGACATAGCAACTACCATTTGTCTTTATAATTACCATTCTAATAATATACGTTGTGCTGAAAAACCAGGTCCAAAACTCAACATTAATCCTCTATCGCCTTTTGGTAATGGTCTATCCATAAAGCGTTCTAAAACATACAAAACAGTAGCGCTGCTCATGTTTCCGTAAAGTCGCAAAACTTCTTTTGTGTCGTCTATATTCTTCCCTAAGGATCCAAATAAATCTTCTACAGTTTGCACTATTTTTTTCCCTCCTGGATGAAAAATAAGATGATCAATATCTTCAACTGTAATGTTATTACGTTCTAAAAACGGATGGACAATCATAGGGAAATGTTCTGAAATGGTTTCAGGAACAGCCTTATCTAAAATCATTTGCAAACCTGTATTTACCAATTTAAAACCCATCATGGTCTCTGCATCATAAAAATGATACATGGCTTCATCTACTATTTTTGGTCCTACTTCATCTTCATAAGACGATAAAATAACACTTGCCGCACCATCTCCAAAAATGGCAGCACTAACTATATTAACCATTGAAAAATCATCTAGCTGAAACGTTGCTGTTGGCGACTCAACCGCAATGACAGCTGCACGTTTATTAGGATTTGCTTTTAGAAAATTCTTGGCGTAAATAATACCTGAAACACCTGCTGCACATCCCATTTCCGTAACAGGTAACCTAACAATATCCTGCTTCATCTTTAGATTATTTATCAAATAAGCATCTACAGAAGGAATCATAATACCTGTGCAACTTACTGTAATTATATAATCAATATCAGTTGGTTTTAGCGCTGCTTTATCTAATGCTTTTACCAAAGATTGCTCTGCTAATTTTACTACTTCACGAGCGTAAATATCATTTTTTTCTTGAAAAGATGTATTTGTAAAAACTTCTTCTGCATCCATTATAGAGTAGCGCTTGTCAACACCTGCGCCTTCAAAAAGTTTGATAACTTTACGCTGAAAACGGTCGTCTTGACCAGTCATCCAAAGTTTTAAAAAAGGAATAATATCCTTAGTTTCTCTAGTGTACTTTGGAAGTTGTTTGGCTACTGCTGTTATTTTTACGCTCATATTATTGTTGCTTCAAAATCCATTGAAAACGAAACGCCCACTTCCATTGGATCTGATAATTTGCATTTATTTGTTTTGAAATAGTTGTCAACTCTTCCCTTTTGAATCCTCTTAAAACAGAGGTTAGTCCATCTTCCACTATTGTTTTGTTCTTGATAGTTGTACATAACAGTTTAAACAGATAATAGGCTAATTTATGTCTGTGTAAATCATTAACCACTATACCTAATTTTGCTTTTTGCAACACAGGTTTTAAAAACGAAACCAATTGATCCTCTTTAAAATGATGCAAAAATAAAGTGGTTAATACTAAGTCGTACTCTAAGTTATTGAACTGATCTGAAAATATATCTATTGCTTCAAAACTTACGTTATCGTATTTTTGCGATAATAAATTAGCATAATTAACTGTATGAGGGTTTGCATCAATCCCTATTAGTTTAAAATTATAGTTGTTTTTCTTTCCAAAAAGTGATATTTCTCTTAATATATCTCCTCCTCCACACCCCAAATCAATGATTGTTATAGCTTCTGATTTATTATGGTTTTTAAGTGCTTTTTTTAAGCCATTAATAGTCACAATGTTTCCGCCTAACCATTGATTAATTTTGGCTAATTTATCTAATGCATCATGAAGTATTGGACCATTATAATCCAAATCGTCCATTATTTCTTCTGCTTCACTTCTATATTTTGTATTTACTAAAACACTCATTTAATTGTCATTGTTTTACCGTGTGTACGCTTAATAATTTGTGGCAAAATACTTGGTATTGTTTTTACGATACGTATTAAAACCTCAGCCAATTTGTTGTAACTAAATAGCTTTGCTACAATATGACCTGTTGTTAATCGCGATTTAAACTCGGTATTCCATTCTCTAAGATACTGTTTTTCTAATCCTTTTCTGTCCTTTATTGCACCATTAAAAAATTGAATAATTAATAGTGATGCCATTTGTGCACTGCGTATTGCCATGCTCATTCCGTTACCACATAAAGGATGAATCATTCCTGCAGTATCGCCACACATTAACATATGGTTTTCTATAGGGTTTTTGGTTTCGAAAGAAATCTGACTAATAGTTAAAGGCGTTTCAAAAACTGAAGTTGTGTTTTCAAATACTGATTTTAAAGCGGTATTTTTATAAAGCACTTTTCGCTGAAACTCGTCAATATCTTTATACTTTTTAAAAGCCTCAAAATTGGTGATGTAGCATACATTTATACTATCGTCTTCTACTTTTGAGATCCCACAATAACCACCTTCAAAATTATGAAGCGCCACTAAGTTTTCAGGAAAAACGCCTTTTAAATGTGTTTTAACTGCTAAAAAAGGGGATTTGTTTTTAATGAAATTACGATTGAGCTTAACATCCAAATTAGCACGTTTGCCATAAGCACCAATCACTATTTTTGAAGTATACTTATTTGATTTAGTTTCAACCGAAAACACATCATTAGCAAACGTTACATTTTCTACAGTATCTTGAGTAATGGTAGCCTGATTTGCTAATGCAACTTTTGCCAATTGGTTATCTAAACAATAGCGACTAATACCAAAACCACCAAGAGGCAAATTGGCCTTTACAAGCTTGTTTTTAGGTGTAGATAGTTCAAATTTATCAATCCTTTTTGCGCCTAGTTTAAAAACGTCTACTCCCAGAAAGTTTAAATAAGGTAAGACTTCGTTAGAAATATACTCGCCACAAACCTTATGTTTTGGATACTCGTTTTTTTCGATAACCAAAACACTATGCTTATTTTTTGATAAATGGATAGCACTACTAAGACCTGCTAATCCTCCACCAATAATAATAACATCAAAATTTGAGGGAATTATATTCAACTTTTTTCTAATTCAATTTTACTAAAGATACCTCGAAAATTGTTGATTTAGACGTTAGTTAACATTTGTTATTGAAAAATTTTGTTCCCTAAAAACAATATCATCGCCAATTGTTTTACCCAAAAGCAATTGTGCAATAGGCGTATTGGCTGCAATTGCATAAAATTTTTGAGTGTCAACCTCTAGCTCTCCAGCACTTATAGCAATGTAATAATTGGATTTTGTAGTATAAACAACACTACCTAAGCCAATAATTTTAGAGGTCTTTTCTGTACTTATTTTGACTAGTAACTGGTTTACTTTTTGGATTTGAGCTAATTGATGTCCTGCTTTTTCGCGTTCTAACTGCACCATAGCTCGCCCAGTCTCATGCTTATCACCAGCACTACTTTTAGTCTCAGAGGTTAAGGATTCTTGTAATTCTGAAATTGTTTTATTTATGGTATCCAGCCTATTTTTTGTAAACAAAGCGCAACTATCATGCAATGCTTGTTTAATCTTTACTGTGCTATTCATCCTCCGTTTTATAATTTAAAGTACCATAAAAATTCATCTGTGTCATTATCCAACTTTTTCTAGATGCTATATAATTAGTCACCGGATTTGCTTTATATTTTCTCGGGTTGGGTAATATTGCTGCTATAGCAGAGGCTTCTAATTTTGATAATTTTGAAGCTGGTTTTTTAAACCAATATTGAGCTGCCGACTCTGCGCCATATATACCGTTGCCCATTTCTATACTATTTAAGTAGACTTCCATAATACGTTCTTTATCCCAAATGGTCTCTATTAAAAACGTAAAATAAACTTCTAAACCTTTACGTAACCAACTACGCTGTGGCCATAAAAATACATTTTTTGCTGTTTGCTGACTTATGGTACTTCCGCCTTTAACACGTTTTCCTTTTTTATTGTTTTCGTACGCTTTTTCAATTGCATTTAAGTCAAACCCTGTATGTTTTAAAAAACTTTGATCTTCGCTACAAATAACTGCTAACTGCAAATTTTTGGATATGTTTTCTATTGGCTCCCAATCGTGATTCAATAATTTTGGACTGTCTTTTTCAAAATATCTAATAACCATTAAAGGTGTTATTGGTACCGGTACCCATTTGTAAAACACAACTATCCCAACTGTTATAATAACAAACCAAACGAGTATTTTAGCAATAAACCTGAAAATATTATGCATGCTTTTATTCTATAAGATTGGCTAATTCTTCTCCAATCAAACTACCTATCGCTACTCCCATACCACCAAGACGTACGCCACAAAACACATTATTACTAAGTTGCTTTACTATTGGTTTTTTTTGACTACCCACGCCCATAATTCCGCTCCAGCGATGTTCTACTTCAAAAGGCGTGTTTGGTAAGATAGTTGTTTTTAAAAGTGATTCTAATGTGTTTTGAATTAAGTCCGTTTGGGTTAACACTGTAGTTTCTTCGCCTTTAAAATCTAGATTACGGCCACCTCCAAATAGTATTCTACTATCGATGTTACGGAAATAATAATACCCTTCATCCAAATGAAACGTACCTTTAATATGAAGGTTTTTTATAGGCTTTGTAA
Source organism: Olleya sp. 1-3 (assembly GCF_002836085.1). Classification (NCBI taxonomy): domain Bacteria; kingdom Pseudomonadati; phylum Bacteroidota; class Flavobacteriia; order Flavobacteriales; family Flavobacteriaceae; genus Olleya; species Olleya sp. 1-3. Next base: position 414,779 of record NZ_PJBW01000001.1, read on the forward strand.
TTAAAACTTGCGCTCTTGCTGGTTTAACTTCCGGAATATTTAAAACTGAAGCGAAGCCATTTGTAGCTATTAATAATTTTGAAGTCGAAAAACTAAATTGATTAGTTTCAACTTTAACAGCATTTGCATCTTCTGAAAAATTAGACACCGAAACATTATTAAGTATTTTAATGCCTTTTAACAGCGCTTTTTGCAATAAAGCCTCCATCATACGACCTGTGTCTATTTGTCCTTCATATTGATTAAAACAGTAGTGATTCTTGATGTTATTAAAACCAAAGGTGTTGTCTTTTAAACTAAAGACGTTGTCTCCAAAAACAGGTTTCAATAAATTATTAACCAACGTTTTTTGTTTTAAGCAGGTTTCAAATAAATCATCGCTAGTATTAAACAATTCGTAGCCTCCTAGTTGTTGGTAATCTATGGTTTTGTCGCCAAGATTGTCTCTTAATTTTTGTAATCCTTTGACGCGTTTTTGCACCAAATCTAAAACCTCTTGTTCTGTATGTGTTTTAAGATCGTCTACAATTTCTGACAAGCTTCCAAAACAAGCAAAACCTGCATTTTTTGTGCTTGCTCCTTGAGGTAAAGTTCCTTTCTCTAAAATTAAAATGTTAGCTTTTGGAAAGCGTGTTTTTAATTGCAGTGCGCAATTTAAACCCACAATTCCACTACCAACAATAGTATAATCTACGTTGGTTAGCCATGATTTTATTTCCCAATAACTTAATGTCATTTTAGTAAGGTACTAAATTTGTTTATTCTTTCTGATTAATAAAAAACTGAGCAAGCGCATTAATGTCTTTATTTTTTAAATTGACTTCACCACTTACATCAATTGTTTCCTCGTGATTACTAATTCCATTAAGCTTTAAAGTTAACAGTTTATCCATATAATTAAACGCTATTGGAAAGTGATTTTGCTCCTGTAGTTTTTTAAAATCAACAGTTAATGCCAAAACCTTTAATGGTTCTATTTTTTTGGTTTCAAAAACACGAGTATCACCTGTGCTTAAAAGCAAACCATTAGTTGTACTGTCTACATTAAATTGATATAAAGGAAATAAGTCTTTACTAATCCTATTAGTGTTTATAATACCTACCTGTTTTAAATACTTATATAGTTTTGTCCCTTGAGTAGACATTTGAATATTAATTTCTGGCACTTCTTTTTCTACAGCAGTTTGTGTTGCTACTTTTTCAAAATCATCATTAAATTGATATGTAATTACCGAATCTATTTGTGTCGTTTTTCTTGCTAATTCTACACCTAAATACCCTTTAAAATAAGCACTTAAACTATCTGTTTGCACCGTAAAATCTTTATGTTTAAAAGACACATAATTAACCGTTGACACTGCATTTAAATCAAGTGTAATACTAGCATCACTAGAAAATTTGCTTGCAATAATTACTTTGGGCACATCTAAATATTCTGGTAAAATAAAGTTGCCATTTATTAACAATTGTCCTGATTTAAAATCTAAATTTAAGTTATTATTTTTAGTGATATAATTAACATGCGCAGTCGCTGCTTTAAGCTTTGACCATTTCTGATCTGATTGATCCAATGTAATACCATTATTAAGAAGGTCTTCAAACACAAGGTTAACATCCTCTTGATTTTGACTAAACACAACAACACATTGCTTAGCATTAAAACCAATTTGCATTTTTTTGTCTTTTGTAAATGCAGTCGTAATAGTTTGGGATGATTTAAAATTTTTAAACTGAAATTTAGAAGTAATAAAGTTTTTAAATGCTGAAGAATCTGAAATTTTAAACGACGTAAAAACAGTTGTTTTTGAGTAATTATTTAGAGTATACAAAAATAGGTTTGCAGGAACAGAAACGCCTTTATCATCAGATTTTTTATCATCCTCAGACTCTTTTTTTGAATCTTTTTTTAAATAATACGACGGGTTTTTAATCGCATTAAAAGCAATAGATTGAAAGATCCCATCTACTCTAACTTTTACAATTTGATTGGCATTTTTATGTATCACATCTTTATAGGACGTATAATCACGATACATTAAAACACCTTTAAAAATTAAGAGCAGCACACTAATACTAATGGCTGCTCTTTTTAATATTTTTTTAAACTTCATTACCTATTACTTTGCAAATTTATCGATAATAGTAAAAATGTACTTTAATGCATTTTTTTCTGATCCAGGAACACCAACTACCATCTTAGTCTCAACGGTATTACCTTTTATTTTTGAAGCCGTCATATAAGCATCCTCAGACGTATTTAAAAACCACTCTAACTTTCCGCTTCCGTCAAGCCCCATTTCTTCAATTGGTAATTGAGAAGCCAACTGCTCTGCGCTTACAAATAATGAAGTGCTATTATCTAACATCCTTTTTTTATGTTTAGAAGATAACTTAGCATCAAAAGTACCCGTTGTTATTTTTCTCATTTCAGCTTTTGATGTTCCTAAAAATGCAATACCATCTTTAATTACAAAGTGCAATGATAATGGGCTTTTTGGAATTACAAAAGTGTAATAACCATTATCAAAAGTCACCATCTCTTTATTTACAGCATACTTTATTAACTTAGTAAACATGCTAGAATCTTCAGTAGATGCCATTAATAAAAAGTCCGGAATTGTTTCTGTTTTAGTTTTTTCAACTTCGATATATTCGTAATCATCATTATAATCATACGTCGTATACGTTACTTCTTGTTTAGAGATACCAGATAATAAAAATAATAAATCACCATTTAACACCTCCCCAACTGCTGCTTCATCCAATAATAAAGAAAACATATCAAGTCCTAAAACAGCTTCTTCTCCGTAATATGGTATGTTTTTATAAATAGACTTTAAAATTATAGGATACTCTTCTAATGTTGCTTTTGTATCCATAGCATAACTCATGTAACCAATCATTCTATCTTCGTTAACATAGTCTAAAAACTTTTTATTAAGCTTTCTAGAGGTCATTTTCTTATAGCTCTCCGCCATTTGATCAGACATTCTGTAGCTAGTACTAAGCTCCATTCTGTCGTTTTCAAGTAATAACTTTGCACTTAAACCATTGTTAGCATACATCTGACCTAAATCAAATCCGGCTAACTCGCTAAAATATACCCCCCCTAAAACATTAGAATACAACTGGCCAAAATCGTGTACCCACAATGTTGCTTCTGCATTGTCATCTAAACTTTTTAAGTAAGATTTATTTTTTAAGATCGAGCGATTAGGTGATTGCTTTAAAATTTGTATTGCCTTTAATGTAGCCCAATTTTCAGATAATTCTCGCTTTATTTTGTTATTTGCATCATACACATCGTAATAACTATAGTTGTCATCGTTATCGTTGTAATCTTCTGTAGACTCAATAACCGTTTCTTCTATTTCTTCTTCTTCATATACTTCTTCAGACACTTCTGTAGACTCTATAACTGTTTCCTCTACTTCCTCTTCATATACTTCTGTTGATTCCACAATCGTTTCTTCTTCATCGTATGCTTCCGCAGATTCAGATTTAAGACCATAACGCGCCATTACGGTTTTATCTTGAAAAAAATAATTATTCATTGATGCGTCCACGACAACTAAAGCTGAAGCATCCCAAAAGATTGCGCTTTCGTTTTGTCCCTGAATTGTTCTAACACCGTTTTGACTAACTATCTCTTTTTTACCTTGCGACGATACTAAGGCTTCAAATTTATTAACGTCCTTCATAGGGACAATAAAAGCGTTATAATTTATACTATCATTTGCTTGAAAAAAGTAATGTGAAGACGCTCCTAAATTAAAACCAAAGTCCTCTAAAGATTTAAAGTCGCTGTTTTTTCTAGACATTTCTTTTAACGTTTCAATACCTACAAAAGAGTTATTAATCTCTTCCATAGAAATTAATTGCAGTAGATTTTTTCCTTTAATAGTCGCTACAATAGAAGCATCACTAGGTATTTTAGATATTGTGTTTTGTGCTACTGCAACTACCGAAAGGCAAAGCATGATTAGGCATGATAATTTTTTCATTACTATATTGGTTGTTAGTTTAAGGATTATTTTTTTAATAAAATTTGAGTACTAAAATCACCTGTACCATTGATTACATCCATAGCACTTACACGTTGCATGACTGCTTTTTTTGATTTAGAAATTTTAGCTTTTTGGTTGTTTTGAGAAGTAACTTCGTTCTCAAATCTATAAATTACAGTGTAAGAGGCATCATCAAACACTTTTTTGTTTTCTGTGTTAAGCTTATTATATGCTTTTGTAACGTCTTCGGAATGTGTATACTTTCTTTTAAACACACCACTATTATCATCAAATGCATACGAAGATTTTATAGCTTTATTTTTTTGATTACTAGAAATCTGATTAGAAATCTTATTAATGTTTTGCACCGAATTAAAGTCACATTGTATTGAAAATACAAAATTATCATAATCGGCAGTTTTCTTGATATTAGAGATGCCCTCAGCTTTATTTAGTTCTGAAACAATATCTTCTAACCCTTTTTGAATATCTGCTCTAGAAGGCACTTTATATCCATTTATAGAGTCTAACAACATTATAGATGCTAACTTCGATTTGCTTTTACTTAAGTTAAGCGTATAGGTCATTGTACCTGTACCATCTGATTTAAGATCTATTTCTTCAATAATCTCAAAACAAGACGTTATAGATAAAAAGCTAATTATTAAAATACAGAATTTAAAATAGTTACGCATTTTCAAGGCTATTGTTTAAGTAATCAAATATACTATTGTTTTTGTTTGTAGTAAAAAAAAACTCCGAAAGAGATTTCGGAGTTTTTAGTTTTGTTTTATTCTTCTATTTGTTTTTCTATGACAAAATCTTCCATGAATTTAGTAGTATAATTACCCGCTCTATAATCAGGATGATCCATTAATTGTCTATGAAAAGGAATTGTTGTTTTAATACCTTCAATTACAAATTCATCTAAAGCACGTTTCATTTTATTAATTGCTTCTTCACGTGTTTGCGCAGTTGTAATTAACTTAGCAATCATTGAATCGTAATTTGGAGGTATACTATAACCTGCATAAACATGCGTGTCTAATCTAACACCATGACCACCTGGCGCATGTAATGTTGTTATTTTACCTGGAGAAGGACGGAAGTCGTTAAACGGGTCTTCTGCATTTATACGACACTCTATTGAGTGTAGTTGTGGTAAATAGTTTTTACCAGAAATTGGCACACCTGCGGCAACTAATATTTGCTCACGGATTAAGTCAAAATCAATAACTTGCTCTGTAATTGGGTGCTCTACTTGGATACGCGTATTCATTTCCATAAAATAGAAATTTCTATGCTTATCTACTAAAAACTCAACTGTTCCTGCACCTTCATATTTAATGTATTCTGCTGCTTTTACAGCTGCTTCACCCATTTTTTTTCGTAATGCTGTTGTCATAAAAGGAGAAGGCACTTCTTCTGTTAACTTTTGGTGACGACGTTGTATAGAACAATCTCTTTCTGATAAATGACAGGCTTTTCCTGTACTATCTCCAACAATTTGGATTTCGATGTGACGTGGCTCTTCAATAAGTTTTTCCATGTACATGTCATCATTTCCAAAAGCAGCTTTAGATTCTGCACGAGCAGACTCCCAAGCGTTTTGTAAATCTTCTTCTTTCCAAACCGCACGCATACCTTTACCACCACCACCTGCAGACGCCTTAAGCATTACTGGGTAACCGGTTTCTTTGGCAACTTTAATACAATCTTCAAAAGTTTCTATTACACCTTCACTTCCTGGAACAACAGGTACACCTGCAGCAATCATTGTTGCTTTGGCGTTAGCCTTGTCTCCCATTCTGTTAATCATATCTTCTGAAGCACCAATAAATTTAATTTGGTGTTCTTCACAGATTTTTGAAAACTTAGCATTTTCAGATAAAAATCCGTAACCTGGGTGTATCGCGTCAGCGTTTGTAATTTCTGCTGCAGCAATAATATTAGACATTTTTAAATAGGACTCACTACTAGCTGCTGGTCCAATACAAACTGCTTCGTCAGCAAATTTGACGTGTAAACTTTCAGCATCCGCAGTAGAGTATACTGCAACTGTCTTTATGCCCATTTCTTTACAGGTTCTGATAACACGTAATGCTATCTCTCCTCTATTGGCAATTAATACTTTTTTAAACATCTTTTTTAAATTAGATAATTAGACGATGGGATTATTCGATTTTAAAGCACTTATTATACATACTTTAATCTCTAACAATCTAAAATTAAGATGGGTCTACTAAAAATAATGGCTGATCAAACTCTACAGGAGAAGAATCGTCCACTAATATTTTAACGACTTTACCTGATACTTCAGATTCTATTTCGTTAAACAATTTCATAGCTTCGATAATACAAAGTACATCTCCTTCTGCTATAGTCTGTCCTACCTCTACAAATAATGGTTTATCTGGAGATGGTTTTCTGTAAAATGTTCCAATAATAGGAGACTTTACAGTAATATATTTTGAATTTTCGTCTTCAGCTGGAGCTGCTTCTGTTGGAGCTGCTGCTACCGGTGCTGGCTGCATTGCTTGTTGCATTGGCATATGGGCCTGCATTGGCATTTGCTGAACGTAAGTTGTTTCTGTATCAGAACCGGTTCTAATCGTAATTTTTACGTCGTCAGTTTCCAATTTAACTTCACTTGCACCAGATTTGGCAACAAATTTAATTAAGTTTTGAATGTCTTTTAAATCCATAATTATAAGTTATTAATTTAGTTTTAGTTAGTTTAAGAGTTGTAGGCCCATTTTAAATAAATAGATCCCCACGTAAATCCACCTCCAAAAGCAGCAAATATTAGATTGTCTCCTTTTTTAAGTTTAGATTCAAAATCATAAAGTAGTAATGGTAATGTTGCAGAAGTTGTATTACCATATCTATGAATATTTTTTAAGACTTTATCGTCTTCTAAATTCATTCGTTTAGCTGTAGCGTCTATAATACGCATGTTAGCCTGGTGTGGCACTAACCATGATACATCATCATTAGTTAAGTTGTTACGTTGCATTATTTTTTCGCAAACGTCCGCCATGTTTGAAACCGCAAATTTAAACACTGTACGTCCGTCTTGATGCACAAAGTGTTGTTTATTGTCTATGGTTTCTTGTGAAGACGGTGTAATTGATCCACCTGCTTCAATTTTTAAAAAATCTCTTCCAGAACCATCACTTCTTAAGTACTCGTCTTGCAACCCTAATCCTTCCGTATTAGGTTCTAACAATACGGCACCAGCTCCATCACCAAAAATGATGCATGTAGAACGGTCTGTATAATCAATAATAGAAGACATTTTATCTGCTCCTATTAATAAGACTTTTTTATAACGTCCTGATTCTATATAGCTTGTTGCTGTAGATAGTCCATAAAGAAAACTTGAACACGCTGCTTGCAGATCGTATGCAAACGCATTTGTTGCGCCTATTTCTGTAGCTGTATAAACAGCTGTAGAAGCAACAAGCATGTCAGGTGTTGCTGTTGCAACAATGACTAAGTCAATTTCCTTAGGGTCTATATTTTGTTTTTTAAGCAGATCTTTAGCTGCATTAATGGCTAGGTATGATGTTCCTTCGCCCTCTAATTTAAGAATCCTACGCTCTTTAATTCCTGTTCTTGATGTAATCCATTCATCGTTTGTATCCACAAGTGTTTCTAGAACCTTGTTAGACAAAACATAGTCTGGTACGTAACCACCAACAGCAGTTATTGCAGCAGAGATTTTGCTCATATTTTAGTTATTTTAGTCAAAAAAAGGTCAAAAACGACCTAAATTGACTTAATTATAATAAAATTAGTCTTTTTTAGACTATTTCTATGCAAAGTAAATGCTTTTTAACGTAAAGAAAAACAAATCATAAAAAAAACGCCCACAAGTGAGCGTTTTTCTATATGCATGCATAGTATTATGCTACGTTTTCTTCTACTGAATTGTCAATTAAAACTTGACCTCTGTAGTAAAGTTTTCCTTCACTCCAGTGCGCTCTGTGGTATAAATGAGCTTCACCAGTTGTTGGGCAAGTTGCAATTTGTGGCGCAGTTGCTTTATAATGTGTTCTTCTCTTATCTCTTCTTGTTTTCGAGATTTTTCTTTTAGGATGTGCCATTTTATATTATTATTTATCCGTTAATAGTTTTTTTAATGTATTCCAACGAGGATCGGTCTCCTCTTTGTCTTCTTTTTTATCTTTTAGCCTTGGGCTAAGCTCATCTAATTTGTCAAGTATATCAGAATCTAATGTTCCGTCTTCAACTCCTGGATGTATGCGCTTACTTGGCAATGCTAATACAATAGACTCATAAATATACTGTTGTATATTAACTTCATACTCTCCATGAGTAATGATTAATATATCAATATAATCGTCATTATATTCATCTCCAAATTTAACTACCAAATCAAAACTAGTTTCTATTGGTAAGTCAAAAGGCTCATTTGTAACATCGCAATTGACGTTTACAGTTCCCGAAATTTCAAAATTTAACTCTAGTAAAGTTGATTTTTTTACAAAAGTTAAATTTACTTTAATATCACATGAGTTAAAATCTTCATACTCAAAGTGATTAAAGAACGTTTGATCTATACTATAATCAAAAAGATGTTTTCCTTCTTTTAAACCTACAAATGGTATTGTAAATTCTTTTAATTGCTTCATTACCACATCTATTTTGAGCCTGCAAATATATAAAAAATTCTTTATTATAAAGACTTATAAACATTTTTTTGTTTATATCTTTCTTTTTGAAAATCCTAATGGGTTTTTAGTAAGCTCTTGATACTCGATTCTATTTTTAAAAATCTGTATTCCTGTAAAGATAGCTTCTTTAAAAGAACCAACATCAGCTACACCTTTTCCAGCTATCTCATAGGCTGTACCGTGGTCTGGAGATGTTCTTACTTTGTTTAAACCTGCAGTGTAATTTACACCTTGCCCAAAAGATAATGTTTTAAAAGGTATTAATCCTTGGTCATGATATGATGCAATTATTGCATCAAAATTTTTATAATTGTTCGATCCAAAAAAGCTATCTGCCGCATATGGACCAAAAACTAGCTTACCAGAGTCCTTTATTTTTTGAAGTGTTGGTCTTAAAACGGTATCATCCTCCGTTCCAATAACACCATTATCTCCTGTATGTGGATTAATGCCTAAAACTGCAATTTTAGGTTTGTCGATTTGAAAATCTTGCTTAAGCGAATTGTAAACTGTATTAATTTTTTCTTCTATCAGTTTTGGTGTGATATGCATTGCAATATCCTTTACAGGAACATGATCCGTTAATAAACCAACGCGTAACCCATCAGAAACCATAAACATAAGACTATTGCCTTCTAATTCTTGATTAAGATAATCTGTATGACCAGGAAACTTAAAGGTTTCGGATTGAATATTATGTTTATTAATCGGAGCAGTAACTAAAAGATCTATTTCTTCTTCCTTTAAAGATTTAGTAGCCTGTTCAAGAGACTTAATTGCATACTCTCCAATTTTTAGATCTTCTTGTCCAAAATTAATAGCAACATTTTCTTTCCAGCAATTTAAAACATTAACACGTCCATGCAGGACTTGACTAACATTTTGAATCCCGTTTAAGTTAATATCTAAATTAAAATGGTTTTTAACAAAACTCATTGTTTTGATAGAGGCAAAAATAATAGGCGTACAAAAATCTAACATTCTATTGTCTTCAAAAATCCTTAAAACAATCTCTGCTCCTATACCGTTTAAATCTCCTATAGAAATTCCTAGTTTAATATTTTCTTCTTTCTTCATTAATTCTACTAACTATTGTTTGTAAATTTACCAAAGCAAATTTAACTAAATAATACCATTAAGTTTATGTTTACAGGAATAATTGAAACACTGGGTACGGTCAAACAATTATCAACTATAAAAGATAATTTAGATATTACTATTGAAAGCACTATATCTAGCCAATTAAAAATAGATCAAAGTGTTGCACATAATGGTGTTTGTTTGACTGTTGTCGAAATCAATGATAACCAATATAGAGTTACTGCCATTAAAGAAACTTTAGACAAAACTAATATTGGTGATTTACAAATAAATGATTTTGTTAATATAGAGCGCGCCATGAAGCTTGGTGACCGACTAGATGGTCACATTGTACAAGGTCACGTAGACCAAACAGCTGTTTGTATAGAAGCAAAAGACACTAATGGAAGTTGGTTATATACTTTTGAATACGATCCAAAACTAAATAATATAACCATAGAAAAAGGGTCTATTACTGTAAACGGAGTTAGTCTAACGGTTGTTAATTCTCAAAAAAACAGCTTTAGTGTTGCTATCATACCTTATACATATGAGCATACTAATTTTAAACAATTTAAAATTGGGACAAAAATAAATTTAGAATTTGATGTCATTGGAAAATACGTAAAGCGCCTTAACGAATTAAGCCTTTAATAATTTTTTAGAAGACACTACTTTATACACACCGTATACAAGACCTAACACAACCAATATTACGAGACCTCCATCAATAGGAAGACCTGGTGCAGGTGGCGCTCCGTTTTCTAAAGGTGGTGGTGGTCCAGAATCGGCCATACCAACTACGCTTATTAATAAAAATAAAACGTTTACTATTAATGTTTTTATTGTCTTCATGCTTGATTTGAGAGTGTAAATGTATGAAAAAAACTAAGCTATCAAAACTTTTAAAACGCTTTTTTCTTAAAAAACCTCTTTAAAACGCTTTTTTTATCGATGAAATGCCGATTTCGATATGTTTTCGCCCATTCAACGAAGGCTTTATCAATCTCTATTTATTGTAATACAAAAACAGTTCCAAACTATCAAAAACGCTAAAATCAAGTGCAAATCACAAGTTAGCAGCTTAAATAAACTGTTTTTAACCATGTAAATCTAGGTATTTGTCTTTTACAATCTGACCTACCGGTCTATTACTAATTTTACTCTCAAGCCAAGAGATTACGTCTAAATACAAAAATGCACGACGCTCAAATGGATGATCTTCAAAAGGTTTTAAGACTTCTAAAAGTTTCTTAAACTCCCTTTTAATATCCTGAGGGTAAATATCCTGAAGCCCTCTAATAAACTTTATCATTTCTTTTTGCACCTCGTGCAAATCATTCATCTTTATTAAAAACTTATAAGTACTACGCAATAAGGTTTCTAAATGATAATCTAAACCAGCCTCATAATGCGCAACTAAATTTAAAACTCTAGAAAAGCATAATAAGTCCTCTCGCATAGATAAAGACTTGTTTGATATAATTTTATCCAAATATCTAATACACTCCTTATTATTACCCGCTCCAAAATGCAAACTGGCAAACTTATAATAAAAGACCATTTTATGGTGTGCATCAATCTTATTAGAATATACCATCAAATCAGCTTCTACCTCTGGAATTAAACCAAGACCATTTTCAAAGCTTCCATCTATAAAATACTGATTTATTTTATGAAAATTACCATATAAAAACACCAAAGAAGCCACATTCTCATCCTTAGGAAAATCAGGACGCTCTACAATAGCATAAAAATCAGATAGCTTACCAACAAATTTAGGCTTGTTTTTAATAAAATATAAAGCCTCTAACAAATAGTTATTTCCCTTTAGGAAGAATACTGGATTTAAACTAATCATGCTTGGGTTTTCATAGAACAAGTCCACCCATTTTAAGGCATACTTATAACAGTTTAAAAAATCCTGCATTAAAAAACTATACCATAAATGCGTTTTATAAAACCAAAGCTTTTCTCTAAATCCTAACTTAGCTACATCAACCTCAGGAAGCCTGTCTTCAAAATATGTAGTTACTGCTTTACTTTCTGCTTCGTTTTTAACATAACCTGTCTTTAATATTATGCTATATAACTGTAAAGACAAATTAGACAACTTACTAGTTATTACATTTAATTCACTTAACTCCTTAGCCTGCACAGTTAACTGATCTGCACGACTACCTATACTTCTGGTAATATATTGTGATTCAATTATTTTCTCAAGTTCAACAATTTCAAATGCTAAGTTTTTTTCTTCATTTAAAATAGCCAATTCTTTTGCCTTATCTAAGATCTTTAAGCTTTGCTTATACAACCCTTTATGATACAATATTGAAGCAAAATCTAATTGCTCTCTAATTTGAGAGCGTATATTTTGATGGGATGGGTTTAATTTTAAACTAATCAAAACCTGCTTATACAAATGCGCCTTAACGTTTGCTAATTGCTGTTTTTTAACCACACCACTTTTAATAATAGCAGCTTCATCATACACTTTAGACTTATCAAGAAGATTAAATAGGTTTAAAAATTTAGAATCAGAATTAACCCCAAGCCTTCCAACATACAGCTTAAACTGTCGCTTTTCGGACTTAGTTAAAGACTTAACTAATAAAAACAAATTATCTTTTTGGGCTTTAGTCATCAACTAATTATTAATTTAAAATACTGATTATCAACTAATTAATATTGTTTTCAAAGACTGAACATCGTAACATCACAAATAACAGACATCTATAACAGTTAACCAAAGTATACATTAGTAATTCAAAAGAAAAATAATTCTCTCTTAAAATGTCAAAAAACTCAATTCAAATATTTGATACTACTCTACGTGATGGCGAACAAGTGCCAGGATGTAAGCTAAACACAGAGCAAAAGGTAATTATTGCTAAGCAATTGGACCAACTAGGTGTTAATGTAATCGAAGCAGGTTTTCCCGTCTCTAGTCCAGGTGACTTCAAATCGGTAGAAGAAATATCAAAAATCGTAAAAAATGCTACCGTTTGCGGCTTAACTAGAGCTGTAGAAAACGACATAAAAGTAGCTGCCGAAGCATTAAAACATGCTAAACACCCAAGAATCCACACAGGAATTGGCACATCAGACTCCCACATACTTCATAAATTTAAATCTAACAAAGCGGATATTATACAACGTGCTTACGATGCTGTAAAATATGCTAAATCCTTTGTTGAAGATGTCGAGTTTTACGCTGAAGATGCCGGACGTACAGACAACGAGTATTTAGCAAGAGTATGCGAAGCTGCAATAAAAGCCGGAGCAACAGTACTAAATATCCCAGATACTACAGGATACTGTTTACCTAGTGAGTATGGCGCAAAAATTAAATATTTAAAAGAGAACGTTAAAGGAATTGAAAAAGCCATTTTATCGTGTCATTGCCATAACGATTTAGGTCTAGCAACTGCCAACTCTATTGAAGGCGTTATTAACGGAGCAAGACAAATAGAATGTACCATAAACGGAATTGGAGAGCGTGCTGGTAACACTGCGCTTGAAGAAGTAGTCATGGTTTTAAAACAGCACCCTTACCTAAACCTAGACACTAGTATAAAAACCGAAATGCTTTACGGACTTAGTCAATTAGTATCAGAAAACATGGGTATTTACACGCAACCTAATAAAGCCATTGTTGGCGCTAATGCTTTTGCACATAGCTCAGGTATACATCAAGATGGTGTGATTAAAAACCGTGAAACATACGAGATAATCAATCCTAAAGATGTTGGTGTTACAGAATCTGCAATTGTTTTAACCGCCAGAAGTGGTCGTGCCGCTTTAGCATACAGAGCAAAAAATGTGGGTTACGAACTAACTAAGCTTCAATTAGATGATGTTTATGCCAACTTTTTAAATTTTGCCGATAGAAAAAAAGAAATAAATGATGGTGATATCCACCAGATTATTGAAACTAGCAAAATGTATCAACAAATAATTTCGGCTTAATTATGGGACTAACATTATTTGACAAAGTTTGGGATGCTCACGTTGTAGAGACCGTTAAAGACGGACCACAAGTATTATATATTGACAAACACCTAATACATGAGGTGACCAGTCCACAAGCTTTTAATGAGCTAGAAGAACGCAACATTCCTGTTTTTAGACCAAAACAAATTGTTGCCACTGCAGATCATAATACGCCAACACAAAACCAACACTTGCCAGTTAAAGATTTATTGTCTAGAAATCAATTAGAACAACTATCTGAAAACTGCAAAAAAAACAATATTACACTTTACCAACTAGGACACCAATACAATGGGATTGTCCATGTTATGGCTCCAGAATTAGGAATTACCCAACCAGGAATGACAATGGTTTGCGGAGATAGTCACACCTCAACACATGGTGCTTTTGGAACCATCGCTTTTGGTATTGGAACCAGTCAAGTGGCACAGGTTTTTGCTAGTCAATGCTTACTTTTAACTAAGCCAAAAAGCTTAAGAGTGACTGTTAACGGTAAACTTAAAAATGGCGTATTACCAAAAGATGTTATTTTATACATCATTGCCAAATTAGGCACAAACTCAGGCACAGGTTACTTCTGCGAATATGCGGGAGATGTTTTTGAAAACATGTCCATGGAAGGCAGAATGACCGTTTGTAATATGAGTATTGAAATGGGCGCTCGAGGCGGAATGATTGCCCCAGACCAAACCACTTTTGACTATGTAAAGAATAAAGAATTTGCGCCAAAAGGAGATGCTTTTGACAAAAAAGTAGCCTATTGGAAAACACTACCAACGGATGCAAATGCTGTTTTTGATAAAGAATATGCTTTTGACGCGGAAGATATAGAACCTATGGTAACTTATGGTACCAACCCAGGAATGGGAATTAAAGTGACTGAAAACATACCAACTATAGACGATGCTTCTTTTGAAAAATCTTTACAATACATGGATTTCAAAAAAGGAGAATCTTTAATCAATAAACCTATTAACTATGTCTTTATTGGAAGCTGTACCAACTCTAGAATTGAAGATTTTAGAGTAGCTGCAAACTACATAAAAGGAAAACAAAAAGCTGATAATGTTACCGCTTGGTTAGTTCCTGGTAGTAAACAAGTAGAAGCTCAAATTATAAAAGAAGGTCTTAAAGATGTATTTGACGCAGCCGGCTTCGAGCTAAGACAACCGGGTTGTTCCGCTTGCTTAGCTATGAACGACGATAAGATTCCGCAAGGCGAATATTGTGTTTCAACATCAAACCGAAACTTTGAAGGAAGACAAGGACAAGGCTCTAGAACTATTTTAGCCAGCCCTTTAGTTGCAGCTGCAACCGCTATTGAAGGCAAAATTGTGGACATAACAAAACAACTAAATTAAGATGGAAAAGTTTACAACATTACAATCTCAAGCTATTCCGTTAGCAATAGAAAACATAGATACAGATCAGATAATTCCTGCTCGATTTTTAAAAGCAACAGACCGAAAAGGCTTTGGAGACAACCTTTTTAAAGATTGGAGATTTAATAAAGATGATTCAGTAAATGAGTCTTTCTCTTTAAACAACCCTAAATACTCAGGAAGCATTTTAGTTGCGGGAGATAATTTTGGTTGCGGCTCTAGTCGCGAACACGCAGCTTGGGCTTTAAGTGATTACGGCTTTAAAGTTATTGTTTCAAGTTTTTTTGCGGATATTTTTAAAGGAAACGCCTTAAATAACGGGCTATTACCTGTTCAAGTTTCAGCAGAATTTTTAAAAGTACTATTAGACGTTACCACAGAAAATCCAGAGACTATTTTAGAAGTTAATCTTGAAGAGCAAATTATTTCCGTAAAAGACACTTCTTTTAAGGAAGCTTTTGACATTGATGCTTACAAAAAAACCTGTATGATTAATGGTTATGATGATATTGACTATTTATTAAGTAAAAAAGAAACTATTTCGGCTTTTGAAGCCAAAAAAACATACTAATAATTATACTATGAAATTAAACATAGCAGTTTTACCTGGTGACGGTATAGGTCCAGAAGTGACTAATCAAGCAATCAAAGTTTTAAAAGCTATTGCTTTAGAATTTGATCACACCTTTTTATTTAAAGAAGCTCCTGTTGGCGCAGAGGCAATTGACAAACACAACAACCCATTACCTGACAACACCTTAGATTTGTGCAAATCTAGTGATGCCATTTTGTTTGGAGCTATTGGAGCCCCTAAATACGATAATGATCCAACAGCAAAAGTTAGACCAGAACAAGGCTTACTAAAACTTAGAAAAGAACTTGGTTTGTACGCAAACATAAGACCTGTAAAAGCGTATGATATGCTTTTAGATAAATCACCTCTAAAACAACACATTATAGAGGGAACAGATATTAGTATTTACAGAGAATTGACAGGCGGAATTTACTTTGGTAAAAAATATTTAAGTGAAGACGGAAATACAGCGTCTGATTTATGCGAATATTCTAAATACGAAATAGAACGTATCGCACATTTAGCATTTAAAAACGCGCAAAGCAGAAAGAAAAAGATAACACTAGTAGATAAAGCTAATGTTTTGGAAACATCTAGATTATGGCGCAAAGTCGTTACCGATTTAGCAAAGGACTACCCAGATGTAACCTTAGATTTTTTATTTGTTGATAATGCTGCCATGCAAATGATTTTAAATCCAAAACAGTTTGATGTTATTTTAACCGAAAACTTATTTGGAGACGTTATAAGTGACGAAGCTAGTGTAATTGGCGGTTCTATTGGATTACTAGCATCTGCCTCCATTGGTGACAAATATGCAATGTTTGAACCTATACATGGATCATACCCGCAAGCAACAGGAAAAGGGATTGCAAACCCAATTGCATCTATATTAAGCGCAGCAATGCTTTTAGAGCATTTTGACCTTCACGAAGAAGCCAATCTAATTAAAGAAGGTGTTGAAAAATCTTTAAAACTAGAAATTACAACGCCAGATTTAAACGCATCCTACACTAATGTCTCTACCTCTAAGGTTGGAGATTTTATTGCCGATTTTATAAGTAACCCAAATGACACGAATATTAATTTCAATAATATTCACTTAGGACAATCTACGATTATTTAACACTGTTTTTGTTAGTCTAAAACATGCTCAGCAATTAAATTGCTGAGCTTTTTTTTGCTTTATACTATTTAAAATTAGACATAAAAAAAAACCTGAAAACAAAATGTTTTCAGGTTTTTCCAACAAATTAACTAAAGCTTAATGTTCATTTAATCTAAAGTCTGGATACGCATCCATACCATGCTCATGAGCATCAAGTCCTTCCAATTCCTCTTTTTCAGAAACTCTAATTCCAACTGTTTTCTTTAATGTATAAATAATTAAAAACGACGATACTATACACAAAACAGCATAAGAAACCACACCTATAAGCTGACTTACAAACTGTGCACCACTAGCTAATTCCCCAAAAAGACCAACAGCTAAAGTCCCCCAGATACCGCATACTAAATGTACCGCGATAGCTCCAACAGGATCATCTAACTTTAACCTATCAATTAAAGACACTGCAAACACAATAATTGCACCTGCCACTGCTCCAATAATTATAGCATCAGTAGGACTCATCTGATCTGCTCCCGCAGTAATCCCAACTAATCCTCCAAGAATTCCGTTTAAAAACATCGTTAAATCCAAGTTTTTAAACTTAAGTAAAGACACAAAAGCTGCAACAACACCTCCACTGGCAGCTGCCAAACAAGTTGTTACTAAGGTTAATGATGTTAAAGACGGGTCTGCAGATAATACAGAACCACCATTAAATCCAAACCAACCTAACCAAAGTATTAACACACCAGCTGTAGCTAAAGGAATGTTATGTCCTGGAATAGCTTGTATTTTTCCATTCTTAAATTTACCAATTCTAGACCCTAACAAACACACCGCAACTAATGCAGCCCATCCACCAACAGAATGCACTAATGTAGATCCTGCAAAGTCATAAAAAGGAGTTTCTAGTGTTTGTAAAAATCCACCACCCCATTTCCATGAACCAGCAATTGGATATATTAATCCAACATATATTATTGTAAAAATCATAAAAGGTCCAATCTTCATACGTTCTGCTACTGCTCCAGACACAATAGTTGCTGCTGTTGCTGCAAACATCCCTTGAAATAAGAAATCTGTCCAATATGTATAACCTTCATTATATGCCAAATCTAAAGCACCTTCTGCTGTTACTGGCGCATCTAATCCAAAACCAGCAAATCCTATAAACCCATTAAATTCACCAGGATACATTAAATTAAATCCTACTAAACAGTAAAGCAATAGACCTACCGTAATAATAAATATGTTTTTAAATAAAATGTTTAATGTGTTTTTTTGTCGTGTTAACCCAATCTCTAAAAATGCAAATCCTAAATGCATAAAGAAAACTAAGGCTGTACAGATCATCATCCATACATTGTTTATTGTAAGTAATTCCATTGTTTTTTATTTTAAAGTGTTTCCGCCTTTTGCTCCTGTTCTTATTCTATAGACCTCATCAATTTGTGAGACAAATATTTTACCATCACCAACCTCTCCAGTAGAACCTGATTCTAAAATGGCTTTTATGGTTACTTCTTCAAAATCATCATTAACAACTATTGATAAATAGCGTCTTTGTATATCACTTGTACTATAAGAAACCCCTCTATAAACATGCCCCTCTTTTTCGTTACCTAAACCTGTAACATCCCAATAAGAGAAAAAATTTACGCCAACTTCATGCAATGCATTTTTAACTGCAGAAAATTTAGATTTTCTGATTATTGCTTCTACTTTTTTCATAATTAATTTTTATTAGAATTTATATATCGCTGCCAAAACAAAAGAACCTAAGCTTTTTGTTGCCATTAAATCTGTATCAATAAAATCGTCTTCAGAACTACTATCAAGTCTAAATTCTGGTTTAATAATTAAATCTTCGTCAATAACCAAACTTCCAGTAAGCGTTAATCCAATAACACTTGGATCATCATCTACAGATTCGCTTTGTGTTTGAAAATATTCCCCTCTTAATCCTATAGTAAAGGTGTCACTAATACCATATTGAGGATACAAATCCACGCCATAAAATCCTTCACCATCATTATCCGCATACGCTGCATTGATCCCAACAAAAAAGTCTTCTGAGGCATCAAAACCTCCAGTATAATCTACTTCAAAACCTAAACCGGCAGCATCATATAATAAGTTTAAATACTGACCATCATATCCTAGTTGCGCACCTACTGCATAACTTCCGTCTGGATTAAACTCCGTAACATCCGTTTGATTAAACACTCCTAACATTAAGCTAAAATCTTCTGACAAAGTAAAGTCTGCTTTCAAACCCGTATGAGAGAATGGTCCATTAGAAAACAAATAAGAAGTACTATAATTAAAGTTTCCTGCTGGCGCAATAACTTCGTAACCTAAAAACGTATTAAACTTACCTAAGGTTAATTTTGTGTTTTCGCTAATGTTATAAAAAGCAAACAACTGATTTAATACTGTTGCACTTGCAGCTTCACCTCTTGGCCCAAAGACTAAATCCGCAACAGCTCCAACACGTCCTTTTTCGTAGGATGCAATAATATTTCCCATTCCTAAAGAAAATCCACCCGTATCGGCAAAAGATGTTGCAGGTGCAATTTGATTTTCATCATTTGGCGCTGTTAAATTGGTTCTGTAGTATGCATCCACACTACCTTCAAAAGCAAACTTTTTTTCTGGTGTATTAGCATCCTCTTGAGCAAACAAAGTTGTTGCAACCAAAAGAAGCGATAGGGTCAGTAATTGTTTCATAAAAATTGGTATTAAATTGGTTGGTTAATATCCCAAATCTATGTTAAAAAAAATTTAACCCCTAAAAAACATAGGGTTACTAACTCATTTTTATTATAATTCTATTTTACCCCCTGTTTTTTATAGGGTATCACAAAATACTTGTGCTTTTTTTAATAATCTCACATTGCCGATAATGAACAATTCTTATAAAATTCACGTTTTATTTAAATATTGTTCAGTTTTTTATATTTTACGCAATCGTTTTCGCAATAAACAATCCTATTTACTGTGTTTTTTGCTTTGATGATTTGTTAGTTTAATCAGTATAAAATTGTTTATAGTGTATTATATAATAGTCTAAATCAGAATTTCGGAAAAGTGTTTATACTTTTTTTAAATTCAATTACTAGCGTGTATCTTACAGTTGTAATAAGGCCCAAAAAGCCTTTAAAATTGACTTATTATGCTAAAAAAACAAGGACTTTATTTACCAGAATTTGAACACGATAATTGTGGTGCAGGATTTATATGTAGCTTAACAGGAAAACGATCTAACGACATCATCCATAAAGCACTTGAAATTTTAGTAAAATTAGAACACCGTGGTGCTGTAAGTTCAGACGGAGTAACAGGAGACGGCGCAGGTATATTAATTGATATTCCGCATAAATTCTTTAAGATTTTCTGTGAGTTTGATTTACCTGAATCTGGAGAATACGCAGTTAGTAATGTATTTCTTCCTAAAAAAGAAAACCAACGTCAATACTGTATTGATGTTTTTGAAAAAGAAATCCAAAATCAAGGCCTTAAATTAATTGGCTGGAGAGACGTACCAGTTAATAGTACTGTTTTAGGTGAAATTGCAAAAGTAACAGAACCTTTTGTAAAGCAAATTTTTATCGGAAAGGCTAGCGATACCCAAACCGAAAGAGAATTCAACATAAAATTATATGCTGCACGAAAAATTGCAGAACACACTATATATGACTCTAAATTATCAGAATCACAATTCTTCTACCTACCAAGTCTATCTACTAAAATCATAATATTTAAAGGCTTATTAATGCCGGAACATATTAACGAATATTACTTAGACCTATTTAACTCGGCTTTAGACACAAGATTAGCATTAGTACACCAACGTTTTTCTACCAACACATTTCCAACTTGGGATTTAGCACAGCCTTTTAGATACATCTGTCACAATGGAGAAATAAACACCGTTAGAGGCAATGTATCACGCATGTTTTCTCGTGAAGAAATCATGGAAAGCCCATTATTTGGAGATGATATTAAAAAGATAATCCCTACTATTTTAAGAGGAAAATCAGATTCTGCAACCCTAGACATGGTTGTGGAATTACTATTAATGACGGGACGTTCGCTTCCAGAAGCAATGATGATGTTAGTACCCGAAGCTTGGGAAAAAAACCCACACATGTCGGATTCTAAAAAAGCGTTTTACGAATACAACTCCTGCTTAATGGAACCTTGGGACGGACCGGCTTCAATCCCATTTACAGACGGTAATTTTATAGGTGCTGTTTTAGATAGAAATGGATTACGTCCTTCAAGATATACCGTAACAAAACAAGGAAACGTTATTATGTCTTCCGAAACTGGTGTTGTAGACATTGCTCCAGAAAACATAGAATTCCATGGTCGTTTAGAACCAGGAAAAATGTTTTTAGTAAACATGAGCGAAGGTCGTATTGTTAATGATGAAGAAATCAAAGAAGAAATAGCAGCCAAACATCCTTACAGGCAATGGTTAAACGAAAATCTAGTCCATCTTCGTGATATTGAAGCCAAAGAAGGCCATATAAAATATGATGAAATTGATCTTAAAAAACGTGAAGTTGTTTTTGGCTATACAGAAGAAGATTTAAATACTATTATTCGTCCGATGGCACAATTAGGGAAAGAACCTATTGGATCCATGGGAAGCGATACGCCAATTGCTATTTTATCAGAAAGACCACAATTAATCTATAACTACTTCAAACAATTATTTGCTCAAGTTACCAATCCGCCTTTAGATGGAATTAGAGAAGAGTTAATTACAGATATAAGCTTAACGCTTGGTAGTGACGTCAATATATTTGATATCAATGCGGAACATTGTAAAAAATTAAAAATTCAGAATCCGGTTATTTCTAAACACGATTTAGATAAGATTAGAGATTATGATACTAATCCTGATTTTAAAGTCGAATCTATTTCGATGTTATACGAAGTAAATCGTGGATTAAATGAACTGGAAGTCGCACTTGAAAACTTAGTCACTAAAGCTTCTAAAGCTATTGACGAAGGTGCAAACATCATTATTCTATCAGATCGATTTGTAGACGAAAATCACGCACCAATTCCTGCGCTTTTAGCCTGTTCTTACGTCAATCACGCCTTACACAAATTAAAAAAGCGTTCTAGAATCAGTTTAATTATTGAGTCCGCAGAACCTCGTGAAGTACACCATTTTGCTTTATTATTTGGTTATGGCGCAAGTGCTGTAAACCCATACATTGTAAATGAAATTGTTCAACAACAAATCAACAATGCAGATCTTACAGATTTAGAATATTTAGCTGCCATTAAAAACTACAATAAAGCAGTTGGAAAAGGGATTTTAAAGGTGATGAACAAAATTGGGATTTCAACCTTAAACTCGTACCGTGGCTCTCAATTATTTGAATGTATCGGAATTAAAACCTCGACAGTCGAAAAATACTTCCCAAATACACCAACACGTATTCAAGGTATTGGCTTAAGAGAAATTGAACAAGAAATTGTTAAACGTCACAAAAGGGCTTTTCATAAAAATACAGAACCACAAATTGAAGTTGGTGGAGATTACAGATGGAGACGTGGACAAGAAAAACACATGTTTAATCCTCTAACAGTTGCGAAACTTCAAGAATCGGTAAGAACCAATAAAGCATCTACCTTTAAGGAGTTTTCAGACTTAGTAAACGATCAATCTAAAAGCTTAATGACTATTAGAGGTTTGTTTGAGTTTGATCAATTTGACCCAATTCCTTTAGAGGAAGTAGAACCTTGGACAGAAATTGTAAAACGTTTTAAAACCGGAGCCATGTCTTATGGTTCTATTAGTAAAGAAGCACACGAAAACTTAGCGGTTGCTATGAACAGAATTGGAGGAAAATCTAATTCTGGTGAAGGTGGAGAAGACCAAGAACGTTTCTACAAAAGCTCACAAGGAGACTGGAGAAACTCAGCAATCAAACAAGTCGCTTCAGGACGTTTTGGAGTCACTTCCAACTACTTAACAAGCGCAAGCGAAATTCAAATAAAAATAGCACAAGGTGCAAAACCTGGTGAAGGTGGACAATTACCTGGACCAAAAGTGAATCCAGAAATTGCAAAAACAAGAAATTCAACGCCCTATGTAGGATTAATTTCACCTCCTCCACATCACGATATTTATTCGATTGAAGATTTATCGCAATTAATTTACGATGTAAAATCAGCAAATAGAGAAGCTAGAATTAATGTAAAACTAGTATCAGAAATTGGTGTTGGTACAGTAGCAGCAGGAGTTGCTAAAGCAAAAGCAGACGTTATTTTAATTGCTGGTTTTGATGGAGGAACAGGAGCAACGCCTTTAACTTCACAAAAACACACAGGTTTACCTTGGGAACTTGGTGTTGCAGAAGCACAGCAAACCTTAGTGATGAATGACCTTAGAAATCGTGTAGTTTTAGAATGTGACGGACAATTAAAAACAGGTCGCGATGTTGCTATTGCTTGCTTACTTGGCGCAGAAGAATTCGGTTTTGCAACAGCACCTTTAGTAGCTTCAGGATGTATTATGATGCGTGTGTGTCATTTAAACACATGCCCAGTCGGAATTGCAACTCAAAACCCAGACTTACGTAAAAAGTTTAAAGGAAAACCAGAACACGTTGTTAACTACATGTATTTTGTAGCACAAGAATTACGTGAGATTATGGCAAAACTAGGGTTTAGAACCATCAACGAAATGGTTGGACAATCTCAAAAACTAAACAGAAACAAAGCCATAGACCATTATAAATCTTCAGGAATTGACTTAACACCAATCTTACACAAAGTAGAAGTCGCTGAAGATGTACAACTATACAATACGTATTGTCAAGACCATAACTTAAATGTGCACTTAGATTTTAAAATCATAAAACAGGCACATCAAGCTTTATTTAGAAGACAAAAAACAAACTTAGCTATGCCTATCACAAATATAGATAGAGCAGTTGGAGCAGTTATAAGTAACGAAATTTCGAAAATTTATGGAGCAGATGGCCTACCTGAAGACACTATAGATATTGATTTTACAGGTTCTGCAGGACAAAGTTTTGGAGCCTTCGCAACCAAAGGTTTAAAATTTACCGTGCACGGAAACACAAATGATTACCTAGGTAAAGGGTTATCCGGAGCTAAATTAATTATTAAAGTGCCAGAAAAATGCACCATTATTCCGGAAGACAATATCATTACAGGAAACGTAACACTGTATGGCGCGACCTCTGGAGAAGTTTATATAAATGGTAAAGCTGGAGAGCGTTTTTGTGTTAGAAATTCAGGAGCACAAGCAGTAGTCGAAGGTATTGGAGATCATGGTTGTGAGTATATGACTGGTGGAGTTGCTGTTATTCTTGGTACTGTAGGTCGAAACTTTGGAGCAGGAATGAGCGGAGGAGTCGCTTATGTATTAGATGACAAAGGCACGTTCAAACAGAATTGCAATTCGGAAGATTTAAATATCGATCCAATTGAAAACGAAGCAGATAGTCTTCAGCTAAAACAATTAATCGAAAATCATTTTGAAGCAACAGGAAGCCCATTAGCAGCACGTATTTTAAAAGACTGGAACAACTACCTTCCAAAGTTTAAAAAAGTGTTACCAGAAGAGTACAGACAAGCCTTAGTGAGATTAGAACAAGAACAACTAGAATTAGCGTAAATTATGGGAAAGATAACAGGATTTTTAGAGTTTAAGCGTGAGAACGAAAGTTATATAACGCCAGAAAAACGCATAGAGAATTACAAAGAATTTACGGTTCCGTTACCAGAAGATCACCTGAAAGATCAAGGCGCTCGTTGTATGGATTGCGGAATTCCGTTTTGCCATAGTGGTTGTCCGCTTGGGAATTTAATTCCAGATTTTAATGATAAAGTTTATAAAGGAAAATGGAAAGAAGCTGCTGAAATTTTACACAAAACTAACAACTTCCCAGAGTTTACAGGACGCTTATGTCCAGCACCTTGCGAAGAAGCTTGTGTACTTGGTATTAACGAAGACCCAGTAACCATAGAAAATATTGAAAAAAACATAGTAGAAACCGCCTTTAATGAAGGTTGGATTGTAGCACAACCACCAAAAGTAAGAACCGAAAAAACAGTTGCTGTTATTGGTTCTGGACCTGCTGGATTAGCTGCCGCACAACAATTAAATCGCGCAGGACATACCGTTACTGTTTTTGAACGTGACGAAAAAGTGGGTGGTTTATTACGTTATGGCATTCCAGATTTTAAAATGGAAAAAACCGTGATTGACAGACGTGTTGCTGTTTTAGAAGAAGAAGGTATTATTTTTAAAACCAACGCTCATGTTGGTAAAAACATAGACGCCAACCAGCTTAAAGACGACTTTGATGCTGTTGTTTTATGTGGTGGCGCAACCGTAAGAAGAAGCATTCCTATACCTGGAGCGGATTTAAAAGGGGTAACGCAAGCGATGGATTTCTTAAAACTAAACAACCAATACGTGGATGGTTTAGTCGATTTTAAAGACGTTATTTCTGCTAAAGGAAAAGACATTATCGTAATTGGTGGTGGAGATACAGGAAGTGATTGTATTGGAACGTCCAATCGTCATGGCGCAACCTCTGTGACTAATTTCGAAATATTAAGTAAACCTTCTGTAGGTCGCCCTGCAAATCAACCTTGGCCTTATTGGCCTATGAAGTTAAAAACAACCTCATCGCACCAAGAAGGTGTCGAGCGTTTTTTTAGCATTTCAACTAAAGCGTTTATTGGCGATAAAAAAGGAAACCTAAAAGGCCTAAAAACGGTTGAAGTAGAATGGATTTTTACACCAGGTGAAAGACCTCAACTTAAAGAGGTTCCAAATACCGAAAAAGAATGGAAATGCGACATCGCATTATTAGCACTTGGTTTTACAGGCGCTGAAAAAACACTAGCAGATCAATTTGGTTTAAAAATGGATTTTAGAAGTAATATTGAAGCAACAATAAAAGATTACAAAACAAATATCCCTGGCGTTTTTGCAGCTGGAGATATGCGTCGTGGACAATCGTTGATTGTTTGGGCTATTTCGGAAGGTAGACAAGCAGCACATCATATTGACACCTATTTAATGGGAGAATCCTGTTTACCTTTAAAGGATGACAGCGATTTACCTCGGGTTTAAACAAACACAACTCTTTGTCATATTGAGCACAGTCGAAATGCTATCTAAAATTAAACCTTAAGGTTTTCGACTGCGCTCAAACTGACAGTGATATAGCTAAAACACTTTCTTGTTTTGAACGACTATCCACAAAGGGGAATAAACTTAAATCAAATCCTACAGAAGTAGGATTTTTTCAATTTCAAGAATCAGTACAAAAACGAATGCCACATTGAGCGCAGTCGAAATGCTATTAAAGCCTAAATCATAAGATTTTCGACTACGCTCAAATTGACAGTTATAAGCCTAAAACGTTACGCAGGATACTTCCCTCTAATCCCATCCAAACACAAATTACCAATACTACCAACATGCGTGTGTTTTTTAGAGGTATCTGGTACATAATTTCCACTTTCCACTTCGCCTCCAATTTTTTGATACGCTTCTCTAAAAGGCGCACCTCCCACAACCAATGTATTAATATTATCTACCGTAAATAAGTATTGATATTTAGCATCATTCAAATCAATATCTTTTACAATGACTTGCTGAATGGCGTAATTAAAAATATCTAATAAATCTTTTACATCTTCAATTGCTGCAATTATATTTTCCTTTAACAACTGAAAATCTCTATGGTAACCACTTGGTAAATTATTAGTAATTAAAACCATTTCAGTATGCAAAGCTTGTATTTTATTGGCTTTCCCACGGATTAATTCAAACACATCAGGATTCTTTTTATGTGGCATAATACTACTCCCCGTCGTTAACTCATCCGGAAAGGCAATAAAGCCGAAATTTTGACTATTATACACACAAATATCCATTGCAAAACGCGCTAAAGTATTACACACACTTCCTAAAGCTAAAGCGATTGTTCGTTCGCTTTTTCCTCTACTCATTTGCGCAGCAACAACGTTGTATTTTAAGGTTGAAAACCTTAATTCTTTAGTCGTTAATTCTCGATCAATAGGAAACGAGCTTCCGTAACCTGCTGCAGAACCTAATGGATTTTGATCTACGGTTTTTAATGCTGCATCTAGCAAGTATACATCATCAATTAAAACCTCAGCATAAGCAGAAAACCACAATCCAAAAGAAGATGGCATAGCTACTTGTAAATGGGTATAACCTGGAAGTAAAGCGTCTTTATGAGTTTCCGCCAAACCTAAAAGGGTATCAAAAAACGTTTTTGTCTTCGTATTAATTTCTTTTAAATTCTCCTTGTAATAAAGCTGAAGCGCAACTAAAACTTGATCGTTTCTAGAACGTGCGGTATGGATTTTCTTTCCGACATCTCCTAAAGTTTTAGTCAGCTCATATTCAATTTTAGAATGCACATCTTCAAAGGATTCTTCAATAACAAAGGTTCCGTTTTCTATAGTTTCCGCAATAGCGTGCAAACCATTTTTTAATTGTTGCAATTCTTCCGAAGAAATAATGCCAATAGACTCCAACATTATTGCATGCGCTAACGATGCTTGCACATCGTACTTTGCAATATGCATATCAATTTCTCTATCGTTTCCAACGGTAAATTGTTCTATTTTTTTATCGATACTTATTCCTTTGTCCCAGAGTTTCATAATCTTTAGTTTATCTGTTGATTTGTTCTTCGTCACTTCGAGTGATTCTGATTTTTTTATCAGAATTGTATCGAGAAGTATTTTCTTGTTTTCGATACATTTCTCCTTATTGTCGAAACACTCAAACTGACGAAAATCTTACAATACTTTTTCTAATAATTCAATATATATTTTAATCCCTTCTTCAATCTCATTCACGTAAATAAACTCGTCAGCCGAATGTGAACGTGTACTATCTCCTGGACCTAATTTTAAGGAAGGACAACTTAATACTGCTTGATCTGATAAAGTTGGCGAACCGTAAGTGCTTCTTCCTATTTCAAGTCCTGCAATTACCAAAGGATGATCGATAGGAATGGACGACGAATTTAATTTTATGCTACGCGGAATAATACTATCACAAGGCGCTTCCTTTTGTAGAATATCGACAATTTCTTGATTGGAATATTTATCGTTCACACGAACATCTAGCACTAATTTCACATCTGCTGGCACTGCATTGTGTTGCTTACCTGCGTTTATTTGCGTAACAGTCAACTTTACCTCTCCTAAAGCTTCCGAACTTTTATCGAACATGTGATTTTTAAACCATTCTAAAACTGGAATGGTATTATAAATAGCATTATCATGATTTGGATGCGCAGCATGACTAGGCGTTCCTTTTACGATTGCATCAAACACAACTAAGCCTTTTTCAGCAACAGCTAAATTCATTAAAGTTGGTTCTCCAACAATAGCGACGTCTACTTTTGGAATAACACTTAACATACTATTTAATCCATTTTCTCCACTGCTTTCTTCTTCAGCGGAAGCGACAATAACCAGATTAAAATTTAGATTTTCTCTGCTATAGAAATAGGCAAACGTTGCTAACAAACTCACCAAACATCCTCCAGCATCATTACTTCCTAAACCATATAATCTTCCATCTTCAACAATGGCTTTAAAAGGATCTTTTGTATAACCATTATTTGGTTTTACCGTATCATGATGCGAGTTTAATAATAGCGTTGGTTTGCTCTCGTCAAAATATTTATTGGTTGCCCAAACATTATGATTGGTTCTTTTAAAAGGAATATCCTGTTGCACAAACCATTGCTCAATATGCGCTGCTGTTGGTCCTTCTTCTGAAGAAAACGACTGCGTTTCTATCAATTGTTTTAATAAAGCAATTGCTCTTGTTGTTAGTTTTTCTATCATTTGGTAATGGTTGTGTGTTTATTATTTTTATCGAAAAGCATTTCTGATTTACCAATACAAACTTTTTGTACTTGATTATTTACAGCATGAAAACAGTTATTT
Source organism: Olleya sp. 1-3 (assembly GCF_002836085.1). Lineage (NCBI taxonomy): Bacteria > Pseudomonadati > Bacteroidota > Flavobacteriia > Flavobacteriales > Flavobacteriaceae > Olleya > Olleya sp. 1-3. Next base: position 443,638 of record NZ_PJBW01000001.1, read on the forward strand.
AATTTTGGCAGCATGCCTTCATAAATAATATCATTTTCAATTAACGGTTGATAGGTTTCTGTGTTGATGTTTTCGATAACAGAATCGTCATTATTTACATTTTCTAAAACTCCGTTTTTTTCGAAGCAATAATATAATTCCGTTTTATATATTGAAGCAAAACCTATTGCTAATTCCGAAGCAATCGTATCTGCATTTGTGTTCAGTAATTGTCCGTTTTTATCATGAGTAATCGCACAAAACACAGGTGTAATTTCATTATTTAAAAGAATTTCTAACGTTTCAGTATTTACGTGTTTAACATCCCCAGCAAAACCATAATCGATAGGTTTTGATGGTCTTAAATCTGAAACTATTGTGTTGCCATCCGCTCCAGAAAAACCAATAGCATTACAATTGTTGGCTTGTAATTGTGCGACTATAGTTTTATTAATTTTTCCAGCATACACCATTGTAATAATATCTAAAGTCACTTGATCGGTTACTCGTCTTCCGTCAATCATTTTAACCTCAACTTGCATTTTTTGCGCCAATTTGGTTGCTAATTTCCCACCACCATGCACTAAGATTTTAGGAGCATCTATAGTAGCGAATGCTTTTAGGAATTGCTGTAAGGCGTTATCATCATCGATGATGTTTCCTCCAATTTTTATGATTTTTAGTGTTTTCATGCTTATTCTTATTTTGATGTGATACTGAAATGAATTCAGTATGACGTGACGGGTTAACATCAACTTGTTACTTACTTTAAATCTTCAGTCGTCAAGCTGAACTTGTTTCAGAGTCTCATTATTTACTAGTTGTGTGATGCTGTAATGAAATCTGTTTGACTATGTAATCTGTTTCAATTAAAAGATTGCTTCAATCGTTCCTCATTCGCAATGACGTTTATAATTCCTCCAAAATCTGTTTCAAAACAATTTGTGCAGCAAAAGTCCTATTATTTGCTTGCTGAATAACCACTGATTGCTCACTATCCAAAACCGCATCTTCCACAACCACATTTCGTCTTACAGGCAAACAATGCATGAATTTTGCGTTTCCTAATTTCGCTTTAGTCATCATCCAGCTTTCATCTTGACTAAGTACTTTTCCATAGTCATTATAACTACTCCAATTTTTCACATAGACAAAATCTGCATGTTTTAATGCTTCTTCTTGATTGTGATTTATTGGTGTGCCTTTTGTGATTGCTTCACTCAATTCATAACCTTTAGGATGTGTAATGGTTAAATCGACATCCATATTTTGCATCATTTCTACAAACGAATTCGCAACTGCTTGTGGCAACGCTTTTGGATGTGGAGCCCAAGACAAGACTACTTTAGGTTTTGGCTTTTCTGTTAATTCGGTAATGGTAATTGCATCTGCCAATGCTTGTAAAGGATGCGCTGTAGCACTTTCCATATTCACAATTGGTACTGTAGCGTATTTTACAAAGCTGTTCATTACAAACTCACTTTCATCTTTTTGTTTATCGGTTAAACTAGGAAACGCTCTAACCGCAATCACATCTCCATATTGAGAAATCACTTGTGCAGCCTCTTTAATGTGTTCTGTCGTGTTTGCATTCATGATTGTTCCATCTTCAAACTCTAAATTCCAAGCGTCATTTACGTTTAAAATCATCACCTCCATTCCTAAGTTTTTTGCAGCCTTTTCTGTACTTAATCGCGTTCGTAAACTGGAATTAAAAAACAGCATAACTAATGTTTTATGGTTTCCTAAATCTTGAAATTCAAAAGGATTATTTTTTAGTAAAATTGCGTCCTTTATGGTTTCTTGAAGATTTGATATGTCTTTTATTTCTGTATACTTTTTCATCTATTTATTACTTTAATCTTACTGAATTCATTTCAACTACTCACTGTTATGTGATTCTGAAACTAGTTCAGAATGACGTTGCTATTTAATTCTTATTTCTAAGCATTTAATGCTCAATATAACTGCTATTACAAACACTTATTTTCATGTATCCACAACTCTCGTCAAGCTGAATTTATGTCAGCTTCTCACTGTTATGTGATTCTGAAACTAGTCCAGAATGACGTAGCTATTTAGTTCTTCTTTCTAAGCATTTAATGCTCAATATAACTGCTATTACAAACACTTATTTTCATGTATCCACAACTCTCGTCAAGCTGAATTTATTTCAACTTCTCATTATTATGTGATTCTGAAACTAGTTCAGAATGACGCTACTCAAGCTACCCTTGCAACTCACTTTTTAAAGCCTCAAAAAACAAATCGACATGTTCTTTTTTGATGGTTAAAGGCGGAAGAATTCGTAATAAATTAGGATTCTTCGCACTTCCTGTAAATATTTTATGTTCAAAAATTAGCTTTTTACGTAGTTCTGCAATCGGAAAATCAAATTCCAACCCTAACATTAAACCACGTCCTTTTATGTTTTTAATTGCCGAAATTCCTTTTGCTTTTTCAATAAAATAAGCTGAGATATCTTTAGCATTTTGCATCAAATGCTCTTCTTCAATAACTTCTAAAACCGTCAAAGAAGCTACACATGCTAAATGATTTCCACCAAAAGTGGTTCCTAACAAACCAAAAGATGCTTTAATGTCTGGATGAATTAAAATACCACCAATCGGAAACCCATTTCCCATACCTTTGGCAATCGAAATAATATCTGGAGTCACATTATATTTCTGAAACGCGAAGAAATCGCCAGTTCTTCCAAAACCAGATTGCACCTCATCTGTAATAAAACACGTATTGTATTTTTTACATAATGCATCGACACCTTCGTAAAACGCTGCAGTACTTTCGTCTAACCCTCCAACACCTTGAATACACTCAATAATTACTGCACAAACATCGTTTTTAGCTAGTGCTTTTTCCGCACCTTCCAAGTCTCCTAATTCTAGAATTTCAACCTCTTGCTGTGCATTAATTGGCGCAATAATCTTCGTATTATCTGTTGCCGCAACTGCTGCTGATGTACGACCATGAAAACCATTTTTAAAAGCAACTACTTTTTTCTTTCCGTTATGGAATGACGCCAGTTTTAAAGCATTTTCATTGGCTTCTGCACCAGAATTACATAAAAACAACTCGTAGTTTTTACAACCAGATAACTGCTCTAACTTGTCGGCTAATTGTACTTGTAATGGATTCTGAATCGAGTTGCTATAAAATCCTAATTTGGCTACTTGATCAGAAATGGCAGCCACGTATTTTGGATGAGAATGCCCAATAGAAATCACTGCATGTCCACCATATAAATCTAGATATTTGGTGTTATTTTCATCAAAAACAAAGACATCATCTGCCTTTACAGGTGTGATATCGAATAAAGGATACACGTTAAATAAACTCATATCTGCTCTTCTTTAATGTTACTAATCTTGTTAAACGAGGCAATCATACCTTGTATTAAAGACGAACTCAATCCTTTGTGTTCCATCTCATTCAAACCTTCAATCGTACACCCTTTTGGCGTGGTTACACGATCTATTTCCTCTTCTGGATGATTCCCATTGGTAATCAATAAGCTCGCAGCGCCTTCACTAGTATACATCGCTAATTCTTGCGCTTCTTTAGCATCAAACCCTAACTGAATAGCAGCTTGTGTTGTCGCTCTAATTAAACGCATCCAAAACGCAACACCACTCGCACAAACCACAGTGGCTGCTTGCATTTGACTTTCCGGAATACTTAACGAATGTCCTAAACGGTTAAAAATAGCCTCAGCGATTTTAATACGTTTTGCACCTTGCACATTACTACACAAACACGTCATGGATTTACCAACTGCAATCGCAGTATTCGGCATCGCACGAATAATAAATTTATCTGCTCCAACTTGCGCTTCAATCTTAGGAATTAGAAAACCTGTAATGGTCGAAATCAAGACGTGCTTCTCTGTTAATTCCGGCTTAATGTCATTCAATATTTGCTCAAAATGCGCTGGTTGCACTGCAAAAATGATGATATCAGATTGCCTTACAGCTTCGGTATTATCCGTCGTTAAATGCACATTTTTATAACCATCAAATTCTTGAATGTCTTCCAAATTCCGTTTGGTTAAATACAAACTAGTAATGGCATTATTGGTTATCAATCCTTTTGCGATGGACTTTCCTAAGTTTCCTGTTCCTATAATTGCTATTTTCATAATTTTATATTGTTTGGGCGTTACCACAAGGGTCGCGTTTTCCGTTATATCTTTTTTGCCTTGTTCTCGATACAAATTTGCTCATGCTTCACAAATTCACTCGAACTGACGTCAAAAAAGGATGCCACTTCAACCGCTAACGCAGCAGCTGTACTTTTAAAAATAAGTTGCTTTTAGTTTTAAACCTTCTGTTTCATCAAAACCAAACATTAAATTCATGTTTTGAACAGCTTGTCCCGAAGCGCCTTTCAATAAATTATCAATAATGCTTGTCACCAATAATTTGTCTTCATGTTTATGTAAATGAAGAATACACTTATTGGTATTTACTACTTGTTTTAAATGAATCTCATCATCCGAAACTACAGTAAAAGCAGCATCTTTATAAAATTCGCTATACAATGCTTTTGCGTCTTCCAAACTTCCTGAAAACTTGGTGTAAAGCGTAGCAAAAATTCCTCTAGAAAAATCACCGCGATTTGGCATGAAGTTGATGTCTGACTTAAAGTTAGATTGCAACAGTTTCACCGATTGATTAATCTCTCCTAAATGTTGATGCGTAAAAGCCTTATAATGCGAAAAGTTATTATCTCGCCACGTAAAATGCGTAGTTGCAGATAACGATGTTCCTGCTCCTGTTGCTCCTGTAACTGCATTAACATGTAAATCGTTTTGTAAAACTTCAGCTTTAGCTAAAGGCAATAATGCTAACTGAATAGCAGATGCAAAACACCCTGGATTTGCAATGTAATTCGCTTTTTTAATCGCTTTTTTATTCAATTCCGGCAAACCATAAACAAACGTTTTTCCTTCAAAAATGGCGTCTTTAGTTAATCTGAAATCATTACTTAAATCAATAATTTTAGTTTCAGTAGAAAATGAATTGTTCTCTAAAAATGCTTTAGAATTTCCGTGACCTAAACACAAAAACAACACGTCTACTTTTGAGTTAATTTTACTTGAAAACTCCAAATCTGTACTACCAATTAAATCTTGGTGTACTTTATATATCTTATTTCCAGCATTAGAGGTACTGTAAATAAAATTGATGTTAGCTTTTGGATGATTTAACAACAATCTAATAAGTTCTCCAGCTGTATAACCTGCTCCTCCAATAATTCCTATTTCTAATTTTTTCATTTTGATTCTTTTACTTTACCATTCTTCGCTTAACACTTCGACTGCGCTCAGTGTGACACAGAATAATAATTTGCTTTAATTATCATTTTTGAGATACTGAAACACGTTCAGCATGACTAAAATCAAGAATTTACTTGTTGATAAATCTTATTTTGATTACCAACTATTTTGATAAAGCCTTTAGCTTCTTCAGCCGTCCAACCTTTATTTTCTTCGCCATAACTTCCAAACTTTGCATTCATTAAATCATGCTTAGAACTGATTCCGTCTACAGTAAAATGGTATGGTTTTAAGGCCACAAAAACATCTCCCGATACTTTGTCTTGGCTGCTTTGTAAAAAGGCTTCCATGTCGCGCATTACAGGGTCTAAATATTGCCCTTCATGCAAATGCATTCCGTAGAAATTTGACATATAATCTTTGTGCTGTAATTGCCATTTTGTTAGTGTATGCTTTTCTAATAAATGATGTGCTTTTATAATCACCAAAGCAGCTGCTGCTTCAAATCCAACACGTCCTTTAATACCAACTATTGTATCGCCAACATGAATATCTCTACCAATTGCATAAGCAGATGCTAAGTTGTTTAAGACTTCAATATTAATTTCCGGATTGTTTTTAATTCCGTTAACAGCAACCAATTCTCCTTTTAAAAAAGTTAATGTTACTTTCTCTTCTTCGGCATGTTTTAATTGTGATGGAAATGCCGTTTCTGGTAATGGTTTTTCTGATGTTAATGTTTCTTCTCCACCAACACTAGTCCCCCAAAGTCCTTTATTAACAGAATACTTTGCCTTTTCCCAAGAAGCTTCAATACCGTTTTCTTTTAAGTAATCAATTTCTTGTTGTCTGCTTAAACTTCCATCTCTAATGGGCGTGATAATTTTAATATGTGGCGCCAAGGTTTGAAAAATCATATCAAAACGCACTTGATCGTTTCCTGCTCCTGTGCTTCCGTGTGCGATATATTCCGCATCAATACTTTTAGCATATTCGATAATTTCGATTGCCTGAATAATACGCTCTGCACTTACAGATAAAGGATAGGTGTTATTCTTCAAAACATTTCCGAAGATTAAATACTTAATCACTTTATCATAATACGAGGCAATTGCGTCAATGTTTTTATAAGTTGACACACCCATTTTATATGCATTAGCTTCAATGGTTTGAATTTCTGCATCAGAAAAGCCACCCGTATTTACACTTACCGCGTGCACATCGTAACCTGCTCTACTTAAACTTACTGCGCAATAGGATGTATCTAATCCACCACTATATGCTATTACTAATTTGCCTTTATTTTTCATTCTTTTCTTTTTTAAGGAACATGGATTGTTTTATATTTTTCAATCTGGTCCATACTTTTTTATCATGATTATTTACTGTTGGTTTTGTTGCTTCCTTTTTAGAAGGATCATACAACATACCTGTACATAAGCACATTTTTTGCTCTGTTCTTGTCAAAACATCAAAGTTTTTGCAGGTCTGACAGCCATTCCAAAAGGATTGATCGTCTGTTAATTCTGAAAACGTAACAGGTTTATAACCTAAATCACTATTCATCTTCATAACTGCTAAACCTGTAGTAATACTAAATACTTTAGCCTCCGGAAACTTGGTTCTAGAATGCTCGAATATTTTCTGTTTGATCTGTTTAGCTAAGCCAATGTTTCTAAAATCTGGATGTACAATTAATCCAGAATTGGCTACAAATTTGCCATGACCCCATTGTTCGATATAACAAAAGCCTGCAAATTTATCGCCCTCTAAAGCAATAACAGCATTACCATTTTCCATTTTGGTAATGATGTATTCAGGCTTACGTTTTGCAATACCAGTTCCTCTAACTTGAGCAGCATCAGCAATAGTGTTACAAATAATATCTGCGTAAATACTATGCGATTTATCAGCAATAACAATTTCCATTGTAATTGAATTTTAAATTAAAAAATGTGATAATTTTTGTTTTTGAAAGCAGAACCGGACTCACCTTAGTTCTATAAATAGAAGTACACCCTAAGGGCGACGACGGAAAATTGGACGTAGGGTTATCCTGTTATTATTTCTAATAACTGTATTTAAAAAAGGAAATATTTGTGTTGAATTGTTCACTGTCTGAAAAAAAATAAAAACTATTAACTAAAAGCTTGAAGTATGCGTATTAGCGACGTCGTCTGCGTAATAGCAAACTTGTGGGTCTTTCGTTTTTATTTAGTGTTGTAAACATGGTACAAACGTATAATTTAATTTGATACAAAAGTTGATTTTGTGTCATTTTTGATGAATTTTTACGAATTTGAAAGTATTTAAGGTCATAATTATCAAAATCACACTAAAAACTGAAATAAATCAGGCTTATCATTTAGATAATCTCCATAAAAATTATGACGCTTCATTTTAGTAATTAATGGCTCTAAATCGTTTGGAGATTTCAACTCAATTCCAACCACAGCAACATCATTTTCGCGGTTTGCTTTTTTAGTATATTCAAAATGAGTAATATCATCTGTATCACCTAAAATATCAACAACAAAATCTCTTAATGCTCCTGAACGCTGTGGAAACTTAACAATAAAATAGTGCTTTAAATCGGCATGTAATAGCGCACGTTCTTTAATTTCTGCCGTACGCGTGATATCATTATTACTTCCGCTTATAACACAAACTACATTTTTACCTTTAATTTCTTCTTTAAAATACTCTAAAGCAGATAAACTTAAAACCCCTGCAGGCTCTGCTACAATCGCTTCTTTATTGTATAAATCTAAAATGGTTTGGCAAATCTTACCTTCATCTACAGTAACCACACGATGTAATGTCTCTTTACAAATAGCAAAATTTAAATCACCAACACGCTTAACCGCAGCACCATCTACAAAACTATCAATCTCTTCTAACTCGGTGTTTTTATTATTTCTTATTGACGTCAACATCGAAGGTGCGCCTTTTGGCTCTACACCTATAATTTTTGTCTGTGGCGATAACAACTTAAAAACAGAGGATAATCCTGAAGACAAACCTCCACCACCAATAGGTACAAAAACGTAATCTATTGGGTGAAACTCCGTTTGATCTATAATCTCTAAACCGACTGTTGCTTGACCTTCAATAACTTTTTTATCATTAAATGGATGGATAAACGCTTTGTTTAAACGCTCGCAATCTTCCATTGCTGCATGATAAGCATCATCAAACGTATCGCCTACTAAAACCACCTCTATATAATCTTCTCCAAACATTTTAACCTGTTCCACCTTTTGATTTGGTGTTGGAGAAGGCATAAAAATGGTGCCTTTTATTTTTAACAATTTACAAGATAAGGCCACTCCTTGTGCATGGTTTCCAGCACTTGCACATACAATTCCTTTTTCAGCTTCAGCTTCAGTTAAAGATGACATTTTATTGTAAGCACCTCTAATTTTATAGGAACGTACTTGCTGTAAGTCTTCGCGTTTAAACATGATGTTTGCTTCAAATTGCTTTGAATATCGCATGTTTGAAATTAAAGGAGTTACAGTTGCAACTCCTCTTAATTTTTCGGCAGCAGCCTCAACAGCTTCTAAAGTAGGCCTGTATGTTGTTTTGGTTTCTTCCATGTTTATTTCCCACGACAGTGGAAATATTTTTGTTTTATAAATGAAACACTTCGACTGCGCTCAGTGTGACAAGCTAATTAGTTATTATGCTAAAACTGATGCTTCTGTTTTAACATCTGATTTTATAATCTTCATTGCTGTCATCGCAGCTCTTAATCGTTTTCCGACTGCTTCGATTGGATGATTTCTAATCGCATCGTTTACTGCTATTAATTCGATATTATCAACTCCTGTTGTTACAGAAAATGATTTGCCAATTATGTCTGTTTTAACCGTTTTCATAAAATCAGTTAATAACGGTTTACAAGCATGGTCAAATAAATAACAACCATATTCTGCAGTATCCGAAATAACTCTGTTCATTTCAAATAATTTTTTTCTAGCAATTGTATTCGCTATTAATGGCAACTCATGAAGCGACTCGTAATACGCAGAATCTTCAATAATCCCCGCACTTACCATCGTTTCGTAAGCTAATTCTACACCAGATTTCACAAATGCTACTAATAACGTCCCGTGATCAAAATACTCTTGCTCAGAAATGTGATCTGATGTTAATGCTGTTTTCTCAAAAGCAGTTTCGCCTGTTGCAGCTCTCCATTTTAAAAGATTTACATCATCATTTGCCCAATCTTCCATCATTGTTTCTGAGAAATGACCAGAGATAATATCATCCATATGCTTTTCAAACAAAGGACGCATGATATCTTTTAATTCTTCAGATAATTGGTATGCTTTTACTTTTGCTGGATTAGATAAACGGTCCATCATGTTTGTAATTCCACCATGTTTTAACGCTTCAGTAATTGTTTCCCAACCAAACTGGATTAATTTTCCAGCATAACCAGGTTCAATACCTTCTGCAACCATTTTATCGAATGACAAAATTGCTCCTGTTTGAAGTAAACCACATAAAATGGTTTGCTCTCCCATTAAATCACTTTTTACCTCAGCAACAAAAGACGATTCTAACACACCTGCACGATGCCCTCCAGTAGCAGCAGCATAAGCTTTTGCCTGAGCCCAACCTTTATTTTCTGGATCGTTTTCTGGATGTACAGCAATTAATGTTGGCACACCAAACCCCCGTTTATATTCTTCTCTAACTTCTGTTCCTGGACACTTTGGAGCAACCATAATAACAGTAATATCCTCTCTTACCTGAGTCCCTTCTTCAACAATATTAAATCCGTGAGAATAACTTAATGTCGCGCCTTTTTTCATTAAAGGCATTATCGCTTTTACTACGTTTGTATGTTGCTTATCTGGTGTTAAATTCAATACTAAATCTGCAGTAGGAATTAACTCGTCATAAGTCCCAACAGTAAATCCGTTAGAATTTGCGTTTTTAAAAGACTCGCGTTGCTCATCAATTGCAACCTGTCTTAATGTGTACGAAATATCCAAACCAGAATCTCTCATGTTTAAACCTTGGTTTAAACCTTGTGCACCGCAACCAACAATTACAATTTTTTTCCCTTTTAATGCATTTACACCATCTTCAAACTCTGAAGCATCCATGAATCTACATTTACCTAATTGATCTAATTGATTTCTTAATGATAATGTGTTAAAGTAATTTGACATTGTCTTGTTTTTTTAATGTTGGAATGCTTCTAGCATTGTTGATATTTTCATTTCTTCTTTAGATACTGCAATACGTCCTGAACGTGTAAATTGCATGATTCCAAAAGCACTTAACTCTCTATGTAGTAATTCGATCTCTTCTTTACGTCCTGATTTTTCAATCACAAAAAAATCGCGATTTACCGTTACAATTCTTGCGTTGCTTTCTTTGATTATATTCTGAATTGAACGCTCGTCAAATAACAAAGCTGATCTCATTTTAAAGATGCAAGACTCTTGGTAAATAATCTCATCTTCTGTATGATAATAGGCTTTAATAACCTCGACTTGCTTTTCTATCTGACCAATAATTTTCTTGATATTATCTTCGGACATATTTACTACTATAGTAAATCTAGACACGCCCTCAATTTCTGAAGGAGACGTGTTTAAGCTCTCTATATTAATATGTCTTCTTTGGAATATTGCTGAAATCCTATTCAACAACCCTATATTGTTTTCAGTATAAACAGATACTGTATATAATTGTTTTTCTGTGCTCATATTACTCTAATCTTACGTCTGAAACTGATGCTCCTGTTGGTATCATTGGGAATACATTTCCTTCTTTTTCTACACAAACTTCTAAAAAATAAGGCCCATCGGTGCTTATCATTTTAGCAACTGCGTCCCTTAAATCTTCTCGTTTTGTTACTTTCTCTGCTGGTATAGAATAACCTTTAGCAATAGCAACAAAGTCTGGATTTGTCATTTCGGTTGAGGCATAACGTTTATCAAAAAACAGTTGTTGCCACTGTCTAACCATACCTAAAAACTCATTATTTAAAACCACTATTTTAACACCTGCTTTTTGCTGAAAAATAGTACCTAATTCTTGAATGGTCATTTGATAACCACCATCTCCTGAGATTGAAATTACCTCACGATCCGGAGCTGCCATTTTTGCTCCAATTGCAGCAGGTAAGCCAAAGCCCATTGTCCCTAAGCCTCCGGACGTAATGTTACTTCTGGTTTTGTTGAAATTAGCATATCTACAAGCAATCATTTGATGCTGACCAACGTCTGTCACAATGGCTGCATCACCTTTAGTTTGACTATTAATTTCTTTTAACACCTCTGCCATCGTCAATCCTTCCTTTGTAGGATATAAGTCATGTTTTATTACTTTTTCATATTCAATAGCATATAAATCCTTGAATTTTTGATGCCATTCTGGATATGTTTTTTCTTCTAAAAGCGGTAATAAGGCAGCTAAACTTTCTTTAGAATCACCTAAAACAGCTACTTCTGTTTTTACATTTTTATCTATTTCGGCAGGATCAATTTCAAAATGAATCACTTTTGCCTGTTTAGCATACGTAGATAAACTTCCGGTTACACGATCGTCAAATCGCATTCCGATTGCAATTAATACATCACAGTCGTTAGTTAATACATTTGGCGCATAATTACCGTGCATACCAACCATACCAATATTTAAAGGATGAGCGGTTGGTATTGCTCCTGCACCTAAAATAGTCCAAGCCGAAGGGATTCCTGCTTTTTCCACGACTGCCTTAAATTCGGCTTCAGCCTGACCTAAAGACACACCCTGCCCCCAAACAATCATTGGCTTTTTTGCTGAATTAATAAGTTTTGCAGCAGCTTCAACTGAAGCTATATTTAATTCTGGAACAGGAATATAACTCCTGACACCTTTACATTTTTCGTATTTAAAATCGAATTCTTCAAACTGAGCATCCTTTGTAATATCTATCAAAACGGGTCCTGGGCGTCCACTTCTTGCAATATAAAAGGCTTTAGCCATTGCTTCTGGAATCTGAGAGGCTTTGGTAACCTGACAATTCCATTTTGTAACTGGAGTAGATATACCCACGATATCCGTCTCCTGAAACGCATCACTACCCAATAAATGCGAAGCTACTTGCCCCGTAATGCAGACCATTGGTGTGCTATCTATTTGTGCATCTGCGATACCTGTAATTAAGTTTGTAGCTCCTGGTCCCGACGTTGCAATTGCAACACCCACTTTACCAGAAATACGCGCATAACCTTGTGCTGAATGTGTTGCACCTTGCTCATGTCGTGTTAATACATGATGAATTTTGTCCTGGTACTTATAAAGCTCGTCATAAACAGGCATGATTGCTCCTCCAGGATAACCGTAAAGGATATCAACTCCTTCGGCTAACAAACATCTGATAACTGCTTCACTACCAGAAATACGCTCTGTAGTTTGCGTTGTGTTTGTTTCTTTTTTTATTGTTTTTGTATCCATATTAATCTTGTTAGGATCATTATATTTTTCTATACAGAGACTCTTCGATACTTCGACTGCGCTCAGCAGAGACTTTACTCAGAGTGATTTCTTATTTTCAATTGTGTTCTATCTAAAACTCGTCAGTCACACATCCTTTTGATGCAGACGAAACGGTTTTAGCATATTTATACAACACCCCTCTTTTAAATTTTAAATCTGGTGCTTTCCATGATTGTCTTCTTTTTTGTAATTCTTCTTCTGAAACTTCCAAAACAATACTATTTGTTTCTGCATCGATAGTAATCATATCGCCATCTTTTACAAAAGCGATAGTTCCACCTTCTTGTGCTTCAGGCGTAATATGTCCAACAACAAAACCATGTGTCCCTCCAGAAAAACGTCCATCTGTAATTAGTGCGACATCTTTACCCAAACCTGCTCCCATAATTGCAGCAGTTGGTTTTAACATTTCTGGCATTCCTGGACCTCCTTTTGGACCTTCATATCTTATGACAACAACATCTCCTTTTTCTACTAACCCATCTCTTATCCCATCATTTGCAGCATATTCGCCTTCAAACACTTTGGCTTTACCAATAAAACTTAGACCTTCTTTTCCTGTAATTTTAGCAACACTTCCTTCCGTTGCTAGATTACCATAAAGCATACGTAAATGGCCAGAGATTTTAATAGGTTTCTCGATTGGTCTTATAACGTCTTGACCTTCTTTTAAGTCAGCAACATCTAATAAGTTTTCTGCAATTGTTTTTCCTGTAACGGTTAAACAATCCCCATGAATTAAACCTTTCTTTAAAAGGTATTTTAATACTGCAGGAATTCCTCCAACAGCGTGTACATCTTCCATTAAGTATTTTCCGCTAGGTTTTAAATCTGCTAAAAATGGTGTAGTATCGCTTATTTTTTGAAAATCTTTTAAAGTGAAATCAATATCTGCAGCTCTTGCAATTGCTAAAAAGTGAAGTACTGCATTTGTGGAACCTCCTAAAATAGTAACTAATCTAACCGCGTTTTCAAGAGATTTACGAGTAATAATATCTGATGGCTTGATGTCTTTTTCTAACAACACACGCATCGCTTCTCCTGCTTTTACAGATTCGGCTTTTTTAGCATCGCTTAATGCTGGGTTAGACGAGTTAAAAGGCAAGGTCATCCCTAAAGCTTCAATAGCCGAAGCCATTGTGTTTGCAGTGTACATCCCACCACAAGCTCCTGCTCCAGGACACGCTTTTTCAACAATGCTTTGGTACTCCGTCTCTTCCATAGTTCCGGCAACCTTACTTCCCCAAGCTTCAAAAGCAGAGACGACATCTAGTTTTTGTCCGTTATGACAACCAGAATCTATTGTACCACCGTATACTAAAATACTTGGGCGATTTAATCTAATCATTGCAATTAATGCACCTGGCATATTCTTATCGCAACCGACAACTGTAATTAAACCATCATAACTCATGGCTTGTACTACAGTTTCCATAGAATCTGCAATAATATCTCGAGATGGTAATGAGTAGCGCATACCTGGTGTCCCCATAGAAATACCGTCACTAACACCGATAGTATTAAAAATAAGACCAATAATGTCTTCGTTTTTAGTCCCTTCTTTTGTCAATTTTGCTAAATCATTTAAATGCATATTACAAGGATTACCTTCGTAACCTGTGCTTGCAATACCAATGATTGGTTTAAAAAAATCTTCTTTAGTTAATCCAATAGCGTGCAACATAGCTTGAGCAGCTGGCTGCGTTGGATCTTGAGTGACTGTTTTACTGTATTTGTTTAATTCCATTTATGGTCTACTTCTATTTAAATAATAATCTAAAGTAGAGGTTTGACCTTTTATAGCTAGTCTGTTTTTAAAACACAGACTAAATTCAGGCTACAAAATAATAGTTTAATTAATTGACAATCAACGTTTTAAATAGTATTTATTATGACACCCAAGATGTTTAATTTTATTCAATTTCTATAAAAAAGTATTTATAGATCTTGAGGATAATAAAAAAAGTGAATTAATTGCTTAATAAAACCTTTTTTTCCAGCGCTACAGTTAATTGCTTTGTATCCCTTTGGATGACAAGTTTAACCTTGTCAGGACGGTTAGTACTTAGAATCTCACACCATTTTTGATCCGTCACTTTTGTAAAATCTACATCGTTTACGCTTAAAATTTTATCATTAATTTTAAGGCCTTTTTCTTCCGCTTCTGAATTTTCAGAAATTGAACTGATAAAAACGGATTCATTTTCAAGTCTAATTCCGTAACCATGACCACTAAATATAATTTGGTCATCTGATATCTTATTTTCAATAAACCATGCTTTACGATCTTTCCAACTTAAAACCACTCTGTAATTTTTTAAAAATCCTGCACCGATAGTCCTTGAACCAAATTGCCCAAAAGACATCAGGGTACTTGGTGCCTCAAAATCACCTGTTTTAAAACTATCAACAATTGCTTTATAAGTAGTTGACGTTTTTATATCTCCGTATACTCCCGCTACAGTGCTTCCGCCAATAGATTTGACATATTTAATATCAGCATTTTCTTCTCTTAGTTTTTTAAAATCGTACGAAAAAAGAGAAATACCACCACCATAACCATAATCTATCATAGTACTATATAATTTTTCGTTACCTAAATAAGCTGTTATTGCAGGGGTCCCATCGTAACCAATAAAGATTTTAGTGTATGGCGCATCCTCCGGAATACTAATAGCGTCAATAGTATTTGCAAATGTAATCTCGTGCTTTACCATATCTACTTCCCAAACAGCATTCCGCATAAAATTTGCACCTAAAAACCCATCTATTCCTGTACACTTAAAATCTTTTACAGCTTCAATATCAAGCACAGCTGCTCCGGTATCAAAAAAATTAATTCCATTTAAATTTATAGTATCCATTTTAACAAAATTTAAATTTTTAGAGGTGTTTCCTAAATCATAAACCTCCTCTTTACCTATAACCTCTAAATTTAATTCTTCCACCATTCTAGGTGAAATTGCAGTAACTGCGCCAGTATCAAATAATAAACGGTACGCTTTACCTTTAATTAAGACCTTAACAAAAATAGCATTACCGTAAGGCTCATATTTAAATGTTGATTTAAACACTTTATCTTCAATACTACCTTTTTTTAGTAGCTTTTTAACATTCTGAGAGGTACATAAAAAAGAAGATAGAAGCACTATAAACAAAACAAAAACGGACTGGATACTTTTAAGATACATATGCTAACTAGTATTTATTTTTAATTGAATATTAATAAAATCACCTGACTTGTAATCAATTAGAGTAATTGTTTGGTATGTAAAAAAAAACATTAAAAATGGATAGAAGAAACCCTTTAACATATATAAAACAAAAAAACCGATTCAAATTAATGAATCGGTTTTGATGGTGGTCTCTCTTCCATCAATATGCTAAAGTACTTCCCTTATTATTATTGAAATAGCAAGGATTTAATTTCTTATTTGCATAACAATGTTTTATGTAAAAACGTTAAACAGATTAATCTAAATTACATTCTAACTATAATAAATTCTGACCTTCTATTTAGTTGATGCTGTGCTTCTGTACAAGGTATACCATTTTTACAATTGTTTACTGTTTGTGTTTCTCCATAACCAATAGCGCTTAAAATCCGATCTGCATTAATACCTTGTGATATAATATAATCCCTTGCTTCTTTAGCACGTCGGTCTGACAACTCAATATTATAATTGTCCGGAGAACGAGAATCTGTATGAGACTCTATATTAATTAACATATTTGGGTATTGATTCATCATTAATACCACTTTATTAAGTTCTATTGTGGCATCATTTCTAATAAACGATTTATCTAAATCAAAATATATAATTCCAATTTTAATTTTTACTAAACCTCTATCTTCATAAAAACCTTTATTAATGATTTTTAATCCAAGAGGCACAATTGTTTCTTCTCCATCTTTAGATGTAATAAAAGGTTTTTCGTTGGGATTATAACCCACCTTACTTACTTTAACGTCATATCGCGTAATACAATCTAAATCGCTTTTAAAAGCGTAATTACCATTAAGATTAGTTTGTGCTTGCATTAGTTCTTTTCCGCTTTCGCTGAAAATTTTCACTGTTGCATTAGCAATACGCTCTCCTGTTACTTCATTTGAAACATAACCTGTTACCCAACCGCTACAATCACCTGAAACCTGCTCTCTATTTTCTGATGGATTTCTATCAAACGAATATATATCATCATCGCCTTTTCCTCCTGCTCTATTAGAGCACACAAAGCCTAAATTGGTATCTTCTTTAACAATATAAGCAAAATCATCTAAGGGGCTATTTAATGGAGCTCCAAGATTTATTGGGTTTTCAAAAACGTTATCATTATTAACTTCAAAAACATCTAAACCTCCTAAACCTAAATGCCCATCTGAAGCAAAATATAGTTTCTTGTTTGTAATAAAAGGAAACATTTCGCGTCCTGCTGTATTTATTTTCGGGCCTAAATTACGAGGTTGAGAATAAGTACTATCAGCTATAATATCAACTACATAAATATCTGTTGCACCAATAGATCCAGGCATATCTGACACAAAATACAATAGTTTTCCGTCCTCGCTGATAGTTGGATGTCCAACAGAATAATCATCGCTGTTAAATGGCAACTCTTTTACATTATGCCATTGTACTGTTTCGTTTAAACTAATATTTAAGTCTGCACTGTATAATTTTAAATGGTTAATACCTTCTCCGTCTCTACCTAATTTACCATTAAAGTTATTTCTTGTAAAATAGACTTTCTTTTCATCCGGAGAAAAAGCTAAAGTTGCTTCATGGTATTTTGTTTCTAATTCTTTTGAAAACGCATTTAAATACTCAACATCTGATGCTGTAGCATTAATTCTTCCCAGTTGAAAATTTAAAAACGGCTGCTCGTTCCAACTATAAGTTCTTTTATGAAAATAAGATGTATCAATTGCTGAAGAGTAAACTAATCGCTCTCCATAATACATAGGTCCAAAATCCGAATTTTCTGTGTTTATTGATAAATTTCTTAGCGTGAATTGTGGTTCAATATTTAAAATGTCTTCGATAGTAATATCATTTTGAGCATATTGTTGTGTCCTTGAGTCTTTTTGCTTAGAACGTTTAGCAAAGGTTTTCATCCATTTTTTAGCTAACTTATGCTCTCCTTTACCTTCTAAGGTATGTGCAAATCTAAAAATATACTCGGGATCAATTTCATTTAAATATTCTGAAATTAAAATTTCATACCACTTATAAGCACTTTCCATATTTGTGTTAAAGTAATAAGCATCACCTGCTTTTTGTAACACATGTATTGACCGATCTCCATCGTTTATTAATTTTTCATATTCCGATGCAGCTTCAACATACCACATTTTATCAAAAAGACGATCTGCTTTATTGTACTTACTTTGAGCAAATCCCGATATTGAAACAAAAATTAAAATTATAGTTACTATGTTTTTCATATTAAATATTTTTAGAAAAATCTTGGAGATTTTAATTTTGTTGTGTTAGAAATTAACTCAAAACGTAACATTATTTCATGACTACCACTGGTTACGCGTTGTAGCTCTGTGTTGGTATAATCGTACGAATAACCAATTAATAATTTTGGAGATATTTGAAATCCTGCTAAGCCACTAAAAGAATCATCCCACCTGTATGATGCTCCTAATATTAACCTATCGTTAAACATAAAATTAGCAGACAAATCAACAATTACTGGAGCTCCTGTAACGTGCTTGAAAAGAAAAGCAGGCTTAAACTTAATATCTTCTGTTAAATCAGTAATCAAACCACCAATTACAAATAAGTGTAAACGCTCTGCAGCAACAGCTTGTTGTATGTCATCATAATGTTGGTCTGTAAAAAAGTTAGGAATAGAAACACCCAAATAACTTTTTTCTCCGTGATAATAAAGACCGGCACCTACTGTTGGTAAAATTCTACTTATGTTTTCATTAAACAAGTTGTCATTGCTTGTCTGGCGTCTTCCTCTAGACCAATCGATATCAAATAATCTTGCCCCACCTTTAATACCAAATGATAATTTATGGGTTTCTGATGTTTTTATAGAATATGAAAAATTAGCATCAAAATAGGTCTCATGAGAAGGTCCTAACTTATCGTTTACTATAGAAATACCTAATCCTACATTTTTGCCTATAGGCGAATCAAAACTTAAGGTTTGAGATTCTGGAGCACCATCAATACCAATCCATTGTGACCTATGAATTCCAGTTACCGCAAAATGACCTCTATTACCTGCGTAAGCAGAGTTTACAGATAGCGTGTTGTACATATACTGTGTAAACTGAGGATCTTGTTGCGCAAAACTTGTGCTTCCTGCTAAAAGTAAAAATGCAACAATTATTAATTTAAAATTTAATTTCATATTTAAAATTATTTTGAAGACGATTTTACTCGCCTTCATTTTATAATATATTATTTAAAGTCTATCTGTTTATATATAACCAACCGGCTTTAGGGTTAGATCCATCACCTAAATCTAATAAGTAATAATACGTTCCTACGGGAAGTTTGTCGTCTTTTTTAACAGTAGCTCTACCTTCAGAGACACCTTCAAAATTATTTTGATACCTAAACTTTTCGTAAACAACATTTCCCCAACGGTTATAAATACGAAGCGTGTTATCAGGATAGTTTTGTAAACCTTGAATTACAAAATAATCATTATCACCATCTCCATTTGGAGATATTTCATTAAATATAACCAGCTCTGTTTGGGTATCTAATATGGTAATTGTTGGGTCATCTGGTTCTGCATCATTGTTAATATCTATGTCGGAAGTATTGTTAGGATCATCGGACACATCACTTACTATAATACCCTTAATATCTGCACCAATAGCTGTAGCTGTATTTTGTACAATCCCAGCTTGTAAATCTGCAATAGTCAAATTGTAAATTGCAGTAAAAGTAGTACTGTCCGTTCCGCCTACTATTAGATTAATTGGCCCACCATCAACTGCTACTAGAGCATCAGTAATTGTTATATTAAATAGGTTAACGTTTCCTGTATTTATAACAGTAAATGTATAATATATCGAATCGCCTTCATCTACTATATCATTATTATTAGCGTCTAAATATTCAGCTTCTTTTAATAATGAAAGCCTAGCAATTTGGAACTCAGTAACAGTAGGATCATCTAATGCGCCAGTATCATCTGCTGGGTTTGCACTATCCGAAATATCCGTTAATACATTACCCATTGCATCTAATCCAGAAGCAATTGCTGAGTTGACTACAACCCCATTTTCTATATCTGTTTGAGTTAACGTATAATTAGCAATTACAACACCTGTCTGGTTTGGCTGCAAAATTGAAGGCACTACTGGTAAATTTGAAATACCTATAGTAGTATCGTCAATAGCAATGTTAGTTATTGTAACGTTTCCGGTATTTGTTACTGTAAATGTGTAGGCTATTTGGTCTCCTGCATCTACTAAATCATTTCCATTTGTATCAATAACAATTCCAGCTTTAATTAATGATAAACTAGCCATGTCTGCAATAGTAAAGATTACCGTATCAGTGTCTGACACATCATTATCAAATGGGTCATTACCAATTGCAGTTGCTGTATTTGTAACATTCCCAGCGTCAATATCTGATTGTGTTAAGTTATAAGTTGCTATTATGTTTCCTGTGTCAGAAGGTGTTAAAACATCTATAACTCCAACAATCCCTCCAAGTAATGGGTCATTAATTACTACATCAGTTATAGTCGCATTACCGTTATTTACTACAACAAAGTTGTATTGTAACTGATCGCCAAAATCAACTTCTCCATTTCCGTTAGTATCTAAATACACAAATGTTTTAGTTAAATCTATTACTGGATTTTGTTGTAAGAATACTTCTGTATCATTATCTGGATCTCCATCTCCATCGGAATCTATTAATGGGTCATTTGTTGGATCCCCATCAGCATCTGAATCTACTCCACTTGTTACAAAATCCCTATCATGCGATACATCTCTTACTTCATCACAATCAATTCCAACAGGGTCTGCTACTATAAAAGCTGTGTTTATTACATAACCTGTATCAATGTCTGCTTGAGTAATGGTGTAACTCTGTGTTGTTGTCAATGATTCTCCAACAAGAATCTCTTCAAACTCTCCTACAAACCCACCTAATAAAGCATCAAATATTTCTGCATTTAATAACGTTACATTTCCTGTATTTACTGCTGTAAATTCGAAAGTAATAATATCTCCTGGTACTGGATTTGAAACGTTACCTGAAAAAGAAATATCTTCCTTATACAAAGTAATATCTGGCATACAACCAAAACTTACTATTGTTGGGTCATCTGGGTTTCCATCTCCATTAGAATCTACATTTGCATTATTATTTGGATCATCCGATATATCTGTTATTGGAGCTCCGTTTGGTGCTTCACCTGAAACAGTTGCAGTATTTTCAACCATTCCTGCATCAATATCTGATTGTAATAGAACGTATGTTGCATTATAAATCCAGATTTCGTCTAAATCTAAAATGGTATCAACATTATCATCTCCTGAAACAGGACCTGCAATAATACCTCCTAATAATGGATCATTTAAACTAACATTATTAATAGTTGTATTACCTGTGTTTGTTAAAGTGAAAGTATAATCGATAGTATCACCTGCTTGTAAACCATCACCTCCATCAACTAATATTCCTGTTTTATTCAAGTTCATACTAGCGTCTTGAGTAATATATGTATTAGTTGGATCATTACCGTTTCCTGTATCATCGGCTGCATTTCCGGAATCTGAAGCATCGGTTACTGCTGCTCCACTTGGATCGGTTCCATTGGTTGCTGCTTCGTTGGTTACTATTCCTGCATCGATATCTGCTTGTGTTAAGCTGTATGTTGCTGTGAATTGTAATACATCGCCTGGATTGGCATCAAAATCATCTGTTTGCCCATCTAAATCAAAACCACCTCCTGTATACAT